>CASFRF010000024.1 GCA_949297015.1 uncultured bacterium
CATCCCGTTGATGACGGCCCGCAACCCCGGACTGGGCGAGTACCTGCCGTTTTTCATCGACCCCGGGTTGCGGACCGGCAATTTCGCGGTCACCATCGATTACGTCGACGGCGAGAGTGCTACCATTTGTTTTATTGTCCAGACGGAGGTGGCGCCATGAAGAAAATTTTCCTGTTGCTGTTCACGGCGGCGGCCCTTGCCGGGGGCGCGGCGGAGGTCGCGCTCTGGTCGCTCGGGGTGAGAAATTTCGACACCGGCTATCTCCGGACGGATCCGGAGTTTCGCGCGGAAAATTTCGCGCGGTTCCAGCGCTGGGCGGAGCTCCTCGGCGCCGACGATCCGGCGCTGCCGGTCCGGGAACTCCCCGCCGGTCTGAAATTCGTCGCCGAACTGACGGCGCCGGAGCCCTACTGCTCCGACCGGCAGCTGCAACAGCTGAAACAGCTCCGCGAGCAGGGATTCGACGCCATCGTCGCGGTCTACACCGGGGACCGCGCGCTGGAGCTCCTCGGCGCCATCGACCGGGCCCGGCAGGCCGGATTCACCTGCGTGGCGCTGGCGTGGTCACCGCTCCCGGAGACGGAGCCGGCCACCATTTTCCCCGACCCGGAAACGCTGAAGCGGGAGCTCGCCATGCTGGCCGCGTCCTGCGACGCTTTCGCCGTCGGCTGGCGGAAAACGTCGCTCCATTTCATGCGACTGGAGCCGGGGTACACGGCCTTTCTGGTGCAGGCCGTGCGCTCGGGAAACCCGGAAATCACGATTCTGGGCGAGCTCTACGGCGCGCCCTGCGAGACGGTGCGGCGGGTCAACAAATGGCGGCCCCTCCTCAACCGCCCGGAGTCGGCGGCGGCGCTGGTGGCCGTCGGCTACGGGGAGCGCCCGGACCCGCTGCGCCGCGCGATTCTACAGGAGCTCAAAATCAGCGACCGCGTGCTGCATGTGGTTGCGGAGGGAGAGCCGAAGGCCGACGAAATTTCACTTCGTTCAACCCCGATCAACGGGAAGTAAAAAAACCAAAAACAAGGAGATGTGAGAATGAAAAAAGCCCTGATTGCCCTGACCGCCGTTGCCGCCGCGTTGGCGTCGTTCGCCGCCGAGGAGGTCGCCAAAACTCCGACCTTCGCCGAGGCCGCAGCGGCCTACGAACTGGCGCCGTCGCGCGACACGGCCTATGCCGCGGTGATCGCCGCCAAACCGGCCATCGAGGCCGGAAAGGACCTGACCACTGAAAACGCCTTCTTTGAAAAACTCAAAACCAGCGACGACGCCCGGGTCCGCAGTCTGGTCGCCCTCTACGAATTTGAGGTGGCCTACTACGCCCGCGACTACGCCAAGGCCCGCCCGCTGGCGGTGGAGGCCGAACACGCCTACGGCCTCTACAGCTGCGACAGCCGGTTGCTCACCGCCGGGCAGATCAAGCCGGAGCTGGTCGTGGCCGACGTGCAGGACTATCTCGCGCGAAAACTCAGCGTCACCCGCGCGGTGGACGCCGGGAAACTGTTCGACCTCTGGTACGAAGCGGCGCTGGCCGCGGAGCTGCCGGACGCCGAGGTCAAAGCCGCGCTGGTGAAATTCCGGCGGCTGTTCCTGATGCGCTCGCGCGAAGTCGCGGAGTACAAGGACCTTGAAGCCAAATCCGCTGCGCTGCTGGAGCTCTATTAATGTACAGCGCCGGGGAGGTTCTGGAAAAACAGCGCCTCGCCCGGCAGCTGCGGCTGGCCGGGGCGGCGCTGCTGGACGACGTGGAGGCGGTGCAACGTGACTGCAACGGGATCGGCGCCGCCTGGATGCCGGAGTGGACGCGCGACGTCATCGGCTGTCTCTATCCGGAACTGGAGATCGTCGCCGACATTCACGACCGGCGCTACGCCGTCGGGGGCGGGATCACCGATCGCTGGAAGGCGGATTTTGAGTTTTTCTGCAACGCGGTGCGGGTGGCGCTGCGGCTGCCGGGTTTGACCCGCAAGCGCCGTCGGCGGCTCCTCCGGACGGCGCTCCGGCTCTACGTCGTGCTGAT
>CASFRF010000025.1 GCA_949297015.1 uncultured bacterium
CGACACCCACAAAATCGGGCCGGCCCCCCCCCCCTCGCGCGGGGGGCGGCCGGGGGTGCGTCCCGCGGGGGGGGTTTTGGGGCCCGCCCCGGGCCCGGTTCAGACCAGACGCAGCGTGTACTCGAACCGGTAATTGCCCGGCGCCATTTCGTACTCGGCACGGGTCGACGGCCCGCAGGACATGGTGCCCAGACCGCACTGCCGCCAATCCAGCGTCAGAATCGTCTGCTCGTTGCGGCGCAGCTCCGCGGTGTGCCGGGCCGCGAACAGCTCCGCCGCCCGGAAGTGGCTGGCGCTGAATTCAAACGGCTCCGCCGCGGTGACCGTCAACCGGCGTTCGCCGCGGAACAGCACCAGCTCCCGCACGCCGGTCCGGTTGCCGTTCTCCTGCGGCAGGATATACGGCGTGTACATCGCGTCCACGGTGTCGGCGTAACGCCCCAGAAAGGCGCCGTCCCGCCGGTCGATGTAATTCTCGTGTGGCCCCAGACCGTAATACTCCAGCTGCTCAAAGCCCGGGGTCAGCTCCAGCACCACGCCGAACCGGGGAATGGTCACCGAAGAGGCGGCGATCCGGCCGTCCAGCACGCAATGCAGCGCGCCGTCGGGCGTCACGGTGAGCTGCTGCACCGCCTCGACCCGGGTGTCGGTCCCGGCGGCGACATAGGTCCGGCGCAAGGTCAGCACCGCCCGGCCCTCGATCAGCTCGCCGTCGGCCGATCCCGACTCCACCGTCAGCCGATCCAGTCCGGCGGCCTGCCAGCGCCCCAGCGCCTTGTGCTCCTGCCCGCTCCAGCCGCGGATGCCGTCGTTGTCGGTCGCGGCCCGCCAGAGATTGAGCTCGGGCCCGACGGCCACCACCACCTCGCCGCCGCAACGGATCTCCCGGACCGCGCCCTTCGCCCGATCCACCACCAGCTCAAGTGGACCGACGGACGCGGTCAGCCTCGCGGCAGTCTTCCGGAGCGCCACTTTGCCGACCGCCGGCGGTTCCGGCCGGGCCGGGGCCGCCGGACAGACCGGGGTGACGTCGAACTGCTCGACGGCCACCACCTCGCCGGCGGTCAGCAGCCCCTCATCCTGCCGGAGGGTAAAGGTCACGCGCAGCTGCGCCTCCTCGCCCGGAGCCAGGGCCGGAGCCTGGAACGGAATCTCCAGCTCCGCGTATTCGCCGGGCGCGAGCACCGGCAGCGCGAGCTCGCCCGACTCCACCCCGACCCCCTGCTTGAGCAACTCCCAGCGCGCCGCCAGATGCGCGGTATCGCGGAAATCGTACCGGTTCTCCAGCTCGAAGCTCCGCACCGCCGGATCCAGTGGCCGCAGCCGCACCGGCCGCGCCAGATGCTTGAACTCCCACATCGCCGGATGGGGTTTCCGATCCGGCCAGATCATGCCGTTGATGCAGAAATCGAAGTCGTGACTCTTTTCGCCGTAATCGCCGCCGTAGGCCCAGTAGGGCCGTCCCTCGGCGTTGAATTCGAGCAGTCCCTGATCCACCCAGTCCCAGATGAATCCGCCCTGCAGTCCCGGATGGGACTCGATCACCCGCCAGTAGTCGGCCAGCGAGCCGTTGCTGTTGCCCATGGCGTGGGAGTACTCGCACATGATGAACGGACGCTCCCCCTGACCGGCGGCGGAGAAGTCCAGCAGATCCTCGATCACCGGATACATCGGATCGGCGAAGTCGTTGTCGAATCCGCCCACGTCCTCGTAGTCGTTGCCGCCCTGATGCCAGTAGGGTTTGAGCTCGCCCTCGTGATGGACGATCCGGGTGGGATCGAGCTCGCGCACCGCCGCGGCGGCCAGCGAATGGTTCTCGCCGTTGCCCGACTCGTTGCCCAGCGACCAGCCGAAGATCGACGGATGATTGCGGTCGCGCAGCACCATCCGGGTGATCCGCGCCAGGAAGGCGTTGCGCCAGCGCGGATCCCGGCAGAGCCGCGGATAGTTGGCGTGGGCCTCCACATTGGCCTCGTCGAGCACATAGATTCCGTACTCGTCGCAGAGATCATACCAGCGGCTGTCATCCGGATAGTGGCAGCAGCGCACCGCGTTGAAATTGAAAGCCTTCAGCAAGCGGATGTCGGCGAGCATGGTCTCCAGCGACAGGGTTTTGCCGTTGCGCTCGTCATGCTCGTGGCGGTTGACGCCGCGCAGATAGACCTTCCGCCCGTTGAACAGCAGTTCCCGACCGCGGACCTCGATATGGCGGAACCCGGTCTTCACCCCCCGGCAATCCAGCACCCGGCCGCTCTGCTCGCAGAGCTCGATGGTGAAGCCGTAGCGATAGGGCACCTCGGCCGACCAGGGGTGGACGCCGGGCAATCGCGCCTCGATCCGGTTGCGGTAGTGGTGGACCCGGTACTTCCAGTTGACCCGTTCGGCCGTGCTCCAGATCTCGCGTCCGGCGGCGTCGAACAGCCGGCAGTGCAGCGTGTAATCGCGCTCCGGGCCGTTCGGCAGGAAGGTCGCAAGATCGAATCCAAGGTGGGTCTCCACCGTCAGAATCCCCTCGCCGTTCTCCAGATCCAGATCGCCGTTGACCGCCACATCCTCCAAATAGGCGGTATCGGTGCTGTACAGAAAGACGCTGCGGTAGATTCCGGCCATCCACCACTGGTCCTGATCCTCGATGTAGCTGGAGTCGGACCAGCGGATCACCCGGCAGGCCAGCACGTTCTCCCCCTCGAAATTCAGCGCCGGAGTGAGATCGAACTCGGAGGGCAGCCGCGTATCCTTGCCCATGCCGATGAACTTGCCGTTCAAATAGACCTCCAGATAGCTCTCGGCCCCGCCGATCTGGATGACCACCCGGCGGTTCTTCCAATGCTCCGGCACCGTGAACGTGGTCCGGTACAAGCCGGTCGGATTGGCCTCGGGTACCACCGGCGGCTGGTTCTCGAAGGGCATCTTGACGTTGGTGTAGACCGGCAGATCCCAGGTCCCCTGCCGCGTCCAGTTGGAAGGCACCGCAATCCGCCGCCAGCCGGTCAGGGGGAAACCGGGCTCGGCAAAGTTCTCCGGCGTCAGTTCCGGACGCTCCAGCAATACAAAATCCCACTCGCCATCCAGCGACATGAAAAACGGAGAATCCTCCTTCCGCCCCTGCAGCGCCTCGCGCACCCCGGCCTGGGGGATCAGGCAGCTGTGCATCGGCAGACGGTTGATTTCAGTCAGCTCTGGCAGCTGATACAATTTGCACGATACGGGCCATTCCGTTGACATCTTCACGCTCCTCCACTTCCATGATTTCCGCTTCCGGTTTTCTGCCGGATACTATAACCGCTCTTTCGCAATTTAAAAGTCCCCGGACTCTTTTTCGCACGATTTCCGCCCTCCGGGTTGCAAAAAGCCGGGAACGTGGTATAATAAGGTCATGGCTAAAATCAGAAGACTCTACATCGCCGACTACTTGGTCACGCCCGAACGCCGGATCGATCAGGGCGCGGTGCTCTGTGAAAATGAGCGCATTCTCGCCATCGGCGGTCTCTCGGCCTTTTCCCGCGAGCCGGGCATCGAAATCTTTCAATTCGACCACGCCTACATCACCCCCGGCTTCATCGACACCCACCTGCACGGCGCGGGCGGCTTCGACTGTTCCTCGGTGGCGGACTCCGCCCGGACCATCGACGATATGGGAACCTTGCTGGCCAGCCGCGGGGTCACCACCTTTGTCCCCACCGTGGTCGCCGACACTCCGGAGCGGATGCTCTCCAATCTGGCGGCGCTGGCCAAACTGATCCGGGGGCCCCGCCGCGGCGCGGTGCCGATCGGCATCAATCTGGAGGGGCCGTTCCTGAACCCGGCCAAACGCGGCGCCCAGAAGGAGGATGTGATCGTCCCCGTCGATCTGGGTTTCGCCGCGGAGATGCTGGCGGCGGCGCCGGGGCTGATTAAACTCATGACCTTCGCGCCGGAACTGGAGAACGCGGTCAAACTCGTCGAATTTCTGCGCGAACACAACGTGATCCCTTCGATGGGGCACAGCGTGGCCGATGAAACCGAGACCCTCCGGGCGATCGACGCCGGAGCCGGACATTGTACCCATTTGTTCAACGGCATGCCGCCGCTGCATCAGCGCAACATGAATTTGACCAGCGTCGCCCTGACCGACGATCGGGTAACGGTGGAGTTGATTATCGACGGTCGCCACATCCATCCGCGCATGGCCGATCTGGCCTGCCGCTGCAAACCGGCCAACCAGTTGATCGGCATCAGCGACGGCACCATGGCCGCGGGCATGCCCGACGGCAGCTACCGGATCGGTCCCTCCCGGATCTTTGTCCGGAACGGCTTCTCGCAGAACGAACAGAATCTCCTGGCCGGGACCACCACCATGCTGGACAGCGGCTGGCACAGTCTGATGAGCTGTGGCCACCTCTCCGAAACCCAGGCGGCGACCGCGGTCAGCCAGAATCCGGCTCAGGCGCTGAATCTGGCCGGGCGCGGGCGGCTGCTGCCGAACTTCCGCGCCGATCTGGCGGTCTTCGAGCAGAAGACCAACCGGCCGCTGCTGACGGTGGTCGGCGGCGAAGTGGCCTACGCGGCCGACGATGTGCACCGGGAGTCCAACTGCTGATGGCCGCCGCTCCGCTCCCCTACCGGCTGCTGGACAGCGGCAACCTGGCCAAGCTGGAACAGGTCGGACCCTACCGGCTGGTCCGTCCGGCGCTGAACGCCTTCTGGGCTCCCGCGCTGCCCGCAGCCGAGTGGCAGGCCGCCGACGCGGTCTTCACCCGCGACCCGACCGGCAGCGGCCGCTGGGAGTACCGCCGGAAACTGCCGGATTCCTGGTCGGCCGAATGGGGCGCCTTTACGCTGCTGATCCGGCCGACGGGCTTCGGGCACCTCGGATTTTTCGCGGAACAGTACCGGAACTGGGAGCGTTTCGGTGAAATGATTCCCCGGCTGGGTGAAGCGCCGAAAACCCTGAATCTCTTCGGCTATTCCGGGCTGGGGACCATGGCCATGGCCCGGGCCGGAGCCGCCGCCTGCCACCTCGACGCCAGTCGGGGCATGATCGACTGGGGGCGGGAGATGCAGCGGCAAAATCCGTCGGTTCCGGACCGGATCCGCTGGATCGCCGACGACGTCATGAAATTCTGCCGCCGGGAGCTCCGCCGCGACTCGCGTTATCAGGGGATCGCGCTGGATCCGCCGACCTTCGGGCGCGGCGCCCAGGGCCAGGTCTGGAAGATCGCCGAGGATCTGC
The DNA here is from genome assembly GCA_949297015.1 of uncultured bacterium. GTDB lineage: Bacteria > Verrucomicrobiota > Lentisphaeria > Victivallales > Victivallaceae > CASFRF01. The sequence continues at coordinate 5,213 of CASFRF010000025.1, forward strand.
CGCCCCTGCTGGAACTCTGTCGGCAGCTGCTGGCGCCGGGGAAGCCGTTCTTCATCACCCTGAGCTGCCACTCACCGGGCTTCACGCCGCGGGTGCTGGAGCGGCTGCTGCGCCAGACCTTCGGCGCCTCGGGCGAACTTGAAAGCGCCGAAATGACCATCCCCGAAAGCACCGGCCGGGAGCTCCCCGCCGGGGTCAGCGCCACGCTCCGGGTCGGCTGTTGAAGAACCGCCGGCCCCCTCCCCGGCCGGCAGGTTGCGGTCAATACTCCTTGACCAGCGAATCGACCCGCACCGGCAGTCCGGTGCGCATGGACTGATTGGCGGCGATTCCGGTCAGAATCGAATTGGCGCCGTCGCGGTAGCCCGCGGCCTGCCCCAGCGGATCCTCGTCCACGCCGACGAACAGATGCCGGAGCAGCCGCTCGTCGCCGCCGCCGTGCCCGGCCAGATTGTCGCACACGATCGGAATCTCGCGGGCCGTGCCCCAGTGGGGCTGAAAGATCAGCTCCGGAACCAGCTGCGACCGGTCCTTCCCGAGCTCGCGCATGCCGGGCTGATTGAAGTCCTCGGCGCCGCCGCTGACGTAGCTTTTCTCCACCACGTTGAACTCCAGCCGCCCCCGGGTGCCGTTGAAGGCGACCCGGTAGCCCTCCCACGGAGCGTGGGCGTGCAGACAGTAGGTCATCACCGCCCGGTTCCGGTAGCGGACGATCACCGACATGTTGTCTTCAATGTCGATGCTGTCGGCGAAGACGCTGCGGTCGCGGTAGTAGCCGTCCTCGTGCTCGGCGTCGTAGTAGAGGCCCTTCAGAATGACATCGCGGTCGGTGATCTTCAGCGCGAAGGGGTCACGGGCCGCCACCGCGTTGTCGCGGGCGCGGTCGTAGAACTCGGTGACGCCCCGGCGCTCGGCGTTGGCCCGACCGTAGAATTTGAGATCCCCCAGCGCGTAGACCAGTTCCGGCGACGAATCGAGCCACCAGTTCATCAGGTCGAAGTGGTGGGTGGCCTTGTGGACCAGCAGCCCGCCGGAGTTGGCCTTGTTGCGGTGCCAGCGCCGGAAGTAGTCGGCGCCGTGGCTGGTATCGAGCAGCCACTCGAAGTGGACGGTGGTGATCTCGCCGACCAGGCCGCTCTGCAGCACTTCGCGCACCTTGGCGTTGCGCGGCGCATAGCGATAGTTGAAGGTCACGGTGAGTTTGCCGCCGGTCCGCTTGACGGTGTCGAGAATCTGCTGGCACTTTTCCGCGTCGATGGTCATCGGTTTTTCGGTGATCACCTCGCACCCCAGCTCCAGCGCCCGGCAGATATAGCGGTGGTGCGTCCGGTCCACGCTGGTGACGATCACCGCATCCGGCCGGGCCTCGGCGATCATCCGGTCGAACTCGTGGGCCTTCCAGGTCGGAACCGGCTGGTGGTAGTCGCACAGTTCCGGCAGATAGTATTTCAAATAGAAGTCCATCCGCGCCTGATTGACGTCGCAGAGTCCGACCAGCTCCGCCCGGTCCCGGTAGGTTTTGGCGATGGCCGTCACATACATTCCCGCCCGACCGCCGGTTCCCACCAGACAATACTTTTTCCGTTCCATGAAGTCCTCTTTTCTGTTGCCATTGCGGACGGTGTGTTTCACCGTCCGGTTTCATCCGGTATACGAAATACTCCAAATCTTCCGATTTTACAAATCCGGATCCTCCTCGCTCAGCTTTTGAACCGTCAGGTTCCGCAGCTGAACCGGACCGGTTCCGGCCGCGGCCAGCACGGTCAGCGTCTCGCCCTCGGCCGCGCGGAATCGCACCGTCCGCCGGAGCGGGGTCTCCGGCGCCAGCTCCGCCGTTCCGGAATCGGCGCCGAACCACCGCAGGTGTCCCCCTTTCGGGGCGGACGCCTCGAACGACAGGGTGAAGACGCCGGAGGTCGGAGCCCGGAACCGGAGCCCGGCGCCGTGTTCGCGATCGGGCTTGAGTTCACAGGTCAGCGCGCCGTCGCGCCACCGGAGCTCCAGCGCGCACTTCGGCAGCCGGGGATCCTCCCCCAGCTGCCACGGCTCCGCCGCGCGGTCGCGGGCCGGGAACCGGTGCCGGAGCCGATCGCCGCCGGAGGCCTCCGAATCGGTAAACTCCCGGAACTCCTCCTCCGGGAAACCGTCGGCCCCGTAGGACCAGACCGGCCGCCCCCGGCGGTCCCGGTCGGGATTGAAGCTGAAGCCCGGGGGCAGCTCGGCTCCGGGTTCCCAGCGGAATCCGGGTTCGTAGGTCCAGCGGTCGGGACGGGTGGGATCGGTCTGGCGGAGGTACTCTTCAAGATTGGTGGCGCCGTCGCCGTCGGGGTCGGCTCCGGGATCGACCTCCGGCAACTTGCGGAAATCACCCATGGTCCCGAAGTACACCATCCGGAACCAGTTCGGGAACACCGATCCGGGCCGGACGGCGTAAAAACCCTCCAGCGACACCGGCTCGGCCTCTCCGAAATCCTCGCGCCAGAAGCGCTGGAAACTGGTCGACCAGGCGGTCGGCGTCTGCTCCGGCCGGAACACCCGTTCCGAGACGATCGGCTCGCCGCAGACCAGCTCCTTCGCCACTTTGCCCGCCCGCTCGACCCGGACCGTCACCGGTCCCGGCGTCAGCGGGAACTGCCGGTAGTGGAACCCCGCCGGAGCGTCGTATGCGATGCCCCGTTCCGGCAGCGTCACCCGCCCCGGAGCGGTCAGCATGGTAACCACCTCCAGCACCTTTTTGAGCTCGGCGATCCGCGGCGCCCGAAACGGGAAGCTGTCGCGTTCCGCGCCCACCGGATACTTGTGATAGAGCGCCATGATCGTATCCTCCCGCGGCTCCGGAAACTGCCCGGTCTTCCAGCGCTGCACGAACCAAGCGTTGAGTTCGCCGTGCACATACCGGGTCTCCGGCGTGGGCGCCAGCATGGTGCCTTCGCAATAGTCGTTCCAGGTGGTGAACTGCAGCAGGGTCGCACCGGTCTTCTCCACCAGCTCCCAGCGTTTCAACATGGTTTCGACGATCGGGCCGCAGTGCAGCCGCCCATGGTAGGGCCGGTCGTACTGATAACAGACCGCCTCGCCCCACTCGGCGCCGTGTTCCCGGGCGATGGCCGCCAATTCGATCATCTGCTCCTCGTCATACAATGTCGCCGGCAGGAAGTTTCCGAGCGCCTCGAACTCGGAACTCAGCACCGCGATCACCCGGCGCATCTGCGCCAAATCCGGCTTCATCGCCCCGTTCCGGGTGAACGGCGTCAGCTCGAACTGAAATGCGATCCGCTCCCCGTTGCCGCAGCTGCGCTCGTAGAACCGGAAGGGCGCCGCCAGCGCCCGCCAACCGGCGGGCGTGTTCCACAAGTCCCGTTCCGCAGTCAACTCCGGGAAGTCGAGCTCGGCGCGGGACAGCTGCGGCAGCCCCGGAAACTCCGTCGCCGCCCGGTAGACCGCCGGATCGAGCCCGCGCCCGGTCCGTTTACGCAGAAAATACTCGTGCACGAACTGTTCCGCATCGGTACCGGAGTTGTAGCCGAAGAGCAGAATCTTCCCGTTGCGCCGGGCCAGTTTGGGGCTGTCGCGGAACTCCTCGCACAGGAGTTTGATGATCCCGGCATTGCGGTAGCCCCCGTCCAGCGCCAGCGAAATTTCAAACGGCAGATCATATTTTTCCGCGGCCCGGATCAGGCTGCGCAGCGTCAGCGGCGCCAGCTCGCGCCCGGAGAGATCCACCGCAAAGCCGTCGATGCCCGCCCGCAGCGCCCGCCGGATGTCCAGCGCGGCGGCCTCCACCGGGTCGGCGCGCCAGTCGGGCGGCAGCAGCGGACTGCTGAAATATTTGCCGCCGATCGCACTCCGGTAGTCGGTTGCGCCGGGCCGGGCGCTCTCGAAGCCCTCCTGCTGCGCCAGCCGGGGGTACAGCTGCAACGGCAGACACCCCATGTAGTGCGCGAAGATCTTCTTTTCCGCGGGGGGCGCGGCGACCGCAACGGCGGCGGTCAGCAGCGTCAGCAATTGAATGGGTCTTTTCACTTCCAGTCCGCTCCGTAGTCGTAGAGTCCGAACCGGGGCAGTTCCGGCAGATGTCGGGCGAAGAGCTCGCCGGACATGCCGTTGGCGGCGATAACCTCGCGATAGAAGGCGGCGCTGGGCTTGGGCGTGCGGCGGAAGGTCCGGCGATCGACCGCCACCAGTCCGAAGCGCGGCAGATAGGTGCTCCACTCGTAGTTGTCCAGCAGCGACCAGTAGAAATAGGCGCGCAGATCGACCCGGTAGAGCCGCATGGCCTCCCGCATGGCCTCCAGATGCTGCATGAGATAGAGAATCCGGAACCGGTCGTCGTCGCAGCAGACGCCGTTTTCGGTGATCCAGACCGGCAGATCGTTCACCCGGCCCAGCGCGTGAATGAAGTCCTCCGGGCAGAATTCGCGGTCCCAGGCGTCGGAATCAAGCACCTTCATCCGGGTGAGCCCGAACTTGCGGGCGGCACCGGCGGAACGGGCGTCGCAGAGGCGGCGGTGGTAGTAGTTGATCGCCCAGTAATCACAACTGCCCTTGAGTTCCGGCACCATTTCCAGATCGCGGTAGGGATAGACGATCTCACCGGTCCGGACCGCGTGGAAGAAGAATTCGTTCGTGGTCCAGTCTTCAAACTCCGCCCGGGCCCGGTCCAGCCGGTCGTCCGGGCGCAGCGGCAACCGCGGCACCAGCGCGTGGGCCGAGGAGACCGGCGCCGAGCTGAACTCCTTGACGATGCCGTACCCCGCCGCATGGGCCTTGAGCTGATTGAGCTTGCGCGCCACCGCCTCCGGCTCCAGCGTCGGCGCTCCGTTGAACTCGTTGAGGATGCACCACGAGCCGACCCGGTCGGCGATCTGCGGCACCAGAAACTCGAGGTGCCGCCGGAAGTAATCCAGATTCTCCTCGCGCAGAAACCCGCCGCGCGCGGCGAACCATTGCGGATGGGTAAAGTGGTGCAGCGTCACCGAGGCGTGAATGCCCGCCGCCGCCAGGCGGTCCAGCAGGTCCTGATAACGGGCCAGCGCCGCCGGATCGCGCCGCCCCTCCTCCGGCTCGATCCGACTCCACTCGAGGGAGAAGCGGTAGGCCCGGTGGCCGAGCTCGGTCAGCAGTTTGACGTCCTCGGGATAGAGCTCCCAGGAGTTGCAGGCGCACCCCGAGGGCTCCTCATAGCGTTCCGGGTGGGCCTGCTCCTCGTGCCAGTTCTGGCTGGCGGTGTTGTCCCCCTCGATCTGGTGACCGGCGGTGGCGCTGCCCCAGAGGAAGCCCTCGGGGAAGGTGAAGGCAGGCAAGCGGAATAGATTCAAAACCATTTTTATTTCTCCTACCAAGGATAGGCCAGCGTGGTCTCGCCGCCGGGGTTGGAATTGGGTTTGTTGGCGAAACGGTAATCGTCGCAGATCGGCAGCTCGGGCCGGCTCACGGCCGCGGTGTGACCGTCGAGAAACACCAGCTGAGTCCGCTCGTTGTGGCCGAACCACGGCCCCTTGACGCTGGTTCCGGTGCCGATCAAGGTGGCGACGTTGGCGTTGATTTCGACGTTGTTGGCCCCGTCCCCCGAGACAAACCGGCCGCTCGGATTGCGGATCGCACTGATCCGCCGGATATTGGGCTGGGTCAAAGCCCCGGCGATCAGATTGCGGTTCAGCGAGGCGTTGAAGCCGTAGGTTCCGCCGTGCTTGTAAATGTGCAGCGAGACATTCCCCTCCTTCTGATCCGCCGGCAGGGGAAAGGCGTAGGTGAACAGCGCCTGTTGCCGGAGGTACGAGGGGCAGACCGAAACGTACTGGTCGCGGACCGGTTTGGTCGAACTGGTGATCGGCGGCAGATAGCCGCCGTAGGTCAGCAAATTCAAGTACCAGCTCTGCTGCACCCAGCCGGCGTTGTCGACGGCGTTCTGGCCTTCGGGAAACTTCCAGGTGAAGCTCTTGTAGCCGTAGGAGCGCAGATTCGGCGTCGGGATGTAGTCCCCGGAGTCGGCGGCGTAGTTGTGGAACGCCGTGCCAACCTGCCGGAGGTTCGAGAGGCACTTGACACTGAGCGCCCGCTCCCGCGCCGAATTCAGCGCCGGGAGCAGCATCGAAGCCAGAATCGCGATGATCGCAATCACCACCAGGAGTTCGATCAGCGTAAAACAGGATCGGATCTTCATCGGCACCCTCCTTATTCTTGGGGTTGTTTCAGTTTCACTTGCAGATGCTCGAACTTGAACTGACCGAAATTTCGCGCGTCGGGGGCGACGGCGACGAAGGACAGCCGGTCGCCACGATTCAACCTGACGCCATCCAGCTGAAAATCACGCGCCTCGTCGGGTTTCGGCGCGATCTGCAGCAGGACCTTTCCGGTCGGATCCCGCAACTCCAACCGGGCGGCCGGTTTGCCGCCGATCACCCGCCCGGAGAGCGAAAACACGCCGCCGACCGGAGCGTGGAACTCCAGTTGCGCCTCCGAATTGACGCCGGAGTTGAAATCCAGACTCCGGGCCCCCCCTTTCGGCCAGCGCTGCAGCATCCAGCCGCCGCGATAGGTCCGCCCCGCCGCCGACTGGTAGGTCAGACTGTGCCGCACATGGTGCTCGGCGAGTTTGCGATAGGAGTTCTCCACCGGTGTCTCCAGGTAGTCCCCGGTGGCCCCCGCCTTCCGCAGCCGGAGCGAATAGTACCAGACCGGATTGCCCCGCTGGTCCACTTCGGGATTGAAGGAGCAGTCCTCCGGCACGTCGGCCAGAATGTCCCAGCAGGTTCCGGCGGTGTACGGCTCGACCTTCCGGACCGGATCGAGTCCGCGGCGATAGGATTCGAGATTGGAGATCCCGTCGCCGTTGGCGTCCGCGCCGGGCTCGGCGACGGCGGCGGTGGCGAAATCCCCCAGTTTCCCGAAGTAATACATCTCGAACCAGTTCGGCATGCCGTCCCCGTCGACGTCGCCGTAGAAGCCCTGCAGCGGTTCGGGCGCGGCGTCGCCGAAGTCCTCGCGCCAGTGCCGGGCGAACTCCGTGGAGAACGCCGCGTTGACCAGCTGCTGCCGGAAGGGCCGGTCGGTAACCGGTTCCGGAGCGGTCAGCTCCGCCACGGTCCGGCCGTCGCGCCGGAGCTCAACTTTTACCGGACCCGGCGTCGCCGGAATCTGGAAATAACTCAGCCCCGCCGGGACCGAACGGACCACCTGCCGCCCGGGCAGCGACACCTCGCCGGGCGCCACAGCCAGCGTAACCACCTCAATCACCGAATCGAAATCGTTCAACTGGGAACGGCGGAAGGGCTGAATGTCGGCTTGCCGGGGATAGAGATTGTAGAAGACGTAGAGCCGGTCCTTCGTCAGTTCGGGCCGGACTCCGGTCTTCCACCAGTCGGTCAGATAACGATTGAGATCGAAATAGGCGTAATGGTACTCGCGGGACGGCGCCAGATTGGTGTTTTCGGTGTAGTCGTTCCAGGTGGCGAACTGGATCAGCGTCGAATCGTTCTCGAAAATCCGGCGCCACCGTTCACGCAGCGTCGAAGCGCCGGGGGTCAGCCGGGTCTTCTGCCAGTGCGAATTCTCATACTGGTAGAACAGCGGCTCCCACCACTCCTTGCCGGCGGCACGCACCAGTCGCGCGGTTTCGGCGGTCACTTCGGGGTCATCGCCGTCGTTGGTGAAGAACCGGCCCACCGCGTCGAAGTCGCGGGCCAGCGTCCGCACCGCGCGGTAGTAGTCCTCGCGCTGCCGGAAGTCGCCGGGCGTGGGACCGAGGTTCTGATCGTAGACGATGTAGAACGGCTGTTTGAACTTCTGCTCATAGAAGCGGTAGACCTTGCCGTGCGCGGCCCAGCCCGCCGGGGTAAGACGCAGATCGTCGAGCGACGTCAGCTCGGGGAACTCCAGCCGGTCGCGCTCCAGCTGCGGCAGCCCCGGAATCGAGGTCTCGCGCACATACACCTGCGGCACCGCGGTGTTGCCGCGCTTCCGCTCCAGATACTCCCGGACAAACTCCCGCGCATCGGTGAACGAGTGATACCCGAAGAACAGCACCTTGCCGTGGCGCCGGGCCAGATACGGACTGTCGCCGTAGTTCTCCAGCAGCCAGGCGATCACCGCCGGATTGCGCCACGGATTGTCCAGCGCAAAGGTGAACTTGATCGGATAGTTGCCGCGTCTGGCCGCCTCGAAGAAGGCGGCAATGGTCTTCAGCGACTGTTCCCGCCCCGGCA
>CASFRF010000026.1 GCA_949297015.1 uncultured bacterium
ATTGGCGGCAGTCACCTTCTCCTTCAGGCCGAAGCGATCCCAGTCAAAACGGATCTCATGGCGGTTCTGATCGAGCACCCGGATCAGCTGGCCAAGCGCATTGTAGCTGTATTCGACCTGAGTCGCATCCGGGAAATGCTCGCACACCACGCGACCGAATGCGTCACGGTCAAACGACTTGCTCCGTTCCTTCCCATCCGTGTACTTCACCGGCAATCCATGACTGCCGTATTGGATGTCCAGCAGGTTCAGTCGTTTCTCACCGTCAAGGCGCTCCAGACGGATCAGCTGGCCGTTCTCATTGTAGGTGTAACAGGTCTTCGTGCCGTCCGGAGCCACCACCGAGGAAAGACGGTTGAAACTGTCATATTCCCGGCGAACCATCTGCCGGAACATATTCATTTCAGTCGTCACCAACCCAAACCGATTGTAGCGCAGATCACGCCAGGTGCGGCCATCCGAAATCCGCTGCGGCTGATTCGCATCGTCATAATGAATCGAAGTTGATGCAACCGCGCGTCCTTCAGCATTCAGCCGCATGATCTCAGTCGGATTCCTTCGGCTGTCGTAGCGGAAGCCGACTACCGGCTCCGGGTCATCCTGTTCCGCGCCACGCCGGGTGATCAGTTTCACTTCCCCGAGCTCATTGTAGGAAAAGTTCAGGTCGTTTCCCGCCATGTCGCGGATCCGGACGACATTGCCGGAGAGTTTGTCGTAGCGGTAACTGGCCACCGTCCGGCCCCGCCCGTCCACAATCTTGCGCACCTTGCCGAGATAGGCGACGTCGTAGCGCATGAAGTAGTAAATCGTGCTCTTGCGTCCGGAAAATTCCGTGATGTTGAATACACCGGTTTTACCGTTGTAATGATAGGATGCCTTCTGTCCCAGCCGGTTGGTCAGCGTCACCTGTCCCGGCTCTTCATTTCCATACGCATAGTTCAGCGTCGAGTCGGAAAGTAGACGGCCTGCTGTTCCTCCGCTGAAAGAGCGTTTTTTCTCCGCCGCCTGGCGCAGCGATGCAAGGCGCTCCGCCTCGCTTTCGTGCTGGACTTTCAGTTCATCCCGGTAGTCGCCCCGCGTCACAAGCGTCAGATACCCGTATGAATCGTAGGCGAATACCGTCGGAGCGAGTGTCCCGTGCCGGTAACCGGTCAGTTGCGGAACATTGATTTGCATCGCCTTCGCCTGTACCGTCTTCGGCAGCAGCGTCACCTTGTTGTTCTGATAGGAAAAACGATATTTCACTCCATTCAGTGTCATGCCGGAAGCCAGCTTTCCGGAATAGTTCAGTTCTATCAGCTTCAATCCATCCTGGCTGACCGAAGAAAGGCGATCCCGATCATACGCAAAGCGCAGAGTTCGACCCGACGGCGCTGTTATTTGTGTCAGTTTTGCATCGCGATAGACGAACTTCCAACCGGCGTAACCGCGTTTTCCGGTAAATGTCCAATCTCCGGTCTGTGAGCGCTTACTTTTTGCCGCACCGGTGTCCGCTTCCCACTGCGCATAGGGAGAGTAGTAGTCGCCGCGTCCTTTCATGCCCTCGCGATAGAGTTCGAGCATCTCCTTTGTCGGCTTCTCTTTCTCGTAGAAACGGATCTGTTCACCCCACGGAGTCTTCCAAAGGACACCGTCCTTTTCCGGCTTTGCTGAACTTTCCAGCTGCGGGGAACTCCAGCCAAAGCCGAACATTCCCGTGCTCTCCGAGGTAGATTTGTAAAACAGCTGCACCGGCAAACGTAAATCCGGAGAGAAATTCGCTACCCCCAACACCCTGTCAAGGTAGAAGCTGTTTTCGGTCAACGCCGCCTTGCCAGCCGCCAGCGGTTTCGAAAGGAAATTGAGTGTTTCACGAGCTGAAACGCTCAATGACACGAGGACGATGATCAACAATGACAACAGTACTTTCTTCATTTTCTCCATTCCTGATCATGGTTTCAGGAATTTCAAATACTGCTTTGCCGAAGTTACTGCAAATGTATTATAATACGGAAAAAAGCTTTTTCAACAGATGTCCTTTAAATTTGCAATATAAAATCAGGCTTTTCTCGATAACGGCTTCTCTCCTATTGCATTTCAGATCTCAAAATCAGCGTACACACGTTCAGGATCTGTGAGAAACAATCCGTTTGGGGCTGCATGGCGGTCATCGAGTTTTTAAGAGGACTTTTTCCTGTTTCGCCCATGAGTCGGGAAAACTCCGGCGGCAACTATCCAGGGAAAGGTCTAGTTCGCCGGAGAGGAGTTTATGAATGATCTTAGGGGAAAGGAGTGTCAGGCGAATCGTCCGGGAAATCAGCCCTGAATTGAGTTGACGAGTTCCCTGAAGCGCTCGAAGTAGCGGGTCAGTTTTTCCACCACGGCCTCCCGCTTCCGGGCGCGGTCGCCGGTCGGCGTGAAGCGGGAGACCGCCGGGAATTATTCTGAACTCTTCTGCCGGAGACACTCGTCCAGCGTCCGGCCCGTGGCGTCGCGCCACCCCTCCCAGCCGTTCATATTGCGCCCGTAAACCACCGTCGCCGCGCGGGAGGGGGAGGAAAATTTGTAATCCTGCGTAAACCGGAGTTTCCCCTCCTGCTGCTTGAGCACCCCGGTTTTCAGCAGCTTTTCCCGGGTCCTGACCAGTGTGGCATTCTTCTTCCCCGCTTCAGAGATTTCCAAGGCACAGCTCGACCCGGCGAGGACATAGTAACCATCCTCCCGGACGACCAGCTCGGCAGCCACGTCCCCCTTCGTGTTCCGGCAGAAGAAATGCGCCTCCGGCGCCGGTTCTTCCGTATGGATCTGATTGAAGATCCCGCCGTACCCCAGAACCTCGGTGAGCGCCACGATCTGATTGTAATAGTCCGCGAAGTCCGCCCGCTTGGCCGGTTCCACCTGCGGCTCCTCCCGGCTGCCCCGATTGCGGTTGTCGAGCTGGAAATTCCCCGCCTCGGTCGCCTTCCGGATCAGCAGCCACTCCAGATATTCGATCTCAGTCGAAGAGAGGCTGTTGTCCTTGGTGACGAAATAGAGGACGTTTTTCCAGTAATCCTTCTTTCCGCCCTTGCTGTGCTCCTTGATCCGCAGCGCCATGCGCCGGGTCTTGCCGATGTAGACCTGCGGCTCCCCCTCCTCGGTCTCGCCGACGATCAGGTAGACCGCCTGAAACTTCGCTTCCGGACAACCGGCCAGCAGCTCCTGCCGGTCGCGCGGGACCACCAGCACCCGCATCAGCTGCGTCGTAAATTCCGCCCGGCGGAATCCGCTTGGAATTCCCTCCAGCAGTTCGATCTTGATCGTCCTGATCTTCCAGTTCTCTTTCTGCATTGACCCCTCGCTTTCGGCCTGAGTTCTCCACTGGAAAATATACCATCGGCACGGGGAAAATGCAATCGCCGGACCGGAGTTCCCCCCGGCAGCTCCGGAAGCGCCCCCCTCCCCGCCGCGGGGTGCGGCCAGAAAACAAAAAGACCGGCGCTGTTACCACGCCGGTCCACCGGATCAAAACTGGAGCCAATGATCGGAATCGAACCGATGACCTATTCATTACGAGTGAATTGCTCTACCGACTGAGCTACATTGGCACCTGCCGTGCTATAATGTAGCTCATTTTCCTGAAAAAAAAAGGGCTGCTCCGGAGTTTTTTTCAATTTTTTTCGACCCTCAGCCATGCATTTTTCCCGTTCTTGCTGTATAGTATCCGCCGGAAAGGCGGTTCACACGGCAAATGAGACGATTCATGACCTTCTGGCAGTGGTGTCGACGGGACTGGCTCGCCGCACTCGGCGCCGCCGGCATCGCCTTTTTGCTGCTCCTCGCGCTCTTCGCCCCCTTCCTCGCCAACGGCCGCCCCTGGCTCTGGCACTCCCCCCACGGCTGGACCAGCCCCGCGCTGCGCACCTTCTTCGCCCCCGACAGCAGCGAATTTCTGATCGAGCAGACCTTCAACTACCTGCTCCTCTTCCTCCCCGGCTGCCTCCTGCTCCGGAAACTCCGGAAAAATTGCCGCCGGATCGCCATCCCCCTGCTGGCGCTGCTCTGGCTGCTGCCCTTTCTCCTGGTCCAGCCCCGACTCGACAAAACCGATTATCGGCGCGAAGTCGCCCGCTCCGACTCCTTCGCGCTCTTCGCCCTCATCCCCTACGGCCCCTTTGAGTCCGTCGCCGAACCCTTCGCTCCTCCGGACCGCCACCACTGGTGCGGCGCCGACGAAATCGGCCGCGACCTCGCCTGCCGCCTGATCTACGGCGCCCGCGTCTCCCTGGCCGTCGGCATCGGCGCCACCGCGATCGCGCTGCTCATCGGCACCGTCGTCGGGCTCCTCGCCGGTTACCGCCGGGGCTGGTTCGACCTCCTGACCATGCGTCTGGTGGAGGTGATCATGTGCTTCCCCACCTTCCTGCTGCTGCTCATTATCATGTCCATTCTGCGCGACTACAAATTCGAGCAGTCCATCCTGATCGTCATCGGCGTCATCGGACTCACCGGCTGGATCGGCCTGACCTTCCTCGTCCGCGGCGAAGTCCTCAAACAACGCGCCCTCCCCTACATTCAGAGTTGTGAAGTGGCCGGACTCCCTTTGTGGCGGATCCTGATCGTCCACCTGCTGCCCAACATCGCCGGCCCGATCCTGATCTCCTTCACCTTCGGCGTCGCCGGCGCCATCCTCGCCGAAAGCGGCCTGAGCTTCCTCGGCTTCGGCGTCCAGCCCCCCACCGCCAGCTGGGGCGCCCTGCTGCGCCAGGCCTTCGACGACCCCCTGAGCTACTGGCATTTGACCTTTTTCCCGGGACTCGCCCTCTTCCTCGCCGTCGCCTCCTTCAACTTCCTCGGTGAGGGTCTGCGCAAACTCTGGAGCCCGCGCTGACGCCGCGCTCACTCCTCGCCGATCCCGGAACCGCGCTCCCGCTTGAGCCGCGCGTGGTGTGCCTTGTCCGCCAGCCGCCGCCGGATCGAACCGGCGGTCGGCCGCGTCGGACGGCGGACTTTCCGCTCCACCAGCGCCCGCTCCAGAATCTCCGCCAGCTTCGCCAGCGCCAGCTGCCGGTTGTACCATTGACTCCGCGACTCGTGAACCACCACCAGCAGCTCGCCTTCCGCCGTCAGCTGCCGACTCAGCCGCGCCAGCAGCCGGGCCTTGAGCTCCGGCTCCAGCACGGTCGAACTCCGCAACGGGAAAACCAGCCGCACCGAGCTCGCCGTCTTGTTCACCTTCTGCCCGCCCGGCCCCGGCGCGGCGACGAACTGCCAGCGCAACTCGTGCTCGGGCAGAAACCAGCGACCGCCGATCAACATGGCCGCAGCAGCTCCTCGAAATGGCGCAACCAGTCCTGATAAATCCGGGCCGCGTCGTGAATTTCCACCCCCGGCGGAAACTCCGGGCCCGGCGGCAGCGCGTAGGCACAGCCGAAAAAGCACTCGCACCACAGGAACGACTCCCCGTCCAGCGTCGCCATCGCCTCCTGAAAACTGCCGCCGTCGCGCACCCGGTTGAGGAATTTCAGACAACCCGCGTCCCGCCGGGCGCCGATCACCCGGAGTGTCCCGGTCCGCGGCTCACAGCTCAACCGATAGCAGTCGCGCCGATACCGCCCGTCCTCGGGGTCGAAGAGTCCGGGATCGTCCACATATCCGCCCTCGAACTCCAGCTCGATCTCCCGCCCCACCGCCGCCGCGGCGGCGAACAGCCGGGCGACAAACGCGCCCGACGCCACCTCCCGGCGGAAGCGGTGCCACCCCCAGGCGTCATCCATCAACAGCCGCCGTCCCTTCCGCGAGGGATAGACCTTGCGCAACGCCGGATCCAGCCCCTTGGCCAGATGAAGGCCGCAGGCCAGACGGTCCCGGACCCGCGGATTCCAGCGGAAAAAGAGCTTGGGATATTTGAAAAACGGCAGCTCCAGCGACGGCACAATCCACCAGTCGGTCAAGGTCGGCTCGTAGTGATTGAACGGTCGGCGCACCAGCCGCGCCCCGGGCGCGGGCGAGAGCAGAGGTTCCACCTCCTCGCAGAGCCGCCGCGGCGAGTGGTTGGCACAGTAGATTTCCGGTCGCGCCGCCTCGGCGGGACCGCGGGTATGGGATTCAACCATAAGTCCTCCGGTTGTCGTGCGCCGCAATCAAGCCCGCGGCGCTCGCTCCACCATAGCGGCTTTTTTCCGAAAGTCAAGCGCGGAAACGCCTCAATTCCGGGGCTGATAGATTTCCGGATCATCCAGCGTGTAGGCGCCGCGCAGCAGCAGCTCGCGCAATTCCGCCGTGCTGTTGGTCACCATGCCGTCCTGCAACTTGATATCCGGCGCGACCGGCAACCTTTTTTCGCCCTCGGGCCGGGTCCAGCGCACCAGTCGCAGCACCAGCTGATCCCGCTCAAAATCGACTTTGACCACATAGAAATAGGCCCGGACCATGCTGCCGAACTCCGGCGCCAGCTTCGTACCCTCCAGCCCCCGGGCGAGGTCGGCAAACACCACCGCAAAACGCTCGTTGCCCACGCGCAGCGGAATCGCGATCAACGGCAGCGTCCGCTCGCCGTGTTCCGCATCGAAGGAGGTCCGTTCGAGCTTGAGAATCGACTCCCGGAGCGCGACATTCTCCGCCTCGGAGGCGGCCCACTCCACGCGCAGCGTCCGGCGCTGTTCCGGCGCTTTGTCCTGATCCTCCACCCGACTCCAGATTCCGGTCTCGGCCAGTCGACGCGCCGTCTCCCGGTCCGCCTGCTCGAGATCCCCTTCCGCCACCGGCGGATAGAGCAGCGGCTCCACCCCGCAGGAGCTGAGCAGCAGCAACAGCGCACCGGCCAGCAAGGTTTGCAGTTCTCTTTTCATGATCCACCTCCTCGTTCAGTTTCCAGGAGAAACAGGGGCGGACGAACCGCAACGCCCGTCCGCCCCTGCATGGTTCCGCCTATTTTCCCTTCGGCGGCAGTCCCGAAAGCCGGAGCTTCCAGGCCAGCGCCTCCGGCGCCTGAATCACCACCCCGACCCGGAACGGCGCGTACCCCACGCAGACCGCCCGGAAGGAGAGCTGATTCCAGCCCTGCTTCAAGGTCACTTCCCGCTCGGCCACCCGGCGCGACAGGTTGTTCACATCCCGATACGCCTTGTCGGGGACTGAAATGTCCTCGCCGTTGAGACGCCAGCGGATCGTCGTCATCCGGTGCCCCTGAAGCTCAAACTTCACCTTGGTCGTCTCCGGCGAGTAGATCCAGGTCGCGCCGTACCAGACCTGCGACCCGTCGCCGACGATCACCCGGGTGTCCAGCTCGGCCAGCGAGACCGGGCGCCAGGTGATCCGGGCGGGTTTTCCCCAGTAGCCGTGCAGCTGCTCCCCGCTGAACTGAGCGTTGGGATCGACCTGATCGTTGTCGGGCGGATAGGTCCGCTGTTCGTAGAACTTCAGGATCTCCTCCTTGCCGGTCCGCGGATCGCGGGAGAACTTCTCCGCGCCGGGACCGCCGAAGGGCCCGAGGATCAGCCAGTTCTTCGGCACCACCCCCTGCTCCAGACCGACCAAGCGGACCGGAGCCCAGGAGCCCGGATAGAAGCGCGCTTCGCTCGGCTCATCGTAGGTCTCGGTATTGGCCGAGCCGTCGCTGTTGGCCCACCAGAAGCGGTGATGCCCGCCGAAGTTCGCGTCGAAATTGATCCGGGTCCGCAGCCCGCCCGCCAGCGGCTGCTTCAGCCCCGGCAGGGCCGAGCGGGGAATCTCCGCGGCGATCACCAGACCTTTGCCGTCGTCGTCCACCCGGTACCCGAGCTTCGCCCCGGCCAGGGCGCCGACATGGGCAAAGCGCGCCTCGCCGACCGGAGTGCGGTAGCCCTGGGGTTTGCCGTCGGGCCGCGGCCAGTCGGGGAAGAAGCCGACCGCCACCGGCACGACTTTGTCGCCGTCGCGGAAGACCCCGAAGATCATGCGCACATCCCCCGGACGTCCCGCCGCCGGACCGTTCACCGGCGCCTCCGGATCGCCCTGCAAAAAGACGCTTACCGTGTCCGCCCCCTGGTCATGGGTGAACACCCGCTCCAGCGGCGGCAGCGGTTTGGGCTCGAACTTGGAGTCGAACCGCAGCTGCCAGCGGAAGTAGAGATGCTCCGGATCGTACAGACAACGCGCCTCCACCGACTGCCCGCGTCCGCCGGAAAAGACCACCGGATCCGCGCTCTCCCAGCCGGTCAGCGAACCATCCAGCTGAACACCGCCGATGGCGGGACGGATGGTCGCGTAGTGCGCCTTGCCCGCGCCGCCGCGCAGACTCAGCGCCAGTTCCGGCGGATCGGCGATGTCGCCGGCCTTCAACGTAACTTTCTCCGGCAGCGAGGTCAGCTTCTTCACCGGATTTTCGCGCAGAGACCAGCCTTCGAGCTCGTAGAGCAGCGGCGTGTACTTGCCCGAAGCGTAGTAGATCTTTCCGTTTTCGGCATTGGGATAGACGGTACCGGCGAAAAACTCGCCGGGCTGACGGTAGACCCCGACCTCCTCGCGGGTGTTGCCCGGCGGGAACAGCGTATCGACGTACAACCCCTCGTCGGTGTAGAGGAACACCCCGCTGCGCGACTGATCGATCACCGCCAGAATGCCGTTCATCGGCTTGAAAATGCGCATGCCGCCCTCCAGCTCGCCGCGTTCGGCGGCCGCCCCCAGCTTGGCCCGGCCGACCCGCCACTTGAGCTGATAGACCCCGTTTTGATCGGGGGTGTAGTGCGAAATCTTGTACTGCGCCCCGAAATTGGCGGAGAAATTCCGCCCGCCGCGAGCCTGAACGTAGAGATCTTTGCCGTTTTCGCCGTCCGCCTGCATCCAGTCGCTGCTGAACCGGTCGTCCAGCTCGTTGCCGCCGCGCAGCGCCTCGGGATTGCCGGCGGCCCGGGCCGCGAAGATGGGATCGGTCACCACCTTGCGCCACTCCTTGAACACCGGGTTCCCGTGTTCGTCGAAGCCGGAGGGCGACAGCATCCAGATGTCGCGTCCGCCCTGACTCATCGCCAGATAGCTCAGATCGGGCAGCCAGCGCTGGCCGTGATAGGTCAGCACCCAGCCGGGCAGCTCGGTCGGCGTCAACTCCGCCGCCTCCTGCTCGCCGTTACCGTTGGCGTCGCGCCAGATGAAATATTTGAGATCCTTGCCCGGAGTCCCCTGCGAAACGATTCCGGCCGAGCGCAGCCAGCGTTTGCCATCCGGCGTCAGCCGGTAGATGGTGGTATTCTGCTCGCTGGCCAGATAGAGCGTCCGGTTGTTGGCGCGCACCGCCACGGGTTTATCCAAGCCCCGCCGCTGACCGGCCTCCACGCCGGGCCAGACCGCGTCGACCTTCCAGCTCCCGGCGTCGTAGTCCACCTTGAAGCGGGTCAACCAGCCGTTGTGCCCCGGCAGATAGATGTGATCCGGATGGGCCGGATCCACGGCGTACCCGTTGTTGGCCTTGGTCTGATAGGTCGGGAACTCCCGCAGCAGTTTACCGTCCTCGCAGCTCCACTCGCTGACCCGGTTGGGCCCGTCGTTTTCGACGATCAGCAGCCGGTCGCGCCCCTCCCGATCGGTCCAGCTGGCGATCTTGCCCGGCGCCATCAAGGTCAACGGATCGTAGCTCCCCGGCTCCTGCTGCGCCAGCCGCCCGAAGTGCCGCAGCACCCGGCCCGAAGCGTTCAACTGGTAGACCCGGTTCGCCGCACTGTCGCTCAGGTAAAAGCGGTTCTTCCCGTCCACCGCCAGGTCATACGGCGTAATCGATTCCGGAACGACGAACACCCGCTCCAGCTTGTCGGCCGGCAGCCCGTCCTTCAACGCATAACGCCCGACCTGCCACTTGTTCTGCTCCCGGTAGAGCACATACAGCGCCTCGCCCCGGGCGACCATCGCCTGCGGCCGGGAAAGTTTCAGCGTAGTCAGAAGCTTACCGTCGGCGCCGTCGTGAACCGTGATCTGGTCGATGAACTCCTTCTCGCTCTCCTCGACTCGCGGATAACGCCGCCCCGGGACCGGAATCAGCTCCAGCTTGCCACGCTGCATGACATAGACATAGCTCTTGTTTCGCGCCGCATCGCGGGTCGCGGCCATGGCCACCACCCGGCCCGGCGGCAGATAGCCGTTCCGCCGGTGCGGCGCATGATCGTTGCCGAACGGTTTGGCGTCCGCCCGGTAGATAAAGTCCGGCGTTCCGTCCGTGGTGCAGGCCCAGACCGTCTGCCCATCGGTCGCGGCGCAGGGGCCGCCACCGGCGCCGCCGGAGTTGAAGGCCCGCAAAAACTGCTTCATGCCGGTCGGCTGATTCAGATCGAACATCGGACAGTTGCGCCCGTTCTCCAGATACTGATAATAGAACACCGCGGTCCCGTCCGGCGTGGTTTTGACGTCGCGCAGCGGCGAATTGACCGGATCCCCGTGGAACGGCATCGGAATTTTCCAGTGCTCCGGTTCCTGCGGCGACGGCAGCCACGCCGAGACGCCGCTGTGGAATTGCGCGGTCACCGCGTGGTACTCCTGATCCACCGGCCACTTCCGGGCTGGCGTGTAAATTCCCTTGACCGCGTAATCGCCCGGCGGCACCGGCATGAAGTTGTCGTCCAGCCCGTTCCACTCCTCGGTGAATTTCGACTGCCCGGGCTTCACCGTGCGCGGCTGCCCCGCCACGAAGGTGCTGATCACCCAGTCCGGATTTTTCGCATCCACAATGGCCAAGGTCACCAGATAGGTCTGCTCGCCGGAGCTCACCTGCGGCAATTCATAGGAGATCGGAACCCCCGCCGCCACCGGCAGCGCCCACCAGGCCAGCCAACGGATCTTTCGGAAAAAATTCATCTCTCACCCCCGAAGTTTGGTTGCGTGTTTCTCACCGAATGCTATATACATTCTGAAGTAGCTTATATTGCAATCGGGAAGCTGTCAAGCCCGGAACCGGAGTTTTCCGAAAAAAAACTTCAGGGCCGCTGAAATTCGCAGGGAACGCCGGTCTGACACAACCCGCAGCCCAGCGGCAGATCGAGCCAGCCGTAGTTCCGCTCGCGCTCCGGCTGGATCTCCGACACCGCGTAGCGGGCGCACCCCGGCTTGTCCCGGTCCTCGAACCGCCGCCCGATGGCGCCGGCCGGACAGCGCGCGGCGCACGCCCCGCAGCGGGTGCACCAGGCAAAGGGGTCATCGCCATAGGCGCGGGGCGTGGGCGGCAGCTCCAGCTCGGTGACCACCGAACCGATCCGCACGGCAATGCCGCACTCGGTAATCAGTCCGGCCGAGAGGCCAAAGGTCCCGAGCCCCGCGACAAAGGCGACGTGCCGCTCCGACCAGTGCGAGGAGTAGTTCATCCCGACAATGCTGTACCCCCGATGCAACTGCTCCAGATGCGGCGCCGCCGCCCGGTAGCCGGAGCTCTCCAGCAACCGGCACAGCTGTTCCCGCAGCCGCTCGTTGATCCCCTCCCCGAAGGAGCGCATCGCTGCCCAGGAGACGGCCGGACGGCGCGTTTCGCGCCGATTCGCCTCGCGGATCTCCCGCCGCACCGGCACAATCCAGACCACCACGCTCCGCGCCACGGCTCCCGGCGCGGCCAGCGCCAGCGCCTCCTGCGGGGTCCAGTGCTCCGGCCCGATCACCGTTTTCAACCGTGCAAACCAGGGATCGTCGGCGGCGGCGATGCCGATCCGCGGCTCCTCAAAAAAACAGGCCCCGCCGGTGGCCCGGTACAACTGTTGAAGCCGATCATTCACCCATGTCACCTGGTCCTGTCCCATTTTCACCTCCATTACAGGGGAATGCCCCGGGGTTGTTGAATCGGAGTGTCCGCCAGCACGCCGCGCGTCCGCACCGGCCGCCGGAACCGCGCGCCGGTCGCCGTCTCGACCACCAGCTCGTCTCCCGCCGGTCCGGCAAATCCGAGCGCCACGGCAGGCGCCCCGCCCGGCAGCGGCAGAATCCCGTTCACATGTCCGGCGTCGTCGATTAACTGGATCCCCGGCGGCGTCGCCACATAGAGCCGCTCCTCCCGATCCACGGCCACGGCGCCGGTCCGGGCGTGACCGTCGTCGGCCAAATACAGCCAGCCCCAGGGCCAGCGCTCGACCAGCGAGCCGTCGGGCTGTACCCGCCAGGCGTAGACCCGCCGCTCGTCGCGCAGCGTCAGATAGAGCCGCCAGCGGTCCACCGACAGCGCCAGCCCGGTGACCTCGCCCCCGGCGTCGGCCACCACCGGCCGGTCGCCGCAGAACACGGTCCGCCCCGCGGCCCGGTACGGTCCGGCGAAGACCGCGGGCAACGGCGCGGAAGTCGGACTCCACGGCGCCGCGGACGACACCACATCGGCCACCCGCGGCGGCAACCCCCGCGGCTCCACCGGCTGCGGCCAGCCGCGCCAGAGAAAGCGCTGAACGCGCTCAAACACCGCCGGATCGGCAAATCCGGCCCCGTGGCGCCCGCCCTCGAACCACTCGCACGCGAAATCGTATCCCGCGTACTGCAGCGCCTCCTTCATGGTCAGCGCCTCCAGATACCAGTCGCCGCCGGCGTTGCGCATATCCTCGGTGCCGGCGGTCAGGTACAGGCGCAGCGGCCGGGTCTCGACCTTGCGCACCAGAAACGGCAGCTCCTCCCCGCCCCGGAAGGCCGAGAAGGTCGGACTGTTGAGATAGGCCCGGCGAAACGCATCGGGCCGCTCCCAGCAGACGTTGAAGGCGCAAATGCCGCCCGAGGAGCAGCCGCCGATGGCGCAGTCGTCGGGATTCCGGGAAAAACGCACGCCGTGCCGCCGCTCCAGTTCCGGCAACAGTTCGTCGATCAAAAAACCGGCGTAGGCCGCTCCCAGTCCGTCGTACTCGGGGCAGCGGGCGCTGCGTTCAAATCCGCCCGGCAGACTCGGACTCAGCACTCCGGGCCAGACGAACACGCCGAGCGTCACCGGCATGGCGCCTTCGGCGATCAGGCGGTCCAGCACCTCCGTTTCGCCGTCGCGCAAGCCGTCCTGACTGACATACAGACACGCCGGACTCCGGTGGTCGTACGCCGCCGGAATATAGAGCACGTATTCGTGCCGGGCTCCCGGAAACCACCGGGTGGAGATCAGGGTCTGCCGCTCGACGCGGCTTGAGCCATTCGCCATCTTGTCCTCCTCCTGAACGCTTCAGCCCGCCGCCGGAGCCGGGACCCGCATCAGCGGCGCGAACTGCGGTTCGCCGATGCCGACGGACGCCATAAACGCCTCCAGCTGCGGATAAATTGCGAAATCCGAGGCCCGGTGCGCGTCGCTGCCGAGGGTGAAGCGGCACCCCGCCTCCCGCGCCAGCGTGAACAAGCGCTGCGGCGTCTCCGGACTGAACACCGAGCCGCGCGCGGGGTCGGGAATCACGCAGCGGTTGATCTCGAGCGCCACCTGATGCGCCGCCGCCTCTCCGAAGAGGTCGAGCAGCTGACTGTCGCTCAGCAACGCCACCGCCTCGTCGTAGAATTCGGTGTAACTGTAGGGGTAGAAGGGGTGGGACAAAATGTCGGCCAGTCCGCTCCGGGCCGCCGACCGGAAGAACTCGACCAGCTGCCGGGCGATGCCGCGCGGCGACACCTCGGCGGGCGGCTGCACAAAGCCCCGGTTCTGGAAGTGATCGCTGGAGAGCAGCAGATAGTCCAGCTGCTCGCGGAAGGCGGCATCCACGCCGAACACCCCGGGGGCCACCATGTCGGCCTCGCCCCCCACCAGCACCTCCAGCGGCAGAGCCAGCTCCCGGACCCGCGCCTTGAGCTCCAGAATGGCCCGCCCGTCCTGCGTCTGATAGAACGGGCTGGGCGGAACCGTCGGATGCCGCCAGAAGTGGTCGGTGAACCCGATCCGGCGGAAGCCGCGCGCCGCCAGCCGGGCGGCCACCCGTTCCACCGTCTGCTCCGGATCGGAACAGCAGCGGGAATTCACCGTATGAATATGCAGATCGCAAACCAGCATTGTCCTCTCCTCAGACCTCTTCAACTGGGTTACAGTACTCCCGGGGCCGGGACTTGCAACCCCCGTGGCGCTTTTTTCTCAAAAAAAAACTTGCTCAAATTGAAAACCTTCCGGAAACCGGTTATTGTATTTTACTGACAGATTGGCCCGGGCCCCGTTCAGGGTCCCGGAAGTGCTTTTTAAGGAGTTGTCGCTTATGGCCGAATCGGATTTTCCCGCGGAGGAACTTGAACCGACCGTGGTCCTCGGCGCGTCCGGGGACGACGAGGAGGAAACGGCAACCCCGCCGGAGACGCCGCTGACCGACGCCGCGTTCCGCGAACGGTATGAGTTCATCTGCAAATTCGCCGAAGGCGGCATCGGCGAGCTGGGGAAGGCGCGCGACCGGATCTTCAACCGGATCGTGGCGGTCAAACGGCTCAAGCCCGATTTTCAGGACCGGCCCGCCGCGGTGGCGGCCTTTCTGGATGAGTGCCGGCTGAACGCGCAGCTCGATCACCCCTCGATCGTGCCGGTCTACGGGCTCGGCCTCGGTCGCGACGGCCACTGGCAGCTGGCGATGAAGCTGATCAACGGCACCTCGCTGTACGACTACATCACCGAAGCCCGCCGCGCCTACGACCGGCACCAGACGCCGCCCGCGCGGGAACCCCACCAGCTGGCGCTGCGTCTGGAGTATTTCCTGAAAATCTGCGAGGTGATCGCCTATTGCCACAGCCAGAAAATCGTCCACGGCGACATCAAGCCGGAAAATGTCCTGCTGGGGCGCTTCGGCGAACTGTACATGATGGACTGGGGCTGCGCCCGCCCCTTCGGCAGCACCCCCCGGCGACTCAGCGGAACCCCCGCCTATCTGCCGCCGGAGTACCTCAAAGACCGGGTGGCGACGCCGCTGGTCGACGTCTACTCCCTGGGGGTGCTGCTCTTTGAAATCACCACCCTGCTGCGCAGCCGGGAGCACAATCTGACGGAGGGGGCCGGCGACGGCGCCACCAGCTGCCGGGTGGACGACCGGCGGCGCTACCACCACTATTTGCCCTCGATCCGGCTGAATTCGCGGATCAAGGCGATCATCTTCAAGGCGGTCAATCCCGATCCGGCGCAGCGTTATCCGAGCGTCAAGGCGCTGGCCGACGACGTCCGGCGCTTCGTCTACGACGAGGAGATCTCCGCGGCGCCGGACAATCCATCCCAGAAACTGTTCCGGCTGATCAACCGGCACCGGCTCCGGGCGCTGCTGATCACCATGGCGATTTTCTGCGCGCTGGCGGGGAGTTCTTTCTACAGCTATTACCGGGCCAACCGGATCGAGCAGCAGCGCAACGGCGACCTGTTGCGGCAGCTGCGGCTGCAGGCCTACACCGACACGCTTGCCGTGGCGATCGAAAAACGGTTTCTGCTCTGTCAGGCCCAGCTGCTGCTGTTTGCGGACAATCTGCAGGAGCTGATGAGCAATCCGCCCCCGGTGACCACCAGATTTTATGACAATTCCGCCTACCGGGAGGAGGCAACCTCGCCGCCGGGCATGTTGCGGGCGCCGTTCTATCCCAATCCGATCAATCTGCACTACATGGTGCGGATGCTGCCCCAACAGGCCAACGGGGTGGAAATTCCGGCGCTGGATCCCAAGACCTATGTCGAACTCTGCAACAAGGTGCTGGGCTATCATCTGGACAGCCACTACATTAACGACGTCAAGACCATTCATCGCCAGTTGCTGAACGCCGACAACCTGCTGCAGCGGCTGTTCGTGATCTGGGCCAACGACGTCCGTTACGGCTACCCCGGAACCTACGAGGATCCCGCGGCCGCGGCCTTCCAGCACTGCTACTACAGCACTCCGGAGCTGGAACAGCGCAAACAGATTCTCTGGTCTCGCCCCTATCTCGGGGTGATCGAGCGTTACCGGATCAACTGCCGTTACCCGATGTACGACCGGCAGAACCGTTATCTGGGCATCGCCGGGCTGGAGTTGCGGCTGGGGACCTTGCTCGAACCGCTGTGTCAGGCCAACGCCGCCGACCCGATCCACGAACTGTTTCTGATCGGCTCCGACCGCAGCGTCATCGCCATTCTGGACGGTCGCCCGCAGCTGATGGCCGAAACCACGCGCTCGCTCACCGGGCTGGACGTGGAAACGGTATTGACGCTGAGCGACGAGCTGCAGCACCGGAACTACCAGCAGTTTGCCCGGGAATTTCAGGGAAAGACCTACCATCTGGCGGGGCGGCCGCTGGCGACCATCGGCGGCATCCTGCTGCAGGCCATCGAGGATGAGGCGCTGAACAATCATGAACACAAGGAGGTGTTCTGACCTCATGGGGCTCTACTGGAAATACTACAGCGACAAAGTGGCCGGATTCCTGCTGTTCCTGATCTGGCTCGGGCTGGTCTATATGGCGGCCAAACGCGACCTTCAGGCCTTCTCCCGGGGCGGACCGCTCGGGGTGTTCTATTTTTTTGAAGCGTTGGTCTGGACCCTGCTGGCGACGGTTGTGGGGATACGCCTGTTTCTGGCGAAACTGGCGACGCGTATCGTGGATCAAATCTTCGGGGGCCGGACCATGCTCCGGAAACCGCCGCTGGCACTCTCGCCCTACCACGCGGCGCTGGTCGCCGGGCGCGGGGCGGAGGTGGAGCCGGAACTGCTGGCGTTGCAGGAGCAGCACCCGGAGCATGCGGAGCTCGCGGAGTTGCTGCTTGAACTCTACCGGAAATCCCCGGAACAGGCGCTGGCGGCGCTGGAACGCCATTTTTCCGTCCGGCGCGCCGCCGATCCCCGGGAACTCCGGCTGGTGATGCACTACGCCGATCTGCAACGTCAACGGCAGCATCCCGAAGCGGCGCTCCCGCTGCTGAAGCGGGAACTGCATTCGGCCATTTACAACAGCACGGAAAAACAGGCGCTGCAGCAACGGCTGGAGGCGCTGGCCGGGAGGGGAGACCATGTCTGAACTCGATCGCTACTTTGAACTGGCCGTCGCCGGCGACGCCTCGGACCTCTTTCTCAGCGCCGGGAAACCGCCCTCGCTGCGGCGCTGCGGCGAAATCGAAACACTTGAAGTCCCCCCGATCAGCGCCGCCGAACTCGACGCCTTCCGCGCCACGCTGCTGACTCCGGAGGAGGAGGCCGGTTACCGGGAGCGGGGGTCCTGCGATTTATCCTACACCCACTCGCCGCGCGAGCGGTTCCGGATCAACTTCTTCGCCACGCTGAACGGACCGGCGCTGGCGGCCCGACCGATCCGGCTGGGCGGGGAACTGTTCTTCCCGGACCTCAATCTGCCGGATCAGCTCCGGAAACTCTGCGAGGAGCCGCGCGGCCTGATTCTGGTCAGCGGCTCCACCGGCAGCGGAAAATCGACCACGCTGGCGGCGATGGTGAATCACCTCAACCGCAATTTCCGCAGGCACATTCTGACCATCGAGGACCCGATCGAATTTCTGCACGAGGATGAGCAGTCGCTGGTCAACCAGCGGGAGATCCACTCCGACGTGCTCAGCTTCGGCGAGGCGCTGCGCAGCGCCCTGCGCGAGAATCCGGACGTCATCGTCATCGGCGAGATGCGCGATCTGGACACCATGCAGAGCGCGATCAACGCCGCGTTGACCGGCCATTTGGTGATCAGCACCGTGCACACCGCCAGCGCGGTGCAGGCGGTCGAACGGATCGTCAACCTGTTCCCGGAGTTCCAGCGGGAACAGGCGGCGATCGATCTGGGCGCTTCGCTGCTGGGGATCGTCTCCCAGCGGCTGCTGCCGCGGCAGGACCGCGCCGGGATGATTCCGGCCGTGGAGCTGCTGCTGGGAACGCCCTCGATCTGCAAACTGATCGCCGACCGCAACTACGCGGAGCTGGACACCGCACACCGCCGGGGCAGCGACAGCGGCATGTGCACCTTTATCCGGGCGATTTTCCAGCTCTACCGGGAGCAGAAGGTCTCGCTGGAAGCGGCGCTGGAGGCGGTCACCAACCGGGACGAATTCCGGCTTCTGCTGCGGGGCATGGAAAGCGGTGTCGAGAGCTTCCGCAACCACTACACCGATTCGGCGGAGGACGAGCACGGCGTGGACATGCATCAGCTGCTGCGCTGCGCGGTCAAAAACGGCGCCAGCGACCTGCTGCTGTCGACCGGAGCCTTTCCGACGCTCCGGATCAACGGGCAGCTGCGGGCCCTGGAGCTGCCGGAGCTGGCGCCGGGGGACATTCAACGGCTGCTGTTCAGCATCATCTCCCCGCGCCAGCGCATTGAGCTGGAGGAGCAGCGGGAGCTCGATTTCGCGCTGGCGGTGACCTTTCACGAGGAGATCAACCACGTCCGGAATCCGGTGTTCCGATTCCGGATCAACAGCTTCTATCAACGTGGCAACGTGGCCGTGGTGGCCCGGGTGGTGCCCGAAGAGATCCCGCTGCCGCAGACGCTCGGACTGCCCGAGGTGTTGCTCAACCTGATCGAAAAGCAGCAGGGGTTGATTCTGATCACCGGCCCCACCGGCAGCGGCAAATCGACGACCATGGCCAGTCTGATCGACCGGATCAACCGGACCCGGACGGCGCACATCATCACGATCGAGGACCCGATCGAATTCGTACACCACAATCAACAGTCGCTGATCGAGCAGCGGGAGCTTCACGCCGACACCTTGAGTTTCGCCAGCGCGCTCAAGTACGCCCTGCGTCAAGATCCCGACGTGATCCTGCTCGGCGAGATGCGCGACCCGGAAACCATCGCCGCCGCCCTGACCGCCGCCGAAACCGGACACTTGGTGCTGGCCACCATCCACACCAACAGCGCCGCTCAGACCGTCGACCGGATCATCGACTCCTTCCCCGCCTCGCATCAGAATCAGATCCGCCAGCAGCTGGCGGGGGTGCTGCTGGGCGTGGTCTCGCAGCGGCTGCTGACCCGGATTCAGGACGGGGGGCGGATCGCCGCCTTCGAGATCATGGTCGGCACGCCTCCGGTCAAGGCCCTGATCCGCGAAAACAAAACCCACATGCTCCAGGGGACGCTCGAGACCAGCCAGAAAGACGGCATGATCACGCTGGAACATGCCATGAACGAGCTCTACCATCGCGGGCTGGTGAGCCGTGACGAAGTGGACAGCTTCACCGTGAGCTATCGCCAGGGCGAGGCGTTCTGATGCTCCGGGGGCCGACGCGACCGTACTTCACGCTGATCGAACTGCTGGTGACGCTGGCCGTTCTCGCCATTCTGGCGGCGCTGCTGTTCCCGGCGCTCGGCCGGGCCCGGGAGTCGGCCCGGGCGGCGCAGTGCCGCGATCAACTGCGACAGCTTCAGATGGCCAATACCCTCTACGCCGCCGACGGCGACTACTTCGCCCCCGCCTGCGAATTCGGCGGCGGGAGTCGCGCCTTCTGGCTCGGAACCTACTTGGAGTACCTCAACGGGACCTCGTTCTACGACCTGACCGCACCCGGTACGCTGGGCTCCTATCTTGGAGGCGCGTACCGGCTCAAATTCTGCCCCGACGCCCGCTCGCTGGTCGTCTCCGAGGCCGCCGCGGGGGCGCCCCCGGCGAGCCGCTGCAGTGGGGGCGGCTACGGCTACAACGGCCACTGGCTGGGGGCCTACGGCTCCGGCACCGACCCGGGGAAATACGCCGTGGCGGTCAAAGCCGGATCGGTTCACGCCCCCTCGCAGGTGCTGGCCTTCGCCGACGCGCTGACCGGCGCGCTGTACAACACGGTCTACCGGAAACCGGCGCTGACGGCCAATCTCAATCCCTTTTTCGCCCGCCGCCGCGACGGCAGCGACTACCTCTATCCGGACAAGGGGACGCTCCACTTCCGGCACCGCGGGGCGGTGCAGCTGGCCTGGGTGGATGGCCACGTCTCGACGGAGCGTTCCGCGCGGTTGAATCCGACGCCGGTGGGGCTCGAATACCGGGTGGGCCACCCCGGCTGGACCGGCCAGGACCCCTACCGGAGCCGCCCATGAGCCGACTCTGGAGACTCCTGCCCCTGCTCTGGCTGCTGACGGCGGCGGGAGCGGAACCGCCGCTCCGGCTGCTGGTGACCGCCACGCCGGCGACGGCCATCCTCCTGAAACTCGGAGCCGGTGACGCCATCGCCGCCATCGACGAATACAACCGGATCGTGCCGGGGGCCGAGCAGCTGTACGCGCTCGGCGTGCCCGGCGCCATCTCGCTGGAAAAGCTGGCGGAGCTCCGGATCACCCACGCGCTGCTCTGGGATTATCAGCGGACGCTGGCCGCCGGCTGTCGCACTCTGGGCATCGAGGTCCTGCCGCTGGCGCCGCCGAATCTGAAGACCTATCCCGAACTGATCCGGCAACTGGGGCAGCTCACCGGCCGCGAAGCCCGGGCGGCGGAGCTGTGCCGGGAATTCGAGCGGGAACTGGCCGCGCTGCCGGAACCGGCGCCGGACGCGCGGCGGGTCCGGGTCTACCTGGAACTCTACCGCCCCTATCAGACGGTGGGGCCGGACTCCTATCTGCACGAACTGCTGGTCCGGGCCGGAGCGGAGAATCTCGGCGCCGAACTCCGGGCCGGGAACCGGATCAATCCGGAGCAGCTGCTGGCCGCGCCGCCGGACGTGATCTTTTACCTCGAAGGTTACACCGATCCGGAGGAGCTGCGGCGACGGCCGGGCTTTGCCGCCCTTCCGGCGGTGCGGAACCACCGGCTCTACCCGCTGCCCCGGGTCCGGCTGATCGCCGGACTGGAGCCGGCACAGCTGATCGCTTTGTTTCAATCCTATCTGAATGGAGTAAAATAACCATGGCTTTTTACCGCATCACCTACCACGATCAATACCACTTCGCCACGCTGCACAACTACGGCTGCACCTTCCGCTGCCCCTTTTGCAGCTACAAACTGCGCAGCGGGGCCGACGGTACCCCGGGGCTCTCCAGCCCGGCGCCGAAGCGTTTTCTGAGCGTCGAAGAGCAGCAGCAGGCCTTGCTCCGGGTCCGGCCGGAAAAGGTCTACTTCATGGGCGGCGAGCCGACCACCGCCCGGGAGCTCGAAACCATGCTCGCCTTCGCCAAACGGGAACTCGGCGCGGAAACCCGGCTCGGCCACACCAACGGCAGCCGGTTGCCGCTGCCGCATCTGGATGGGGCCAACGTCGGCTTCAAAGCCTGGTCCGAAACGCTGCACCGGCAGCTCACCGGCCGGGCGAAGCGCCCGATTTACGACAACTTCGCCGCCGCCTTCGACGCCGGGTTGCAGCTGAAGGCCAACATGGTGTTCGTGCCGGGGCTGGTGGATTTCAAGGAGTTCGAGGGACTGGTGGACTTTCTGGCCCGGTTGAGCCCCGAGCTGCCGTTTCACATCATGGGGTACATCCCGGTTCCCGGTCAGCCCTACCGGAGACCGACCGACGTTGAAATGCGGGAGCTGACCGCGCTGTGCCGCAGCCGGCTGCACCGGGTCAGCAGCTCGCATCTGACGTCGGAACAGGCGCTGGATCTCACGGTCCGGGACGACCGCTTTGCCGTCCGCACTCTGGCGGAGGGCTGAGCCGGACTCAGTTCATCGCGTCCGGCCGCTGGCGACGCCACAACTCGGCGTCGAAGGGGGCCCGGCGGTTGGGACAGTGTTCCCGGTGACAGAGCTGACAGGTGGCGAAGTCGTGCTCCGCGGCGAACAGGACTCCGGAAGAGCTCTTGTAGGGCAACATCAGCAATGAGTCGGTCAACTCCACCCCGATGGACTCCGTCACCCGGCCGCCGAGCAGCTGAGCGAACAATTTGCGCTGCTCGCTCAACGGCCAGACCGCCGCGTCGCCGGAACCGGGCGCCATGCCGACCAGCCGGGGAATCCGGTACCGGGTGCTGAGCTCGCGCCGGAGATACGCGAGCGCCTGTCGCAGCAGATCGAGACGCAGCTCCTCCAGCCAGAAACGCTCCAGCGGCTCCAGATTCTGCTCCAACTCCGCGGTTTCGGTGCCGCAGGTGGCACAGTAGGCGAAGAGTCGCCGCCGGTCCCCGAGCTGCCGGGGCAGGACCCGGCTGTTCAGCGTAACGCCCTCCACCACCACGAAATCCTCTCCGACCTTCTCCACGGTACAGTCGCGATAGATCGCCTTGGGCCGGGCAAGCGCCTTCACCTGCCGCAGCAACGTGTTCCAGGACTGCTGCAACTCCGGATCCTCCTCCGGCAGCCGGATCCGGGTTGCCAAAGCGACGGCGTCCAGTTCAAACGGAATGGCTTTCAACACGATGTTTTCGCTCATAGTCAACCTTTTCCTGTTTCGGTTGCCATAACCTACACCCGCATCGCGCGAAGTCAAATTGACCGGCAAAGAACTGCCGGAGTTCTGGTGCAATGCGCTGCGGTGGCAGCGCGGAATGTACCTGCACGGGAGTTTCCGTTCCCGGAGCGACACCGGGGAAGCCGTGTGTCCGGGCCGCCGAACACAATTAATTTTAAAATTATTTTTGAATTTTTAACAAAAAATAATCTTGAAAAATAAAATTAAAAATATATAATACAACAGGGCCCTCAAGTTAACCCCAACCAATTCCAGAAAGGACTGAAAATGCAAAAAGAGCTGTACGTATTCATCGATAACTCATTTCTCTTCATCCAAGGCTACCGTTATGTGGAACATGCCATTGCCCTGCCGCCGACCAAAAAAGCTCAATTGAATTATGGAAAATTCAAAAATTTCATCGCTCAGATGGGAACCATTAAACGTCTGGTTCTGGTGGGCTCCAATCTGGCGGGAACCCTGATCACGTCCTGTCAGCGCAACGGCTTCGAGGTCTTTACGCTGCCACGCTACCCCGACCTGAAAAGCGGAAAATGGATTGAAAAAGGAGTCGATCAAAAGCTGGGCTGGGAAATCGCCAAAACCATTTTCACCAATCACGATTCCATTGACAACAAAAAAATCATTCTGTGCACCGGCGACAAGGACTTCGCCTCGCTCTTCAGCGACATTCACACTTCCGCTTGGGAGCTGGAGGTTTTGCTGTGGGACAACGCGGCATCTCCGATCTACATCCAGCAGGCCGAGGTGTTCGGCACCGTCCGGAAACTGGGTTCGGAATGGAAAAACTTCATCGACATCGTCGATCGAAAATCCCGGTGAACACTGCGGCCCGACAAGCATCGCCGCGCCCGGAGAACTCCGGGCACGGCGGTCAAGCGACTGCGGGGACGCGTTATTTCAAATTCTCGTAATACCAGCTGGTGGCGGCCGCCAGGCCGCTCTTCACATCGAATTGCGGCTGATAACCGAGCAGCCGCCGCGCCTTGTCGATGCAGGCCAGGCTGTGCGGAATATCCCCTACCCGGGGGGGGCCGTATTGCGGCTCAAGGGCGGCGATTGCCGGATCGAATTTCGCCAGATTCCCGCGCAATTGCAGGAACAGTTCATTCAACGTCGTCCGCTCCCCGAAAGCCACATTGTAGACCTGATTGAGCGCTTCCGGTTGCCTGGTCAGCATCGCCAGTTCATTGGCCTGCACCACATTATCCACATAGGTGAAGTCCCGGCTGTAGCTGCCGTCGCCGTTGATCACCGGACGCTCATGGCGCAGCAGACTCATTACGAATTTCGGAATTACCGCGGCGTAGGCGCCAAATGGATCCTGTCGTCTGCCAAACACGTTGAAGTAGCGCAAACCGATGGTTTCAATACCGTACAACGCGTTGAAATTTTCGGCGTACAGCTCATTGACGTATTTGGTAATGGCATAGGGACTCAGCGGCTTCCCGATCCGCTCCTCCACCTTGGGCAACGTGGTATTGTCTCCGTAAGTCGCGGAACTCGCGGCATAGATAAAACGTTTCACCCGAGCCTCCTGCGCGGCATACAGCATATTGACAAAGCCACTGATGTTGATGTCGGTGGAGGTCATCGGATCCTGAATGGAATGCGGCACAGACCCCAGGGCCGCTTCGTGCAGTACATAATCCACCCCGGAAACCGCCTTGCGGCAGGTGGCAAGATCACGAATGTCGCCTTCGATCAAGGTAAATGCCGGATTTCCGGAAAACGCCGCCAGATTCTCCCGCTTTCCGGTCAGAAAATTGTCCAGAACCACGACTTCATTGCTCTGGCTCAGAAACCTTTCGACCAGATTGGAACCGATGAATCCCGCTCCTCCCGTGATTAGAATCCGCGAATTACGGATCTGGCACTCCATATCTCAAAGCCTCCTCTCAGATTTCCCGTGGCCGCGATTTATTGACGTCAATTGCCCCTGATTTTTCCTCAATATTATAGCCGCTTTTCTCGAAAAGTCAACGTTCCCAGCTCTACGAAACCGGACTTCACCGCCCCGGGGCGCCCCGAACTCCGCGATCTGAAAGTCGACCCTCCACTCCGGAAAACTCCGGCGCGGATCATCGATCGCAACCTCGGCTCACGCCACGGCCCGTTTCAACGGTTCCCGGAGCTTGCAACCGGCGTTGTCTGGAATTTTTTCCGAAAATCGGGAGTCCGCGCCCTTGACTTAATCCATTATTCCATTATATTATAAAATATCAAAAAAAGAAAGGATCATGACCATGTCAAACGCTGAAACCCGGGCGCTGGCACCGCTGGCGGAGGTCTTCAAAGCATTGGGTCACCCGACGCGGCTCTGGATCGCCAGTCATCTGGAGGGGAAGGAGCTCTGCGTCTGCGATTTGGTCAACGGAACCGGCGAGGAGTTTTCCGCCATCAGTCAGCATTTGAATGTCTTGAAAAAAGCGCATGTGGTAACCTGCGACAAGCGTGGCAAACATGTCTTTTACTGCCTCGCCTATCCCTGCATTCCCTGGATGATACACCTGATGGCGGCTCGCAATGAGTTCAGCCGGCTCTCTCCGGACGAGCAGAGCCGCGCCCTGGATCAGCAGCGGGAGCAGCTGATCGCACATCTGATGCAACTCAAAGGGTGATTTTTCGCTCCACGATTTTTCATTAAAAAAATAACGAATCAACAACCTTAACGATATGAAATTTCAGGAAATCAGAAGTGCGACGGCAATCGTAACCATGGGCGGGGTGCGGTTCCTCGTTGACCCCTGGCTGGGAGAGAAAGGATCAATTCCGCCGCTTCCGGGTTCGCCGAACCCGGATCTGCGCTGTCCGGTGAGTGATCTTCCGCTGCCGATTGAGGAAATTCTGGAGGTGGACGCAGTCATCGCGACCCATCTTCACTTCGATCACTTTGATGAAACGGCAAGGGCGAAGATTCCGAAATCCATGGTGATTTTCGTTCAGGACGAGATCGACGGGGAAACGCTGCGGGAACAAGGGTTCACGGACATCCGGATTCTGAAATATGCGGGGGTGGAATTCCAAAAGGTTCAACTCACCAAAATCGATTGTCTTCACGGGCAACCCGGGAATCTTGGTCTGCTTTATGAAAAAATGAACCTGCGCAGCAGTGCCTGCGGGGTTGTGATGCGCCATCCGGCGGAGGAAAAAACCCTCTATCTTGCCGGCGACACGATCTGGTGCGACTATGTGAAAGCCGCACTTGATTCATTCACCCCGGATGTGATTGTGGTGAACGCCGCAGCCGCGACCATTCGCGGTTTCGGCCGGATTATCATGGGCCTGAAGGACCTCGAAGCGGTGCTCGCCCGGGCGCCGCATGCCGTGGTCATCGCCAGCCACCTGGACAACGTCGGCCATGAGACGCTGTGGCGCAGCGATCTGCAACGGTATGTCCAAGAGCATCAGTTGGAGTCTCGGCTTCTCATACCCGACGACGGTGAAATCTGCCAATTTTGAAAAAAAGGAGCAATCACGATGTCAGAATCGGAATTCCATCACCACCATGAACTTTCCGCTGACGCGCTTAAGGGGCGCGCCTTTCTGTTCGGAATCATTCTGAACACCCTCTTCGTCGTCGGCGAATTTGCCGCTGGCCTCTGGTTCAACTCCATGGGTCTGCTGGCCGACGCGGGACACAATCTCGGCGATGTGAGCGGGCTGCTGATCTCCCTGATCGCCTTTCTGCTGGCCCGGAAACAATACAGCCGGAACTACACCTACGGCTTCCGGAAAGGGACGATCTGGGCGTCGTTGCTGAACGCGGCCATCCTCCTGATCGCGGTCGGCGCCATCGTGACGGAGTGCATCCGGAAGTTTCTGTCGCCGGAGGAGGTCGGCGGCTGGCCGATCATCATCACTGCCGGGATCGGGGTCGTCATCAACGGCCTGACCGCGCTCTTCTTTCTCCGGGACAAGGAGCACGATCTCAATGTCAAAGGCGCCTATTTGCACATGCTGGCCGATGCGTTGGTCTCGGTGGGGGTGGTCCTTTCCGGCATGCTGATTCTTGGGACCGGCTGGAACTTCATCGATCCAGTGATCGGGCTGGTGATCGCCGTGGTGATTCTCTTTTCCACCTGGGGACTGCTCAAGGAGAGCGTGCGTCTGGCGCTGGACGGCGTTCCCGCCGGAATCCAG
>CASFRF010000027.1 GCA_949297015.1 uncultured bacterium
GCGCCCCGCCCGCGCCGGCCGCGGTCAGTCGCCGATACTGCTCCCAGGCGGCAGCCACCGCCCCCGGCAGAGCCCGGGGATCGCGCAAATGCGAGGCGAACTCGGTCATCCGGTGCTGGAACTCCCGGCGCTCGGCGCGCCAGTCCGTCCCCTGCCCCCGCCGGCGGAAGGCTTCGAGCTCCGCCACCGCGGCCTCCGCCGCGCGGACAAACGCCGACTCCGCCAGCGACGGCTCCCGATAGGCGGCGGCGATCCGCTCGGCCGCCCGGAAGGCGGCGACCTGTCCGGCGTTCAGCGCCGAACCGCCCGGACGGGTCACGCCGTGGGAGCCGTTGACTTCGCCGATCGGGAACAGATGTGCGATGTTCTCCGACTCGTAGTTGCAGTCTCCGGCCAGACCGCCGTTGTTATGCTGCGAGCAGACGGCGATCTCCAGCGGCTCCGACACCAGATGAATCCGGTGCTCCTCGTACAACTTGATGGCGCCGGGATTCATGTGGCGCAGGCGCTCCAGCGGCGTTCCGAACAGCGCGCCGGACTTCTCCAGATACTCGTGGGCCTCCGGGCTCAGGGTGTTGAAATCGAGCCCGGTCGGGTTGCTCCGGAAATCCAGAAAAACCCGCCGCCCGCGCACCACCGTCTCGTAATAGACCAGCAGATCGATCAGCGACGACCCCGCGATCGCCTTGCGCACGTCGAACGGCCACTGATACCCCTTCAAAAAAACCATCGAATTGAGCGTTCCGGGGTCGGAGAAGTAGGGAATCAGGAACTCCCGCTCGTCGCTGTGCCCGTCGGCCGCGGTCGAAATGAAGCGCGGCAGCACCTGCATGTAGGTCCCCGACACGTTCCAGCGGAACTTGATCGAAGCCAGTCCGAACTGGCTTTCGGGCAGATTCCGCGCCGCCGCCCCCGCCTCCAGCGCCAGCCCGATCGCACCGGTGTGGACCGGCGGATAGACGCTCGCCTCGTAGAGGCCGCCGGGGCCGCCGACGGCGAAGATCACGTTTTCGGCCCGGTAGACCCGCAGCTCCCCGGTCTCCCAATCGGCGGTGACCGCGCCCGCGGCCCGGCGGGAGCCGTTTTCCTCCACCGTGAGCAGCTTGACCGCCACCTGACGCTCGTCGACCGGAATGTCGGTCTTCTGCAACTCGGCGATCAGCGCCCGGCACATTTCGCGCGAGGTGTAGGGTCCGCAACTGGTGGCCCGCCGCAGCGGATCGTGGTCGGTCTTGTACCCGATGTACTGCCCGTACCCGTCAAACGGGAACGGCACGCCCAGATTGGCCAGCTGGAAGAAGGCCCGGGCCGACAGCGCCGACTCCACCAGCGCCAGATCGCCGTGCATCGACCCGTTGGCGAAGTAGGTCTCGGCCAGCAGCTCCGGCGAATCGGGCTCCCGCCCGTACATACCGAGCTTGTAGTAGGTCTGTTTGTCGCTGCCGGTGTTGATCGAGGTCCCCATGGTCAGCCCCTCGGTGACCACCCGGATCTCCGGAACGCCCTCGGCCCGGAGGCGCAACGCGGCGGCCAGTCCGGCCGCGCCGGTGCCCAGCACCAGCGTGTGACAGGTAATCGGGGTCATGCCTCAGAGTCTCCCGATTTCCATGCCGCCGCCGACGTCGATGACCTGCCCGGTCGAATACCCCAGATCGCCCCGCAG
The DNA here is from genome assembly GCA_949297015.1 of uncultured bacterium. GTDB lineage: Bacteria > Verrucomicrobiota > Lentisphaeria > Victivallales > Victivallaceae > CASFRF01. Next base: position 1,664 of record CASFRF010000027.1, read on the forward strand.
GAACATGGCGACCGCCTTGGCGATATCCTCGGGATACCCCCAGCGCGGCTGCAGCGTCAATCCCTCGCTGATCAGTTTGTCGTACTTGGCCGTGACCGTGCTGGTCATGTCGGTCTTGATCACTCCGGGGCGGATCTCGTAGACGTTGACGCCGATCTGGGCCAGTTTCACCGCCCACAGCCGGGTGGCCATGGCCACCCCCGCCTTGGACAGGCAGTACTCGCCGCGGTTGATGCTCACCACCGTGGCCGAACAGGAGGCGATGTTGACCACCACCCCGTAGTAGTCCGGTTTGGTCTCCTTGACCTTGAACATGTAGTTGGCCACCAGCTGGGTCAGGAAGAACGGCCCCTTCAAATTGATCTTCATCAGCCGGTCGTAGCTCGACTCGGGCATTTCGAGGATGTCGGCCCGGACATTCGGCGCCACACCGGCGTTGTTGACCAGCGCGTTCAGTTCGCCGAAGACCGCCAGAATCCGGTCCAGCATCGCCCGCCGCGCCGCGTCGTCGGTGATGTCGCACTTGATATAGAGCGCCCGGACGCCGTACTTGTCGGCCAGCTCCCGGCAACGCCCCTCGTAATCCTGCTCCTCGCCGAGATCGCAGAAGGCGACGTTCCACCCCTCCTGCGCCAGTTTCTCCACAATTCCCGCGCCGATTCCACGCGCGCCGCCGGTCACCAATGCCGTATAAGCCATCGTTCTCTCCTCAAAAATCCGTATTCAAATTCCTGTTACCGGTTCTTTGCCAGTTCCGCCGCCGACTGCACCGCCTCTTCGATCGCGCTCCAGTTGCCGGCGGCGATATCCGCGCTCTTGCCCAGCCAAGTTCCGCCCACGGCCGCCACCTCAGGAATCGCCAGATAATCCGCGGCATTGGCCCGGGTCACGCCCCCGGTCGGCATGTAGCTGAGCTTCAAGTGCCGGTAGGGCGCGGCGATCGCCTTGAGCATCGCCGTCCCACCCGCCGCCTCGGCCGGGAAGAACTTCAGCAACCGGCATCCGAGCTCCACCGCCTGCTCCACCTCCGAAGGGGTGCAGATCCCCGGGCTGAAGGCAAACCCGCACCGCACCGCCTCGCGCACCACCGTCGGATTGAAGCCGGGCGCCACCGCGAACTTGGCCCCGGCCTCGAACGCCCGGTGCAGATCGCGCACATTGAGCACGGTTCCAGCCCCGACCAGCAGCTGCGGGAACTGCCGGGAAACCTCGGCGATGATCTCCGGCGCCGCCTGCGTCCGGAAGGTGATCTCCGCGCCGCTCAAACCGTGCCGGGAGAAAATCTCGCAGATCCGGACCCCGTCCGCCACCGATTCCAGCGCCAGCACCGGCACAATCCGGATCTGGCGCAGCGCCGCGGCCGCAGCCAGCTGCTTTTCCATGAATTCGTTCATCTTTCACACCTCATTTTCCGCTCCCCGCGGGAGCGCTGATTCCCAAACTTCATAAGATAACCCCGATTCAACTTTTTTCAAGAACCGGAGCCCGCCAGTTCCAGCATGCAGCCGGTCACCCGGCTCAGCTCCGCCGGGGTGATGATGAACGGCGGCATGGTGTAGAGGAAGTTCCCGAACGGCCGCAGCCAGACGCCGTGCCGGAGCAGAACCGGCAGAATCGCCGCCGGCGACAACGCCTGTTCCAGCTCGATCACCCCCACCGCGCCCAGCGCCCGGACCGCCCGGACTCCCGGCAGCGTCGCCGCCGGGGCCAGCTCTGCGCGCAACTGCCGCTCGATCGCCGCGACCTGTCCGCGCCACTCGTCGGTGGCGAACAACTCCAGCGAAGCGCGGCCCGCGGCGCAGGCCAGCGGATTGGCCATAAAGGTCGGCCCGTGCATGAACTTCCCCGGCTCGCCGGAGGAGATGACCCCGGCCACCCGCTCCGAGCTCAACACCGCCGCCAGCGTAATCGCACCGCCGGTCAACGCCTTGCCCACACACAGCAGATCGGGCGTCACCCCGGCGTGCTCCATGGCGAAGAATTTCCCGGTCCGGCCGCAGCCGCTGGCGATCTCGTCGAAGATCAACAGCACGTCGTGCTCGCTGCACCACGCCCGCAGCAGCCGGAGATACTCCGGATGGTAGAAATACATCCCCCCCGCGCCCTGGAAGATCGGCTCCAGAATCACCCCCGCCAGCTCCGCCGGATCCAGCGCCGCGAGCTCCTCCCGGAACCGGCGCGCAAAGGTCTCGTTCCACGCCTGGTCGAAGGCGCACGCCGGTCGCTCCAGAAAGCGATGCTGCGCCAGCAGCGGCGCGAACAACCGGTGCATTCCCGCCGGATCGCACACCGCCATGGCGCCGGCGGTGTCGCCGTGATAACCGCCGCGCACCGTGACCAGCCGGGACCGGCCCGGCCGTCCCGCCGCATACTGATACTGCAGCGCCATCTTGATCGCCACCTCCACCGCCACCGAACCGGAATCGGCGTAGAACACCCGGCTCAGCCCGGGGGCGCGCTCCAGCAGCAGCTCCGCCAGCCGCGCCGCATTGCGGTGGGTGAAACCGGCGAACATCACCTGACAGAACTCCCCCAGCTGCTCCTCGATCGCCAGCCGGATCGCCGGATGGTTGTGGCCGTGGGCCACGCACCACCAGGAGGAGATCCCGTCGATCAGCTCCGTCCCGTCAAAGAGCCGGAGGTTCACCCCCGAAGCCGAGCGGACCGGCAGCACCGGCGGCGGTTCGGTCGCCGAAGCATACGGGTGCCACAGGTGTTGCCGGTCGAATTGCAGCAGTTCCTCCGTATTTTTCATAACACCTCCCGGAACAGTTCCCGATAATCGTCTTCCCCTTCGACCAGCACCGGCGGGAATCCGAACCGGACCAGCTCCTCCTTCATCATCTCCCGGGCGTCGGCGCCGATCCGCGGATCGGCGGGCGGATAGTCGTTGTAGACGATTCCCGCCACCGGGACCTCCCGGCGCACTGCCGCCTCCAGCGCCAGAAAGGTGTGATTCAAACTGCCCAGCCGCCCCGAGCTCACCAGAATCAGCCGGTAACCGCAGTCGGCGACGTAGTCCAGCTGCCAGTAGCCGCGGCGCAGCGGGGCGGCCGGTCCCCCGGCGCCCTCCAGCAGCACCACCTCGTAACGCTCGTTCAGAATCCGGGTGGCGCGCGTGATGCGCTCCAAGTCGATCTGCGTGCCCTCCATTTCCGCCGCCAGGTGCGGCGAGCAGGGGTACGGGAGGATCACCGGCGCGGTCAGTCCCTCGCGGTCCTCGGGAAACTCCACCGCGCCCATGGCGGCGCGATGACTCTGCAAATCCTCGGAAAAGCCGACGTTTCCAGTCTGCACCAGTTTCTGCGTGATCACCCGGCGCCCGCGCCGCTGCAGCCAGGCGGCCAGTTGTCCGGTCACATAAGTCTTGCCGATTCCGGTATCGATCCCGGTGATGAAGTAAACCATGATTGCTCCTCTATTTCTCCAGAATATCCCGCACGCTGATGCGGGCCACCTTCCATTTTCCCTCGCTCTTTCGCAGCGAGCAAACCAAGTTGCGGACCTCGTCCACCCGGCGACCGTCGCGGGTGCGCCCGATCAGCTGGCCGGTGAACACGACCGTCGCCTGATCCGGCGGCGTCAGCGTCAGTTCCAGATCGCGATAGCGGACCGTCGACTCGCGCATCACCTGCCGAAACCGCTGCAGATTGGACTTGATCTCCTCCGGGCTGTACTTGCCGGAGAACATCTCGGTCCGGAACTCCAGTTCGGTCTCGGGCAGGAACAGTTCGCCAACGCTATGAACTTTCCACAACCCGGTCGAGGTCTTCTCCTTCTCCGCCCGGCTGGCGCTGTAAGCCAGCTGTTCGAGCAGCCGGTGAATCGCGGCTTCATCGCTCTGCCGATAGAACCAGTACCAGCCCGCCCCGCCGACCGCGATCGCGACCAGCACCAACCCGACGAGCCAACGTCGAAATCTTCTTACCATGGCGCTCCGATGATTTTGCCGAGCGAAACCTGCCCGAATTGATGCTCCTCCAGGGGCATGCTCCGATTATCCCCCACCACATAGACGTGTCCCGGTTCCACCTTGCGCGGCGGCAGCTCCCAGTCCGAGACGTACCGCACATAGGGCTCGTACTGCGGCTTGCCGTTGACGTACAGCACGCCCCGGCGGAACTCCACCACATCTCCGGCCACGGCCACCACCCGCTTCAGGTAGTACACGCGGTTGGTGTAGCGAATGACCACCACGTCGCCCACCTTCGGCGGCGAAAACCAGTACTTGAAGCGCAGACAGAAGGTGAATCCGTGCTCGGGATAGGTCGGCACCATGCTCGCCCCGTCGATCACGCAGGGGCGCAGCAGCACGCCGAACACCACCACCGACACCACCACCACTCCCGTCAGCCGCAGAAAGAACCCCCGGGTCGGACGCGGCAGGAAGAAATTGCGGGCCGCCCCGCTCACCGTCTCATCGTCGGAGCGGTGGCAGAAGAAGACCCGCCGGATCAGCAACAGCAATTTTTCAATCATACGTCAACATTCTCAACACGCTACGCCCCGTGGGGGAGCAGCCCGGCCTTCTCCATCAGCGGCAGGAACAACTTCTTGTCGCCGGCTTTCATATACGCCTCCTCCACCGTGATCTCGTCCGCCTGCAGCCGGGCCAGCAGCGAACTGTCCATGGTGATCATGCCCCGGGCCCGATTGCCCTCGATAATGGTCCGGATGTTTGCAATCTGCTCCTCCCGGATGGTGTTGGGCAAGCCGTCGGCCCAGAGCAGCACCTCGCAGACCGCCACCCGGCCGCCCCCCTTCCGGTGGCAGAGCTGCTGCGAGACGATTCCGCGCAGCGACTCGGCCAGCAGCGTGCGGATCAGCGACTGTTCGCTGGTCGGGAAGGCGTCGATGATCCGGGCCACGGTCTTCGGCGCGTTGTTGGTGGGCATGGTGGCGAAGACCAGCATGCCCATGGCGGCGCAGGAGAGTCCCAGGGTGATGGTCTCCAGATCGCGCAGCTCGCCGATCACCACAATATCGGGATCGGACCGCATGGCGCCGCGCAGCGCCTGCGGGAACGACCGGCAGTGCTGGCCGACCTCCCGGTGCAGAATCACGCTCCGCTTGTTCCGGTGCATGAATTCGACCGGATCGCCGATGATGATGATGTCTTTGGTGAAGTTTTCATTGATGTAGTCGATCATCGCCGCCAACGTGGTCGATTTGCCGGACCCGGTGGGGCCGGTCACCAGCACCAGACCGCTCTGGAGGGAGCACAGTTCGGTCAGCACCTCCGGCACGCCCAGCTCCTCCAGGGTATGGACCCGGTCGGGGATCAGCCGCAGCACCGCGCCCATGCCGTGGTAGTCGAAGAAACAGTTGACCCGGAATCGGGCGACCTCCGGAATCTCATACGAGAAATCGAGGTCGTGAAGCGTCAGATACGACTCCCAGCGTTCCGCCGGACAGATCTCGTGAAGCATTCTTTTGAGTTCGTCGGGGGATACCGCCCGGTCGTCGATCGGCCGCAGATCACCGTGCACCCGGATCCGGGCCGGCGCCCCGGTTCCCAGATGAAGATCGGAGCCGCCGAGTTCGAGCACCCGCCGCAAATACTGATCGATCATCGCTTCGCTCATTTGGACACCTCCGTCTGTTCCGCCGCCAGACGCCGCGCTTCCCGGGTCGCCCGTTCCTGCCGGAGCTGCCCCCGGGAGGCGGCGTCGGTCAGATTGGCTTCGGCCACTTCGTAGGAGATCAGCTTCTGCCGGTACTTCTTGAGCACGCACTGGTCGAAGGTGCACATGCCGAGCCGCCCTCCGATCTGCATGGCCGCCGGCAGCTGATAGATCTTGCCTTCGGTAATCAGGTTGCTCACCGCCGTGGAGTTGACCAGAATCTCGTAAATCACGGTGAGCCGCCCGTTCGTCGCCGGCACCAGTTTCTGGCAGATGATCCCCCGCAGACTGCCAGCGGTCATCGCCCGGATCTGCGGTTGTTGCTGCTGCGGAAACACCTCCAGAACCCGGCTCAGGGTGTTGCCCGCGTCGCCGGTGTGGAGCGTGCCGAGCACCAGATGGCCGGTTTCCGAAGCGGAGACCGCGTTTTCGATGGTCTCGCTGCCGTGCATTTCACCGATCACGATAATATCCGGATCCTCGCGCAAAGCGGCGCGCAGCGCCTGAACACAGGATTCGGTGTGGCTGCCGATTTCCCGCTGATTGATCAGGCAGTTCCGGGAGGTCTGCAGAATCTCGATCGGATCCTCCACGGTGAGGACATGGTCGTAACGCTCGCGATTCAACTGGTCGAGCAGCACCGCCAGCGTGGTGGTCTTGCCGCATCCCAGCGGTCCGGCCACCAGAATCAGCCCGTTCTGAAAATCCAGCAGCCGCCGCACGGTGACCGCGTCCTCGGGCAGGAAGCCCAGCTCCTCGAGACTGGGAATCGTCGACGGCACCAGCCGGTAGCTCCCGGAGACGCCCCGCTTGTGGCGCATCAACGCCCCGCGGTAGCGCTCGCCTTCAAACTCCAGCGCGAAACTCAAATCCTGCTCCTCCAGGAAGCGTTCGCGCTGCGCGGGCGTCAACAGCGCGAAATTGAGCCGTTCGGACTCCTCCGGCGCCAGCGGTTCACTCCCGAGCCGCTCCAGCTTCCGGGCGCGCCGGATAAACGGCCGGGCGCCGGCGGAAAGGTGCAGATCGCTGACCCCGGCCCGCCGCAACGCGGCAAACAGCCGGATCAGGAAATCGCGCACCTCCTCCGCGCTCAGTTCCAGCAGCCGGACCGAATCGAACCAGGTCGCCAGCTCCGCTTCGGGATCCGCGCCCGGCTCCGCCTTCGCCTTCGGGGGAGGAGTCGGCTTCCGCTCCATCGGCGGCTCCGGGGCGGCCGGTTCCGGGGCGACCGCCGATTCGGGGGCGGCGGACTCGGCGACGGGAGCGGGGGGTGGAGCGTCCGCTCCGGAAGCGTTCCGCTTCCGGGCGACCCGGGGTCCGGCGAACAGCGCCGGGGCTTCGCCGTATTCGGCCTGTTCGCGGGCGATGTCGATTTCGGTTTGGATCTGCTCGAGCATCGCCTGAGCTTCGGCTTCCGACATCCCGGCCACCACCTGATCGAGCACCCCCTGCGCGTAGTCTTCCAGCTCCGGCTCCTCCGGGAAGGAGTTGAAAAACACCACCGCGTCCTCCTTTTCCACCAGCTCGGCTTCGACCAGTGCCGCGATAAACCACTGAATTTCCAGATTCATAGCAGTTTCTCCGCAAGTTGAGCCCTGTTGCTTCCTCCCCGGTTCAGTATACCATGGGATTCGCGCCTTTGCAAGCGAAAAAACAGAAAAAAGGGCCGTCCGGGACCGCCGCCAGACGACGCGCTCCCGGACCCGGAGCCGGGAACACCCGGACTCCGGCTCCGCGGTCACTTCGCGCCCAGCCCCTTGAGCAGGAGGTCGGTCAGCCGCCGGGTGAAGGCGCCCGGATCGGGCAGCGCGTCGCCCTCGGCCAGCAGCGCCTGATCGAACAGGACTTCGGCGTACTCGCGCAGCAGCGGGCTGGCCGGTTCGCGGCCCAGCAGCGCCTGCATCGCCGCCACCAGCGGATGGGTCGGATTGAGTTCCAGAATCCGTTTGCTTGGCGGCAGCTCCTGATGCATGGCCTTGAACAGCCGCTCCATCTGGGGACTCAGCGCGCCGCCCTCGACCACCAGGCAGCAGGGGCTGCTGGTCAGCCGGCCGGAAAAGCGGATCTGGGCGACCCGGTCGCCGAACACGCCGGTCAGGAACTCAATCAGTCCGGCGTACTTCTTCTGCGCCTCGGCGATCACGGCGTCGAGCTTGGACTTCTCCTCCTCGCCGGGGTCGAAGTCGCCCTTGGCGATCTGCTTGAAGTTCTTCTTGTCGAACTGAAGCATCGACTGCATGACCCACTCGTCGATGGGGTCGGTCATGAACAGCACGTCGTAGCCGTGGTCGCGGTAGTACTCCAGCGCGGGCGAGGCGGCGACCAGTTCACGCTTCTCGCCGGTCAGGTAATAGATCTCCTTCTGCGAGCCGGGCATGGCGTTGACGTACTCCTGCAGCGAGATCAGCTCGCCGGGGGCGCGGTTCATAGTCTCGTACATGGCCAGCGCCTTGATCTTTTCGGCATTGGCGTAGTCGGTGTGAATACCCTCCTTGAGGATCTTCCCGAATTCGCGATAGAAGCGCTTGTAGGTTTCGGGCTCGTTCTCCTGCATCTTCTTGAGTTCGGAAAGCACCCGGCTGACCAGCGCCTTTTGAATGCGCATGAGCTTGGGATTCTCCTGCAGAATCTCGCGCGACACGTTCAGCGGCAGATCGCTGGAATCGACCACGCCGCGGACGAACCGCAGATAGTCCGGCAGCAGCTCCTTGCAGTCATCGGTGATGAACACCCGCCGGACGTAGAGCTGCAACCCCTTCTTCTGAAAATCGGGCAAAAACAGATTGAACGGCATCGCCGCGGGCAGATAGAGCAGCGCCTTGAACTCGCTGACGCCCTCGGCCGAGATGTGAATGGCCTTCAGATACTCGCCGCCGCCGTGCCCCAGATGCGCGTAGAAACTCTTGTGCTCGTCCTCGGTCACCTCGGAGGGTTTGCGCAGCCAGATCGCCTTGGCCGAATTGAGCACCCGGTCCTCCACGGTCTCGGTCTTGTCCTCGTTGACCTTGCGGGTGGGCAGCACGATCGGATAGGCGATGAAGTCGCTGTAGCGCCCGACGATCTCGCTGAGCTTCCAGTTCTCCAGATAGAACTCCGCCTCGGGCTTGAGCTTGAGCGTGATTTCGGTGCCCGCACTCTCCTTTTCCGCCGGTTCCAGGTCGAAGGTGCCCTCCCCCCGGGAGGTCCAGCGCACGGCGGGAGCGTCGCTCCCGGCCTTCCGGGTCAGCACGGTCACCTCGTCGGCGACCATGAACGCGGAGTAGAAACCGACGCCGAACTGGCCGATCAGCTCGGGCAGCTCGGAAGCGCCGGTCCCCTTCTCCTCCAGCGCCTTGAGAAAGGCCCGGGTGCCGCTCTGGGCGATAGTGCCGATGTTGTCGATCACCTCCTGCTCGGTCATGCCGATGCCGTTGTCGCTGATCCGGAGGGTCTTGCCCTCCTTGTCCGGCTCCAGCCGGATCTGCCACTCGCGCGCCAGCTCCGGATGGCTGACGCTCTCAAACCGGGCCTTGTCGATGGCGTCGGCCGCGTTGGCGATCAGTTCGCGCAGAAAGATGTCCTTGTTGGAATACAGTGAGTGCACCATCAGGTTCAGCAGCTGCCGGACCTCGGTCTTGAATTCATGTGTCTGAGCCATACTTCGTTACTCCTCCTCTGAAAAACTCCGGAACGCCGCCTTCGTCGGCGGCGTCTCCCCCCGCTCCGACCTGTCTGGAAATATAATTTTTTTTGCAAGAAAATCAAGCGCGGGACTGGAAAAAGCCGGGGAAACGCACTATAATGACTCTCTAATTACTCAGGAGCGGATTTTTATGGCTGAACAGGACGGGAAGCTCGAAACGGGGGCGGTCGCGGGAGGGGGCAACATCTCCTCCGGACTGCAGGAACGGCTGCACGAACGGGAACGGATCTGCGCGGAACTGACCAGGCTGATCGGACGCGACGACCCGGCGGCGCCGGAGGATTTTGCCGCCCTGCGTCAACAATATGAACAGGCGCCGGAACTGCCTCCGGAGTACGCCGAAATCCTCGACAAACAGTTCGCCGAGGCCACCGCCGCGTTCGAGAACTGGTGGCGTCAGGCGGAGTCGCGCCGGGCCCGCCGCGAGGAGGCCCGCGCCGAACTGGAACAGCTGCTGGGGGAACTTTCCCGGCTCGCCACCGCCGACCGGATGCTGCCGGTCCGCCGCCAGTTTGAACGTCTGGAGTCCGACTGGCGCAAAGCCAGTGCCGATGCCGGGAGCGACCTCGAAGCCCAACAGGCCGCGTTCCAAGAACTCCAGAGCAAGGTCCGCGCCGCGCTCGAGCGCGAGGAGGTGGCGGCCAAAGCCGCCTTCGAGCAGCTTCAGCAACTGAGTTCCGAGCTCGAAACGCTGGTGGCCGCCCCCGACTGCGAGGGACTCAAGGAGCGCAAAAGCGCGCTCGACGCCGCCCATGCCGCCCTGCTGGGAGAGCTGAATCTGGAGGAGAAACGGGTCCGGGAGCTGGAGGCGCACTTCCACGAACTGGCCCGCAAGGGCTCCTCCCGGCTGGCCCAGCACTTTCAGGAGCTGGATCTGGCCCGCTGGGAGAGCTTTACGGTCAAGCAGGACCTGCTCAAGGAGCTGGAAACCCTCGCCGCCGCCGAAGACCGCGAACTCCCGGCGGTGGCCAAGAAGTTCCGGCTGCTCCGCGAAAAATGGTGGAAACTGGGCGCGGTTCCGCGCGAAAAACAGCCCGAGATCAATCCCCGGTTCCGCGAACTTTCCGAGGCGCTCAAACGCCGGGTGGACGCCTATTACGAGGCGCTGCACGCCGAGCAGCGGAGCGCCGCCGCCGCCAAGACCGCGCTCTGCGAGCAGGCCGAGGCGCTGATGAGCAAAACCGAGTGGAACGCCACCGCCGAGGCGCTCAAGGCCTTGCAGCAGGAGTGGAAAAAACTCCGTCACGCCGGGCGCGAGTTGGATGACGCCCTGTACGCCCGGTTCCGGGCCGCCTGCAACCACTTTTTCGAGGCCCGGAATCAATACTTTGAACGCCGCAACCGCGAATGCGCAGCCGTGGCGGAGGTCAAAGCCGGACTCTGCGCCGAGGCCGAAGCCCTGACTCCGGGGCCGGAGGCCGGACGGCGGGCCCGGGAGCTGCGTCAGCGTTTTCAGGCCGCGGGCAGCGCGGGACGGCAGGAGCCGGAGCTCTACCGGCGCTTCAACGCCGCGCTGGATCAGGTCTTCAACGCCCGGCGGAACGAACTGAGCGCCAACGCCGCCCGCTTCCGGGAGCTGCTGGCGGAACTCAAGACGCTCGAGCTGAGCGATCCGGCGACGGCGGAAAAACGGGCCCGGCCACTCCGGCGCGAGCTGGGCGCGCTCAACGCCCTGCCCCGGGAACAGGTGGCGGCGCTGGAGCGCGAAGAGGAGCAGGTCTGGCGCGATTTCGAGGATCGGCTGGCCGCGGCGCGGACTTCGGGGGCGCGCGACCGCTTTGCCCGGTGGCGGCCGCTGGCGCGGGAGCTGGCCGCGATCTGGGATCTGGTGCGCGAGGACCGGGACGAGGAGGCGCAAGCCCGGCTGGCGGCCCTGAACGACGAGGACTACGCCCCGTTCCCGGCCCTGATGAAGTTTCTGCAGCAGCTGCGGGCCGGAGACCGGACCCGGCTGGAGCGGAGCGTGAACGTCGCGCGCGAGGAGCACGAACGGATTCTGCGCGAACTGGAAAAGGCGACCGGCCACAGCGCGGTCAACGACTTGGCGGCGGAGCTGACGGCGGCGATCGCCGGAAACTTCGGCTTTTCCGGGAATCCGGTGGCGCCGGTGGTGGACAAGGGGCGGCTGCTCGAGGAGTACCTGGCCACCGGGCCGCTGGATGCGGCCGGACTGGAGGAGTCTTGCCGCCGGTTTGAAGCGGCCTGGAGCGGCGAGTAACCCGCCAGGATCCCCGTTCGGGAGCTTGCAACGACGGGCTTCCGGTGGTATATTACGTTTTCGGATGAATCTGGATTTCAGTTTTTGTGGAGGTGATTTCGATTATGAAAGCGGAACCCGGGGCGGTGTATGAGGGCACGCTGGCGGCAGATGGTCTGCGTTTCGCCATTGTGTGCGGCCGATTCAACGATTTCTTCGTCAGCAAACTTCTGGACGGAGCGGTGGACACCATTCTGCGGCACGGCGGCTCGGCGCAGAACCTCACCGTGGCCTACGTTCCGGGCTCCTACGAGATTCCCTTCGCCGTCAAGCGGCTGCTGCTGCAGGGCAAGTACGACGCGGTGCTGGCGCTGGGCGTGGTGATTCAGGGCGCGACCAGTCACGCCGGATACATCAATTCCGAGGTTTCCAAGTGCCTGGCCCAGCTGGGATTGGAGTTCGGCGTTCCGGTGACCTACGGCATGATCACCGCCGACAATCTGGAGCAGGCCATCGAGCGCAGCGGCACCAAGGCCGGCAACAAGGGCGTCGACGCGGCGCTGGCCGCCATTGAAATGGCCAATCTGAACCGCTGTCTCAAATGAACGCAGAGGCCGCGCCGAAACTGCACGCCAAACGACTCGGGCGGGAGTTGGCCATGCAGTATTTGTTCCGCTGCGACATTCTGGCCGAAACGCCCGACATGGGGACCTGGAGCGACTTCTACGAGCAGTTGCGCGAGGAGTTTCAGCTCGGCAACAACCGTTACGCCCGCAAGGGCCGCGAATACGCCGAACAGCTGTTCACCCTGGTGGCGCTGCACCGCGAAGAGATCGATCGCGCCATCCGCGACCACTCGGCGCACTGGGCGCTGGAGCGGATGTCGCTGGTCGACCGCAACATCATGCGCGTGGCCGTCGCCGAGATGCTGTTTATCCCCGAGGTGCCGCCGGTGGTCAGCATCGACGAGGCGGCGGGCATCGCCCGCGACTACAGCGGCGAAGCGGTGGTCAGTTTCATCAACGGCGTTCTGAACGGGGTCAAGGACTCGCTGTCGCGACCCTCGCGGGAAAAACTCTCCGGAGCGGAGTCATGAAATCGATCTTTTCGATCTTCAAACAGGGGCTGGAGAAGACCGCCACCAAAGTGGCCCGGACCTTCAGCGGCATCTTCACCGGAGTCAAGGCGCACGGAGCGGAGAGCTTTGAGGAGCTCGAAGCCCGGTTGATCGCCGCCGATTTCGGGGTCGCCGCCGCCTCGCGGGTGACGCGCGAACTGCGCGACCGCTACGAGCGCGGTCTGATCGCCACCGACGAGGATCTCTGCCGGGCCGCCGCCGAAAGCATCGGCGCCATCCTGACCGGCAACGCCCGCGAGCTGCACCGCGGCGAACCGGGCCGACCGACCGTGATTCTGCTGGTCGGGGTCAACGGTTCGGGCAAGACCACCACCATCGGCAAACTCGCCGCCCGTTACCGCAGCGAGGGCAGGAGCGTGGTGCTGGCCGCCTGCGACACCTTCCGGGCCGCGGCGGTGGAGCAGCTGCAATTGTGGGGCGAACGCACCGGCGCCGAAGTGATCTCCGGCAAACCCGGAGCCGATCCCGCCGGGGTCGCCTACGACGCGACCCGGACCGCCTTGAACCGCAACGCCGATTTTCTGCTGATCGACACCGCCGGACGCCAGCACAATCAGCGCCATCTGATGGAGGAACTGGCCAAGATCCGCCGCTCGATCGGCAAGGTCTACCCCGGCGCCCCGCACGAGGTGTGGCTGACGGTCGACTCCACGCTGGGGGCCAATGTGCTCAATCAGGCGCGGGAGTTCTCCCGGACCGCCGGGGTCACCGGGCTGGTGCTGACCAAGCTGGACGGCACCGGGCGCGGCGGCATGGTGGTGGCGCTCCATCAGGAGTTTGAACTGCCGACCTTCTTCGTCGGTCTGGGCGAGCAGCCCGACGATCTGCAGCCGTTCAACCCCGCCTACTTCGCCGAGGCGCTCTTCGAGCCGGTGCAGTCATGAGCTCCGACTGCGACGCCCGCTGGATGCGCCGGGCGGCCGAGCTGGCCCGGCAGGCCTGGGGCTTGACCTCGCCGAATCCGCTGGTGGGCGCGGTGCTGCTGCGCGATGGCGAGGTGGTCGGCGAAGGCTATCATCATCGCGCGGGCCAACCGCATGCCGAAATCGAAGCGCTGCGCGCTGCCGGCGACCGGGCCCGCGGCGCGACGCTGTATGTGACGCTCGAACCCTGTTCGACCACCGGACGCACGCCGCCCTGCACCGAGGCCATTTGCGCCGCCGGAATCGCCCGGGTGGTGATCGGCATGATCGACCCGAATCCGGCGCACGCCGGGCGCGGGGTGGACCTGCTGCGCGCCGCCGGAATCGAGGTCGAAACCGGCGTCGAAACCGAACTTTGCGCCGGGCTGAACCGCGCCTTCTGTTGCTGGATCACCACCGGCAAGCCTTGGGTGCTGCTCAAGATGGCGATGACGCTCGACGGCAAGATCGCCACCGCTTCCGGTGAGTCCAAGTGGATCACCGGCCCGGCGGCCCGGAGCCGGGTTCAGGAACTGCGGCGCTGGTGCGACGCGATCATGGTCTCGGCCGAGACCGTGCGCCAAGACCGCCCCGGACTGGTGGTGCGCGAACCGGCCGACTGGCCGCGTCAGCCGCGCAAGATCGTCGCCTGCCGCCGGACCCGCCCGGAGGAGATCGCCCGTTTTTTCCCGGGCGAGGAGGTGCGCTGCGTCACGCTGACCGACGCCGACAGCTGGGAGCGTTTTCTGCACGAGCTGGGGCGGGAACAGGTGACCGCCCTGCTGCTCGAGGGCGGCGGCGAGCTGGCCGCCGCGGCGCTGCAGCACGGAGCGGTGGACGAAGTGGAGTTTCATCTGGCGCCGAAACTCCTCTGCGGGCGGCACAGCCGCCCGGTGACCGGCGGGGAGGATCCCGACTCGCTGGCCGAAGCGCTGCAACTGGAACAACTGCAAATCCGCCGCTACGGCGCGGATCTGGCGATTTCGGGCCTGATCGGCGGAAGGAGCTGAAAGCATGTTTACCGGACTGGTGGAGACCACGGCGCGGCTGGTCGCGCGAAGCGGAGAGAAGCTTACGGTGCGTCCGGCCCGGCCGCTCCGTGAGCTGCGCTACGGCGAGAGCGTGGCGGTCAACGGCTGCTGCCTGACGCTGGAACAGGAGCTGCCCGACGGTCGGCTGATCTTCCACACCCTCGATGAGACCTTGCGCCGCACCAATCTCGGCGTGCTGCCGCCGGGGGCGGAACTCAATCTGGAGCGGGCGCTGCGGCCCGGCGACCGATTGGGCGGACATCTGGTTTCGGGGCATATCGACGCGACGGCGCCGGTGCGGGGACGCCGCCCGGTCGGGAACGACACGGTGCTGCTGGTGGCGCTGCCGGAAGCGCTGGCGTCGTTTCTGGTGGAAAAGGGGAGCATCGCCATCGACGGGGTGTCGCTGACCATTGTGGAGTTGACGCCCGAATGGTTCGGCGTGCACCTGATTCCGGTGACGCTGCGGGAAACCGCGCTGGCGACCCGGGCGGAAGGGACTCCGGTCAATCTGGAGACCGATCTGCTGGGGAAATATGTGGTCCGGCAGCTGCAGCTCCGCGAACCGCGGGAACCGGCTGCGGGCCGGGGCGGCGGCGGCATCACGGTGGAAAAACTGCGCGAGGCCGGATTCGAGCTATGAAGATCCGGTTCGGACTCGCGTTTGAGACGGCGGCGCTGCTGCCGAAGAAGCTGCCGGAGGAGTTTGAGCTTCTGGAGTTCGCCGGGAGTTGGCTGGAGTCGGAGGAGAACTGCCGCAAAGTGCGGAAATACCCCATCGGCGAGCGGATTATCCGGGATCTGTACACCGGGTCGCTGTGCCGGCTGCTGCCCGGGGAGAAACTGGCGCTGCGGCTCGACTTCGGCGAATATTTGCGGCAGACCACCCGCCGGGCGCAGGAGCTGGGGATTCAGCTGGGGTCCGGCGCCTTCGATCTGGAGACCGCGCTGCACGATCGCGAATACGCGGCGCATTTGCGGTCGATTCTGAGCAGCTGCTACCGCGACTGGCTGGAGAGCAACTGGACGCTGCTGCTGCCGCTGCGGCTGCCGGGGACGGATACGGCGGCGGCGGCGCGATTTCACCGGGAGCTGGGTTTCGACCGGATCCGCTGGTCGGTCGAGCTCTATCCGCACGAGCCGGGGTTTCCCGCGCTGTCACCGGCGGCGTGCTGGCCGGACCTGGCCTTTCGGGCGGAGGTGTTGCATTTTCATTACGAGCCGGAAATCGGCAATCACCTGACCGGGAAACTGCTGCTGCCCTGGCTGCAGCGGGCCGCGGTCGGCGGGGAAGAGCTCAAGGTGGTGCTGGTTCCGGATCATCTGGCGGCGGAAAACAGCCAGCGGCGCATCGCCGAACTGGCGGAACTGGTCAAGGAAGTGAGGAGCGCATTATGCTGAATCTGGGAGTGAATATCGATCATGTGGCGACGGTGCGTCAGGCGCGGCTGGCGCAGGAACCCGACCCGGTGGCGGCCGCGCTGCTGGCCGAGGAGGCCGGAGCCTGGGGCATTACCGCGCACCTGCGCGAGGACCGGCGGCACATTCAGGATCGCGATCTGCGGGAGCTGGCGCGCCGGGTCCGGCGGCTCAACATGGAGATGGCGGTGACCGACGAGATGGTTCGCATCGCCTGCGAGCTCAAACCGCGGAGCTCCTGTCTGGTTCCGGAAAAGCGGCAGGAGCTGACCACCGAGGGCGGACTGGATGTGACCGGGGCCGAAGCTCGAATCCGGCGCGCAGTTCAAACGCTGCACGATGCCGGGATTCTGGTCAGTCTGTTCATCGACCCGGATTTTGCACAGATCGAGGCCGCCGCCGCCTGCGGCGCGGAGTATGTGGAGCTCCACACCGGAGCCTACGCCAACGCCGCCGGCGCGGCCCGCCGCCAGGAGCTGGAGCGGCTGATCCGGGGCGCCGAACATGCGCAGAGCTGCGGGCTCAAGGTCAACGCCGGGCACGGCATCGACTACGAGAACATCGCCGGGATTCTGGAGGTTCCGCACCTGCACGAGCTCAACATCGGACACAGCATCATCGGGCGGGCGATCATGGTCGGGCTGCCGCAGGCAGTCCGCGAAATGCTCGCGCTGATGAGCGAATATCCCGAGTCGGAACTCTGAGCATGGACGTCATCCTGCAACTGGATCTGGCCCGGCAGAAGGAGACGCCGGAGACCCTGGCCGAGGCGATCGACTTCGCCGCCGCCAACGGCTATACCGCGCTGCTGCTCTATCTGGAGGGCGGGGTCCGGACCGCCTCCTTCGCCTTCGCCGACCCGGAGCGCTCCTACGCGCCGGAGGAGATGGCCCGGGTGGTGAAGCAGGCCGCCGCCCGGGGACTCAAGGTGATCCCGGCACTGAACACGCTGGGACACTGCGAGCTCTTTCTGCGCCATCCGCAACTGGCGGGGCTCTCCGAACAGCGGGAGCTCCCGGAGACGGAGGAGCGCCATGAACTCTGCCCGAGCGATCCGGAGGTGGCGAAGTTTCTGGAGCGCTATCTGACCGAGATCGCCGCCATCTTTCCGGCCCCGGAGCTCCATGTCGGGTGCGACGAAGTCTTCCGGCTGGCCAGCTGCCCGCGCTGCCGGGCCCGGCTGGCGGCGGGCGAGAGCCGGGCGGAGATCTTCGCCGCCCATTTGCAGCTGCTCCACCGGATCTGCCGGAAGCTGGGCAAACGCATGGTGATCTGGGACGACATGGCGGACTTTTTCCCGGAGCTGCTCGAGCTGCTGCCCGCCGAAATCGTCCGGGTCTTCTGGGAGTACAACGAACTGGTCGAGACCAAGGAGACCAAGTACGGCAACCGGCGCCGGATCGACATTCTCGGTCACTACGAGCGAACCGGCACGCCGTTCTGGGGCGCGCCGCGGGAGTTCCTGCTGAGCAACATCCAGAGTCTCAGCCGCTACGCCCTGTCCCACCACCCCGAAGCGATGCTGTTGACGGTCTGGGAGCATGCGAACGACTTTCTCTATTCGTACTGGCCTCAGGCCGCGTTCGCCGGACGCTGGTGGCGTTCCGGCGGGCGTCGCGATCCGGAGGAGACCTTTGCCGAGGCGGTGCGGGAGCTGTTCGGGACCGACGACCCGGTGCTGAGCAAGGCGGTCCGGGCCTACGCCGACTGTCCGCCGCCGGCGCCGGTACTGCAGCGCGGCGGCGACCCGGCGCAATCGGGATTCCGCAAAGCGCCCGATCCGTTGACCGGAAGAGAGCTGGCCGAACTGCGGCTGATCCGCGAGGTGTTTGTACAATGCGCCCCGAAGATCACCACCGAGCTCGGGAAAAAGGTGATGACCGACCTCCTGCTGCGCAGCGAATACGAGCTGCTGGAGCTGGAGAGCGGACTCTGGCTGAACCGGCTGTTCCGGGAGGAGACCGAACCCGACAGCTCCGCGCTGGCGGCGGGCTGGGAACACAACCGGTCCGAGCGCGAACGGCTGTGGCGCCGCTTCCGTCCGGGGCTGGACGACACCGCGCTGCGGCGCTGGGCGGCGCGCCCGCTGGCGAATCTGGAGCGCTGCCGAACGCTGCGCCGCCAGTCCGGCGGCCTGCTGGAGCTGCGGCTGCTGCTGCCCGACCACTATGGCCGAGAGGAGCTGAAGGTCGAACTGGCCGCGGGCGACGGTCGTTACGAAACGGTCTTTCTGGGGACGCCCAAACCGGAGAACCGGGGGGACTGGCCGTTCTACACCTTCTATGCGCCGGTGCCGCCGACCCTGGCGCAGCCGGAAAAAATCCGGCTGACCGCCCGGGGCGACAACGGCGTCGGACTGGTCTGGGCGGGGGTCCGGAGCTACGGCGGCGGGGTCCGGCAGCCGGTTGCGCTGCTCCGGCGGGACGGACTCTGCGAGCACCCGGAGGCGCTGCTGACCGACGACACCACCTGGGCCATGCTGGGCAACCGGGACGGACACCGTTCCCTGTGGGATCAGGAGCTGCACAACCGCAACCATCAACTGGAGTATCAACTGGCGTGAACCGGAGCCCCGGTCCGGGGCTCGAGACGACGGAAAACAACCGAAGCAGGAGAGAAAAATGTTCACTCATTTGCGCGAAAATCTGAATCTCAACGGAACCTGGAAATTCTGTCCCGACCCGATGCAGCGCTGCCGCCGTCAGAAATGGTGGCGCAATCCCTCCCGGAAAAACGAGATCTTCCCCTGCTGGGACGAGGAAGGGCTGTGGGACATTCAGGTCCCCGGCACCTGGAAGACCCAGTTCACGGAGCTCAAATGGTACGACGGACACGCCAACTACCTGAAAAATTTTGAATTCACCGGCAATCTCGACGGCAAAGAGGCCTTCCTCTGCTTCGACGGCGTGGTCTACGAGGCGGAAATCTACCTCAACGGGCTCTACGTCGGGAAGCACGAATGGGGGTACTCGCCGTTCCAGTTCCGGGTCACCGACTACCTGCGGCAGAACAACCAGCTGTTCGTGCTGGTGGACAACCATCTGCGGCCGGACCGGGTGCCGGGCGAGATCTTCGACTGGAACAACGACGGCGGCATTATCGGCGGCGTGAAGCTGGTCATCGTCCCGGCGGTGCACGTGGCGAACTTCCGGACCTACACCACGCTCGACGGCGACTGGGTGGAGCTCAATTTCGAGCTTGAACTCGGCTCGCTCGACCTCGCCGCGACCCGCGAAGCTGCGGTCCGGATCCCTGAACTCGGGCTCGAGCAGAAGCTGGAGCTGAAGGTCGGCGAAAAACGGCGCTGCACCTTCCGGATTCCGCGCGAGCGCATCACCCTGTGGTCGCCGGAGACGCCGAAACTCTATCCGGTGGAGATCGCCACCGAAGAGGAGACGCTCCGCGACCAGATCGGCTTCCGGGAGATCCGGACCCGCGGGCAGGACATTCTGCTCAACGGCGAAAAGATCCGGCTCTACGGGATCTGCACCCACGCGGAATTTCCGGAGACCGGGCGGACCGCCACCGAAGAGGGCGTCAAACTGCTGATCGCCAAAGCCAAGGCGCTGGGGGTCAATTTCCTGCGCTGCGCGCACTATCCGTACTCCGAACTCTGGGGGCGTGAGCTCGACCGGGCCGGACTGCTGTGGTGGGAAGAGGTCCCGGCCTACTGGCTCGGCGCCATGCGCGAACCCGACATGACGCGCAAGGCCATGGGCATGATGGCCGAGACCATCCGCCGCGACTGGAACCGGGCAAGTCTGATCTTCTGGAGCGTGTCCAACGAGTGCTGCTGGCGGAATCCGGACAACCACGACGACAACAACTACTATTACTGGATCCATCAGGTCCAGCAGGTCCGGGAGCTCGATCCCAGCCGCCTGATCAGCTGCGCCGAAGCCTCCAACCACGCCTCGATCAACTCCAACTGGAACCCCCAGGCCAACGACGAATTCGTGACCGATTACCACGAACAGTGGATCGGCATGCACGCCCCGGAGTGGTATGAGATGTTCGACGTCCTCGCCGCCAATCTCTATTTGAACAACGGCGAGGATGCGATGAGCGCCTACAGCAACTTCGTCCGGATGTGCCGACCCTACAACAAGCCGATGATCCTGAGTGAGTTCGGCAGCATGTCCCTGAAGGGCGCCCAGGTCCCCGACGACGAACTCGGCAGCGAGGTCCGGCACGCCAGACTGCTGCACGACACCTACGAGGTGCTCAAGCAGCTCCCGGAGATCTCCGGCTACTGCCCGTGGTGTCTGGCGGACATCCGCGTGCCGATCCACTGGCGCTGGTACATCCAGGGCAAGGGGCTGTTCCGCTACGGCGTCTATGACGAACATTACGAGCCCAAGCTGGCCGCGGCGGAGCTGACCCGCTGCATCGCCGACATGAAGGAGCGTTTCCCGCGCGGGCAATAGGCTTCGTCGCAATCCCGAAAAAAGTTCCGGCCGTCCCTCCGACTCCCGGGGGGACGGCCGGCTGCGGTACGCCGGTCCGGCGTTG
>CASFRF010000028.1 GCA_949297015.1 uncultured bacterium
GCCCGGCCCCAGAGCAGGGCCGGAACCGGCTCCGACTGAATTTCCTTCACCGACTCCAGCAAGGTCACCGCTTCGGCGCCGCGGCCGACGCCCAACAGCGCGGCCACATAATCGAACAGTACCGGCAACGACTCCGGATGCACCAGCCGCGCGCGCTCCAACGGCTCCAGCGCCCGCTCGAACTCCTCGCGGCCCAGCCAAATCGCGCCCAGTCGGGCGTTGGCTTCAAAATCGGCCGGATTCCGCTCCAGCAGCGTCCGGAAATTCCAGATCGCCACCTCCAGATCCCCCCGCTGCTCCGCCTCCTGCCCGGCCCGCCGCAGTTCCGCCAGCGAAGCGGCGTTTTCCGACTCCGGAGCGATCGGAGTCACCGGCTTCGCCGGTTCCGACGCCGGGGCGGCGGCGGGGGAACTCTTCTTCTGCTGCTGTTGCAGCGCCAGCGTGAGCCGGGCGTTCTCCCGGGTCAACTCCTGATTTTTCCGGGCGCTCTCCTCCAGCTCGCGACGAACTCCGGCCAGCTCCTTCACCTGCCGTTCCGCCTCCTCCAGTTTGGGCTCCAGCGCCCGCGCCGCGGCCAGCTCGCCGCGGGTCTTCTCCAACACCCGGTTCCGCTGCTCCAGTTCGCGCTTCATTTGCGCCAGCTCCGCCGCGGACTGCTCCAGCTGTTCCCGGCCGGCCTGCTGCTGCGCCAGCTGCTGCTTGAGTTTGGCCAGTTCGACCTGCAGCCCGGAGGCGTCCTCGGTGCTGCGCTTGAGCTGCTCCCGGCCGGCAGTCAGTTCGGTTTTGAGCCGGGCGTTCTCATCCTCCAGCCCCTGACGCAGCGCATCGGCCCGGGCCAGCGCCCCGCTGCTGACCGTCTGCTCGGACTTCAGCTGTTCGCGCAAGGTGGCGTAACGTCCGCTCCAGGTCTTGAGCTCCGCCTCCAGCGCCCGGCACTTCTCCTCCAGTTCCCCGGCCCGCTTCTCCTGCGCGCGCGCCGCCTCCCGCTGCTGAAGCAATTCGGCAGCCTGACGCCGCGCGGCCTGCTCCGCCTGCGTCCGCAAATCATCGTTGCGCAGCAACGTACCCTTGACGTCGGTCAACTCCAGCTGCAACGCCCGCACGCTCTCCTGCAGGGTCTGGCGGTCCTGAATCGCCGCCGTATAACGCTTCTGCAACTCCTCCAGCTGCTGCCGCAGCTCCCGCCCCTCGCGGGCCAGATCGGCATTGACCTTGCCCATATCGCCGCCGGATTTCAACGCCTCCTGCAGCCGGGTGCTCAACTGCTCGAGCTCCTGCTTGCGCCTGGCGTCCTGCGCCCCGGCCTGCTCCAGCTGCCGGGTCAAATCGCGAATCCGCACCAGATCCTGATTCTTCTCATTGGTCGCGTTCTGCCGGAACTCCCGGAGCGCGGTCAGCTCCTTTTCCCGCTCGGCCCGTTCCCGGGCCGCCGCCTGATCGGTGGCCTCCACCGCGGCCAGACGCAGCCGCAGTTCCGCCAACTCCTTTTCCTGCCGGGTGCTCCGATCTCCCGCCACCTCCAGCCGGGTCGCCATCGCCTCGCGTTCGAGCTGCATCTCGGCCAGTTTGTTCCGCAGCTCCTGGACCTCGCCCTTCGGATCCGCCGCCCGCTGCTCCAGCTCCCGGAACCGGGCCTCCAGCAACTGGTATTTCCGGGACCACTCCCGATTTTCGCGCAGCAGCGTCTCGGCGGCGGCGGCCGAGAGCTGCAACGACGTGAGCTGCTTGCGCAACTCCGCCAGCTCCACCTGCGCGGCCAGCCAACGATCCCGATCGCTCGACGTCCCCGCCACCGCCTCCGCCGACCCCGTGCTGCGCGGCGGCGGCAGCGGCGGCAGCTCCTCGACCTCCACTTCCCCCAGCGCCCGACGTGCCTTGGCCAGCTCCGACTCGCACACCTCCAGCCGCTTGTCGATCACCTCCTGATTCCAGTCGGGCCGCTGCTTCTTCAACGCCCGGTAGGTCTCGGCCGCCTCGCTGTACAACTTGATGGCCTGCCGGTAATCCCCGCGCTCCCGGGCGCTCTCTCCCTTGCGGGTCAACTCATGTCCCTGCCGCCACCGGGTCCAGGGCGACACCTCCTCCGCCGCGCTCCACAGCGCGCCCAGCAGCAACAGGCCGCACAACCACTTGCTTCTCATCCTCCCGCGCCCTCCATCATAAACGGTTCAAAGGGGCCGATTCCTCCCGCCTCCAGACTGAACACCAGCTCCAGATTGCCCTGTTCATCGTATTCTTCCGACAACACGCTGCCCCGGCTGAAGGCCAGCGACCGCAGATCGGCCCGCGTCGGCGGCAGCAGCACCCGGCAGATCCGGCGGCGCCCCCCGGCCAGTTCGGCCAGGCGTGCCCGCAGCTCCGCCATCCCCTCCCCGGTCCGGGTCGAGAGGTAGATCGAATCCTCGGGGAACAGACCGCGCAACCGGGCCAGCAGCACCGCATCGGCCACCGGGTCCAGCCGGTCCAGTTTGTTGAATATGGTCAGAATCCGCTTGTTCTCCGCGCCGAGTTCGCGCAGCACCTCGTGGGTAGTCTCCCACTGCTCCTCCAAGGCGGGACTCGACACATCCAGCACCAGCAGCAGAAAATCGGCCAGCACCGCCTCCTCCAGCGTGGATTTGAACGCCTCCACCAGTGAATGCGGCAATTTGCGCACAAAGCCCACGGTGTCGGTCAGCAGCATCGGCAGATGGTGGCCCAGCTCGATCCGCCGGGTCGTCGGGTCGAGCGTGGCAAACAGCTGATCGCGCACCAGAATGTCGGCGCCGGAGAGCGCCCGCAACAACGAAGACTTCCCGACATTGGTGTAGCCGACGATCGCGCCCTGCAGCAACCCCTGCCGCCGCCGCTCCTTGCGGCCGGTGGCCCGCTGCCGCCGCACCACCGCCAGTTCCTCCTCCAGCACGCTGATCCGGCGCTTGAGCAGCCGTCGATCGTTTTCGATCTGGGTCTCGCCCTCGCCCCGGTTGGTGCTGCCGCCGCCACGCTGCCGGGACAGATGGGTCCAGGCCCGGGTCAGACGCGGCAGGCTGTAACGCAACCGGGCCAGCTCCACCTGCAGCACCGCCTCCCGGGTCCAGGCGCGTTCCGCGAAGATGTCCAGAATCACCTCTTCGCGGTCGATCACGCACATTTTGGCGAATCGCTCCCAGTTGCGCTGGTGCGAAGGGGACAGCGGTTCATCGAAGACCAGACAATCGGCACCCAGTTCGCGGGCCCGGGCCAGCACCTCTTCGGCCTTGCCCGGCCCGATCAAATACTGCACCTGAACCTGCCGCAGCCGGACCACCACCAGTTCCAAAGGTTCGATACCGAGCGTACGCACCAGCTCGGCCAGCTCCTCCAGATGCTCCCGCGCCAGCTCCGGCGTGTCATCCGGGTACTGGACCCCCACCAGCACGGCCTTTTCCACCCGCGTGCGATTGTCTTTTTCTGTATCGATCACCTTGTTTATCGTTCCCTGAACTGGAAAAATCCCGAATCTGCGCTATTTTACCTTGCTGTTACCCAGTTGCGCGAGTGGCGGAATCGGCAGACGCGCCGGATTTAGGTTCCGGTCCTTCGGGGTAGGGGTTCAACTCCCCTCTCGCGCACTCCTTTTCTCCCGCGCCGCCGGCGGTTCCCAGAGTACGGCGATCTCGTCGCAGCACTCCAGCTTGGGACAGCCCGAGCAATCGCTCCAGATTTTCTCCGGAAACCGCTCCCGCCCGACCACCCGAAACCCCAGACTGCGGAAAAACTCCGGCCGCACCGTCAGCGCAAAGAGCCGGAAACTCCCGCGCTCCAGCCGCAACCCCGACTTCACCGCCTCGATCATGGCGCGGCCGACCCCCCTGCCCTGCGCTTCGGGACGGACCGCCAGACTCCGGATTTCCAGCAGCTGATTCCCGAAATCGCGCACCGCCACGCAGCCCCGGAACGCTCCGTGCGACTCCGCCACCACAAAGTTCCCCAGATAGTAGCGGATATCCTCCTCCGACCGGGGCAGCACAATCTGCCGGGCGGCGTACTCCGCCAGCAGTTGATGAATCGCCGGCACATCGCCGGGCCCGGCCGAACGAATGGTCAACAAATCCTTCATTCAGGAAACCGCCTCGCTCCCTTCGGTGAACCGGCCCATGGCCCGAAACTTGGCGTAACGCTGCTCCTTCAGCCGGGTCGGCGACAACCGGCGCAGTTCGACCAGGTGCCGATGCAGCACTTCATCGAGCTTTTCCGCCGCGGCGTCGTGGTCGCGCTGAGCTCCGCCGAAGGGTTCGGGAATGATCTCGTCGGCGATCTCCAGCTGCAGCAGCTTCTCAGCGGTCAGCTGCAATGCGTCGGCGGCCTTGGGCGCGAACTTCCGATCCTTCCAGAGGATGGCCGCGCAGCCCTCGGGGGTGATCACCGAATAGTAGGCGTTCTCCATGACCAGCACCCGGTTGCCGACTCCGATGCCAATGGCGCCGCCGGAGCCCCCCTCGCCGATGACCACCGAAACGACCGGCACCCGCAGCCGGAACATCTCGCGCAAATTGAGCGCGATCGCCTCGGCGATGTGCCGCTCCTCCGATGCGATCCCCGGAAACGCCCCCGGGGTGTCGATAAAGGTGATGACCGGAACCTCCGCCCGATCCGCCATCTGCATCAGCCGCAGGGCTTTGCGATACCCTTCCGGGTTCGGCCAACCGAAGTTGCGGTAGACGTTCGACTTCATGTCCCGTCCCTTCTGGGTGCCGATCACCATCACCGGCTTGCCGTGGTACCGGGCGAAGCCGCCGACGATCGCCTTGTCGTCGCGGAACCGCCGGTCGCCGTGAAACTCGATGAATCCGGTGAACAGCCGCTCGATGTAATCCAGCGTATAGGGCCGCTCCGGATGACGCGCCAGCTGCACCCGCTGCCAGGGGGTCAGCGAGCTGTAGATCCGGCGCATGGTCTCGTTGAGCTGCTCGGTCAGCGCCGCAATGCCCTCGGAGACGTCGATATGGTTGGTGGCGCTCATTTCGGTCATCTCCTGCAGCTTCTTGCGCAGCTCGATGATCGGCTTTTCAAAATCCAGGAAAACTTCAGCCATAATCCGCACTCCTTATTCGATCGTGACCGGGGTTCCGGAGGGTACGATCCTGTACAAATCCTCTGCTTCAGGGTTGCGCAGCCGCAGACAGCCGTAGCTGACCGGAGACGGCACCGTCTCCGGATGCGGCGTACCGTGTATGCCGTAGCCGGTGCGCACCCTCGGCGCCTCCGGCCGGGCCAACTGCAGCCAGACGCTGCCCAGTTCATTCTCGGGACTGCCGCCCGGAATCAGCTTCCCGTCCGGACGCCGCCACTGCGGCTGGAGCTGCCGGGTGGAGATCACGAAGTTCCCCTCCGGCGTCTGTTTCCCGGCCCGGCCGATGCCGACCTCGAACGCGGCGAACAACCGCTCGCCGTCCCACAGCGTGAGCATCCGGGCCCGTCGGTTGACCCGGATTTTCCAACCCGTGCGCGGCGTGTAAAAGGTCAGTGCGAAACCGGCGCGAATCCGATCCGGATTCTCCGCCAGCTGCGGCTGGCGCAACGCCAGCGCCTCCAGCGTGGTATGGTGTTTTGCAGCGATGCGCGACAGCACATCGCCGCGCTGAATCGAATACCGGATCAGCTCCGGCACCGTCCCCGCCGGAGCCGTCTTGAACAAGGTCAGATTGGCTTCAGTCAGCTGTTGGGCCAGCTCCCGCCAGGGCTCGGAGTAGAGCGGATAGTGCTCCAGCAGCGGCTCCAGCTGTTCGCGCACCGCCGCCGGATCGGACTGCGGCAGCTGGTCGAGCACCGCGCGGTCGGCCCCGGTCCAGGCCGCCTCCGGTCGCCAAGGACCGGGATCAGGTGCCTCCTGCGGCCCCAGCTGCCCTTTGGGGGGGAGTTCCGGCTCCGGGGTGCCGGGATCGGACACCGGTACCGGCACCTCGGTCAGCTCCGGCGCCGGAGACTCCGGATCCGTGGTTCCGGGATCGGCA
>CASFRF010000029.1 GCA_949297015.1 uncultured bacterium
ATCGCCGCGCAACTTGTCAGCGACGGCCCGCAAAGAACTGTCGGCCTTGAGCCGCTCCAGCGTCATCTTCTGATCCCGGCTCTGCCGGTCGGGCAGCAGACAGCTGGAGACATACTGCTCAAACGAGAGCCGGTCCGCCGCGCGATAGAGCGCAGTACGGTCACTCCAGCGGTATTCGGGAAGGCCCGGCAGGTTCTTCGCCTCGCGCTGGGCAATCGCCAGCAGTTCGCGCAAGGTCAGCCGGAAACTCATACCGATCAGAAGTTGAGCCTGATCCGGCGCGATCGCGCGCAACGCCGGCGTGGGACCATCGGCATGCTGCCCGGGGGAGCGGATTCCGGCGGCCATAAACCGGCCGACCCCGGTGGTGGCCAGATCCACAACGGTGTCACGATCCCAGTCGCGACTGACCGCCAGCAGGCCGTCCACCTGCCGCAGCGCGTAGAAGAGATCGACCGGCGGATTGACCGCCACAATCCGGTCGAAGCGGGCATCCCCCGGAACCGAACCGGCAATGTGCAGCGCGTGAAGCGCCCCCAGCGAGTAGCCGATCAAGACCTGACGGCGGGGCTGCTGTTCGTATTTTTCCTGCAGCACCGCCAGCGTCCGGTCGATCACACGATTGAGCGCCCGGGCGTCCTCGGGCACATAGCCGGGGAGCAACGGCCCGTAGCCGCTGCGCTGGAAGGACCAGGCCAGCGCGCTGTCGAGCACCACCACACTGTACCCGGCGTCGCGGAGCGTTTCGGCCATGGCCGCCATCTGCGCATTGGTGTGATGGCTGCCGGTGCCGGGGAGCAGCACCGCCAGCGGCGCGGCGGGATCCTCGTCGGCAGCAGGCCAGAACCGGAACTGGAGCTCCTCCGCGCCGGGACGGCCCGGATCGATCGCACCGTTGCGGCAGAGACTGGTGAAGTCGGTGTTGAAGGGGGAAAGATAGGTCCAGATGCTGATGTCGTCGCTGAGCATGTTGCACATCGCCACGCGCAGCGTATCCTGAAAAGGACCGGCCGGGGAGTATTCGGGGATCGACCGCCAGTGTCCGGAGAGATTAGCCGGCGGGGGCGGCGGCGGGATCAGGGGGGGAGCCGGCAGCGGCCCCCGGGCGCGAGCAGCTTTGGCCAGTTCGAGCTGCTGATAGGGCCAGTCCCGCAACTGGAGGTTGCGGTTGATCAGGGTGTAGAGCTTGTACAACTCGTAGGGATCGTAATTCGCCTGATACAGCTGAATGAAATTCTTGTACTCGGAGACGCCGCGGTTGATGCCGACCACATACCCGGCGTAGGGGATCCAGCTTTTGAGGTCGAAGGCCATGTCGAACAGCTCACCGGTGAGGTCACGGGGATTGGTTCCGCGCATCAGCGGCAACAGGAAATAGGGTCCGGCCCCGATTCCCCAGCTGGCAAAGGCCTGGCCGAAGTTGTCCCGGCGCGGATACCACTCGAACCAGACTTCGGCGGGGTCCCAGAGTCCGGCAATGCCGAGGGTGGAGTTGGTGAGGAAGCGGGCGAACTCCATTCCGCCGCCGGACCATTTGGCCTGCAGCAGACAGCTGACGATCCGACCCGGCGCGGCGAGGTTGTCGGCGCAGTGGTTGAGGGCTTCGATCACCACCTTGGGGAAGATGGAGCCCCAGATCCAGCCCAGCGGTCGGACTCCGAAACGGAAGATGGCGGCGTTGGTCTCAAACATGGCGCGATTCCAGCCTTCGCAGGGGTCGTCTGCCGCGCCCAGGGACCAGGCCAGATCGGAGGGGGTCCAGAGCTGCTCCCGGTCGGGGTCCTCCGGCAGCGAAGCGCAGCCGGTCAGCCAGAGCAGGAGGAGGAGCGGTGCCAGCAAACGAAGAGTCTTTCTCATTTCCGCCTCCCGCTGATTCAGCGCCCGAAGACCCAGTCTTTGCGTTCCTGGCGTTCGCGTTCGATCTCCTCGCTCCGGTCCTCCACATCAATAGCCCGGATCCGCTCAATTTCGGCGCGCTCGGTGGCGTTCAATTCATTGTGCAGCATCAGTTCCGGTTTTTTCCGGGGGGCGAACCAGTCGTTGGTATGTCTCCGGCGGGCGGCGGTCTCCTCGGGGGTCTCGTCGAAGGCGGCGCGGAAGGCTTTGCAGCCGCCGGTCAACAAAAGCGCAGTCAGGAGCAACAGAAGAGCTGGTTTACACATGATCTTTCCTTTCCGTCAAAATTCCGTCATTCTTCCGTCAAATCTTAACTATTTACCATTTAAAAACTTATCCGCCCACCCCGTTCACTTCAAACAAACCTGTTTTCAACGCTTCCGGGTCTGATCCGGCTGCCGGCGGTGGGGGCGGAACCCGTCATTTATCATCAACCGCACCACATTTTCCGCAGTTCTGCGGGCATTCCGTCAAGGGACCCGGCTTTTCTTGCGACGCCCCGGAACAGCATCATCCCCAAGTACCCAGCTTTTCTCTACTTACTTTCTTTTCTCGCGAATTCGGACGACAACCCGGAATATCATCACTCCTCCCAAGTAGCTCGCTTTTCTTTGCTTACTTTCTTTTCTCGCGAATTCGGACGACAACCCGGAATATCATCACTCCTCCCAAGTAGCTCGCTTTTCTTTGCTTACTTTCTTTTCTCGCGAAAAGAAAGTAAGTTGGCCGCAGGCGGCGGCGGCGGCGGAGCCGCGTTCACGGCGGATGGTGACGGCAGCGCCGGAGTTTTTCAAAATTCGGGTGAAGTTTTCGATCACGCGGGGGGCGGGGCGGCGGAAGGGGCCGCCGGTTTCGTTATAGGGGATGAGGTTGACTTTGGTGTGATGGGCAAGGGCGATGGCGGCCAATTTCCGGGCGTGTTCGGGGGCATCGTTGAGATCGGCGATGAGGGCATATTCGAGGGTGACCATACGTCCGGCCAGTTCCCGATAGCGGTCGGCTTCGTGGAGGATGTCGGCGATGGGGAAGCGGAGGGGGTCGGGGATGAGGCGGGCGCGGGTTTCGTCGTCGGGGGCGTGGAGGGAGATGGCGAGGGTGAACTCCTGTTTGAGGGCGGCGAGTTGGCGGATTCCGGGCAAATAGCCGCTGGTG
The DNA here is from genome assembly GCA_949297015.1 of uncultured bacterium. Taxonomy (GTDB): domain Bacteria; phylum Verrucomicrobiota; class Lentisphaeria; order Victivallales; family Victivallaceae; genus CASFRF01. The sequence goes on from CASFRF010000029.1 coordinate 3,049, forward strand.
GAGACGGTGATTCGGCGCGGGGACATGGCGAAATATTCGGGTCCGGTCAGGCGGTCGAGGGTGGTTTTGAGTTCAGAAAAATTGAGCAGGCCCTCGCCGATGCCCATAAAGACCACGTTATCGGGTTTGGCGCCGAATTCGCGGGCGGCGAGCATGAACTCTTCGAGCATTTCGCCGGCCTGGAGGTTGCGGATCAAGCCGTGGGCGCCGCTGGCGCAGAAGCGGCAACGGACGGGGCAACCGACTTGGGTGGAGAGGCAGGCGGTATTGCGTTGTGGGGTGGGGATAAGGGCGAGTTCGATCTGTTCGGAGTCGGGGAGTTCGAGGCGGAGTTTTCCGGCGCCGTCGGGGGCGGTGGCGGCGTTGAGTTTGCGGACGGCGGGGGCGATGAAGGAATTTTTGAGCTGTTCCCGGAAGGCCCGGGGGAGGTTGGGCATGGCCATGGGATCGGCGGTAAAGTTTTGATAGAGCCAGCGGGCGATCTGGTCGGCCCGGAATTTCGGCTGACCCAAGGCCAAAACGGCGGCTTCCAGTTCCGAACGGGAACAGCCGGCGAGGATGGTTTTACTCTTGAGGGTCATCGAGCAGGACTCCCTCCCAGAGGCAGATGCGGTGGGAGCGGTAGGTTTTGCCGGGAGGCAGAAGGTTGCTCCAGGCGCGTTCCGGATACTGGGGGAATTCGGTACTGAACAAATAGACCCGCTTCTGATCTTTGGGGAGTTCGTCGAGGGAGAAGATTTTGTGGACAGGGACGCCCAGATAGTAACATTCTCCGTACAGATCGAGGATGTCGAGTTTATAGACTTTCAGATCCTGACGATCAGGGTTGACTCCGGCGTGGACCAGGGCAGAACGAAGTTCGGCGCCGAGTTCACGCTTGGCGGTGGACTGGGTACGATAGGGGACCATGACGGTCCAGAAGAAGAGTCCGGCGGCGCACCCGGTGAGGAGCAGCACAGCCCAGACCGGTCGGAGTTTGCGTTTCCGGGAGCGGAACCAGGCGGCGAAGATCAGCAGTGCGAGAACGATGGCACCGGCGATGATCAGGAAGCGGGGCTGATAGCGGAATTCGACGGGACGATCGAGATGAAACATGGATTCGAGCAGCCATTCGGGCAGGACCAGGAAGAGGATCAAAGCGGCGGCGGCCACATAGAGGAAGTATTCGCAGCAGCGGAGGCAGCGGGCAAGCTGGGTGGCGTACCGGCGGACGGTCATTTCGTAGTTCAGGCCGACCATGATGGAGAGGGGGCCGATCAGGAGCGCGAAGTCTCGCGGATCGGTTCCGGGGCGGAACCAGAGGAGGAAGAAGGTGGAGATCACGATGGTGCGCAGATACTGGCTGTAGAGCGGCACGGTATCGACGGGGAAAAGTGCAACGCAGAACGGGGCCCAGGCCAGGAAGGTCCAGGGGAGGAGGCGAAGGGCGAAGTTCCAGGGGAATTCGAGGAGTTGCCCCAGATAATCGCTCCAGCTTTCGCGACCGGCAAGAAGCGTCATCGGGAGGGTGTTTCCGGAGATCCAGTAGGGGAGACGCCAGAAGAGGATCACGCCGATCAGGATCACGCACCCGAGGGCGAATCCGGGCCTGATCCAGCGCCGTCCCACCGAAAGCGGGCGGCGCAGGAAGATCAGCGGGAAGATGAAGTAGACCAGATACCAGAAACCGCCGGCGTAGAAGGCTCCGGCCAGCAGCACGGCGGCGAACAGCCAGGCCCGGTTCCAAGCGGCGCGTCCCATGCCGAAGGAGAAGTAGACCAGCTGCGCGGCCAGCAAAAAGAAATTGGCCAGAAAGGTCGGATAACCGTCCAGGGCTTTTTCGACTACCAGATTGGTGCTCAAGAACATGGCGGCGGCGGCCAGTCCGGCGGTGGCGCCGCGAATTCGACCGGCGACGCCGCCCACCAGCAACGCGGTGGCGGCGGCGGCGGCCACCGAAACCAGGCGCAAAGCCAACTCCATGGAGATCGGGCAATGAGCGCGGAGATGGGAGACCAGCAGCGGATAGAAGGGAAAGGCATTGGGCAAAGCCACGCCGTGGGCTACGGCCAGGGGCAGAGAACGGTCCATTTCCTGAGCCTGGACGGCATAGTCACCCTCATTCCAGAAGAGTTCGCGCTCCCCCAGGCGCCAGGGCTGATACAGCACGGCAAAAGCGAGCAAAAGGAGCAACAGCCCCGCCCAGCATGACATCGGTTTTTCCCGGAGCGCGGCCACGATCGGCTAGGCCTCGACCAGAAAACGGAACTGGAAGGGTTCGAGCGTCACGTTCGGCCCGGACGTCGTCTCTCCGGACCAGAGGTCGAGCCGGGGAGCGCCTCCGATCCGAAGCGTTCGGGGGGAGGCGCCGAAATGGAACAACGCCAGCAGCGTGGCGCCGTCGGCGGCGCGCCGCTCCAGCGCGAACACCTCCGGCGCCAGCGAGAGCACCCGCTGCTCGCTCTGCGGCGAAAGTTCGGGGCGCGAAGCGCGCAGTGCGAGCAGTTTCTTCATGCCGCGCCAGACCTGTCCGCGCCGGGTTTCGGGATCGTCGAGCTCGGCGGCCAGCGGAGCGAGGTCCAGAATTTCGCGATTGATGCTGCGGGCGCGGCCGGTACGGCGCACGCCTTCGCAGTCGTTGCGGGATCCCACCAGACTGTGAATGTAGATTCCGGGCAGCCCGAGAAACGCGACGGTGATCGCCTGACTGAGCAGGAAACGCTGAATCTGAAGGGCAAGCGGCAAGTCGGCGCGGGGGTCGTTGATGGCGTCGAAGTAACTCAAATTGAGTTCATAGGGGGAGATGGAGCCGTCGGCGTTGGTCTTACCGGACCAGTTGCCGCCGCGGGCCAGCGCCATTTCGACCAGTTCCCGGCGATCGGAATCGGACAAAATGCCCTCGGTCGGCCGCACGCCGATGCCGTCGTGAGTGGCGGTGATGTTCAAATAGGTGGCCCGGGGCGAGACCGGACGGACCTGCCGGGCCCATTCGGTCAATACCGTGGCGTCATTCTTCAACATGGACCAGACGATGAGCGGCGACAGCGTGAAGTTGTAGATCAGCTGAGCTTCGTCGCCGTGGTCGCCGAAATAGGCGATGTTCTCCTGATACGGGACGTTGGTTTCGGTCAACAGCCGGACCTCCGGCGCCGCCAGATCATAGAGATCCCGGAAGAGCTTGATCAATTCATGGGTCTGCGGCAGATGCGCGCAGCTGGTGCCGAGCTCCTTCCACAGGTAGGGGATGGCATCGAGCCGGATGAGTTTCGCACCCCGTTCGGCGTAAAAGAGCAGAATGTCGGCGATCTCCAGCAACACTGCGGGATTGCGGAAATTGAAATCGACCTGATCGCGGCTGAAGGTGGTCCAGAGATGCTTCTTCGATCCGTCGGCGGCCTCATATTCGTGGAGCAGCGGCAGGTTGCGGGTCCGCAACACCGACGAGGTGTCGGTCGCCGGATCCAGATCCAGAAAGAAGTCGGCGTAATCGGGATTTCCGGCCAGATATTCACGCAGATAGTGACTCTCGCTCGAGACGTGGTTGACCACCCCGTCGAACACCAGCTCCAAAGAGCGCCCGAGCCGGGCGATGTCGTTCCAGTCTCCGAGGTCGGGACGGACCTGCCGGTAGTCGATCACGGCGAACCCGTCATCGGAGCTGTAGGGGTAGAACGGCAGCAAGTGAAGTTGCCGGAAACCGGAACCGTAACGCTCGAGGAACTCCGCCAGCGCCGCCAGCGGCTTCCGCCCCGCCGCCCGGATCGAATCACCGTACGCGATCAGCAAGGCGTCGCGCTCGCTCCATACCGGAAGCGCGGACGCAGCCTCCTGACGGTACCGGGCGACCAGTTCCATCAGCGCGCCGGCCAGGTATTCGGCGGTCGCCTCCGGATAAATTTTCCGCAACCGGCGAAGCAGCCGGGCCGACGAATCCTGTGCGTTACTCATCTCCTCCACCCTGCAAAAAAAACTGTTTTCGGAAACATAGCCCGAACCCTCCATTTTTCAAGCTGTTTCCGAAAAAAGCGGGACGGGAAATCCCGCCCCGCGCCTCTTTTCACCCCCCGGACCGGATCGGCCCTCAGTAGTTGCGCAACAGCGCCACCACCTTGCCCTGAATCAGGACCTCATCGGCCTGGTAGAGCTGGGTGGCATAATCGGGATTGGCCGGACGCAGCTCGAGCCGTCCGCGGGAGAGCGGATAGTAGCTCTTGACCGTGGCCTCGCCCCCCTGGATCAGCGCCACCACCAGGTCGCCGGATTTGACCCGGGCATCGTGCGCGACCAGCACAATATCGCCTTCGAGCACGCCGGCGTCGCGCATACTCTGGCCCTGAATCCGCAGCGCAAAAAGCTTTTCCGGCGCGCCATAGCGCGGATCCGCGGGAATCTGGAGCTGACCGTCCTGGAAGGCCAGACTTTCGGCGGGCATACCGGCGTTGATCCGCCCGAGGATCGGCACCGTCCAGGTGGTGACCGCCAGTTTGACCACGTTGCGCAACCGGGTCAGACTGATGCTCCGGGCCTTGGAGCTGCGGGTCAACTCGTTCTTGCGCTGAAGCGCCCGGAGATGCGCAAAGACAGTGGAGGTCTTTATTTTGAAATGGTCGGCGATTTCATAGACGGTCGGGGCCATGCCTTCACGATCCATGAACTCCTCGATGAAATCGAGCATCAACTTCTGTTTTTCCGTCAGGTTTTTCATAATGTTTCCTGTTCCTTATTCCTCGGTCTCAAAAACCGAAATTCATCACCACATACTTGCCGTCCGAATAACCGACAATCAAGTGATACAACCATTCGACCTGTTGCGTCTCCAGCTCGCCGTTCACGCGCTTGACGCTCTTGTCGAAAGTCACCTTCCAGAGGTAGTTGGTGAAGACCCCCTGCGACAACTCGGTCAGAAACTCGGCCTTGACCATTTTTCCCATCTTCTCTTCCAGACGCCGGCGGTAATCGGCAAAGTGCTCCGGAGTCACCCGATCCCGGACCAGCGGGGCCAGGTGCTGCACAAAAGCCTCGTAGTCGTTATCCTTCAACGCCTGGATCATGGAATTTCCATACTTCAGCGCGGTCTCTCGCGCCTGTGCCGCATCCCGAGTCAGCACGTAGGTCGGTTCCCCACCGGCCGGAGGCGCACTCTTATCCTCCGGCTCCGCCTCCCCGGTGCGACAACCGCCGCTCAGCAGCAACAGCGCCAGCAAGACACCCGCTCCGCAGACCTTTTTCATGGTTCACTCTCCTTCCCGTCACCTCTTCAACCACCGCGCAACATCAGTCCCCGGATGTGCGCCCAGCCCGGTAAACCGGAACTTATCTTTCCGGTTCTTTTACAAAGAACGCCACCGAATCCCGAGATCCGGCGGCGTCACTCCCCACATGTCCCCACAACTTACGCGCGGAACTGCCTGCAGAACTCCCGCAACCTGGCCGCGGCCTTGCGGATATTCTCCTCGGAGCAGGCATAGGACAACCGGATACAATACTCCGCGCCAAAGGCGGTACAGGGGATCGCCGCCAGCTGCTTTTCCTGAAGCAGCCGCTTGCAGAACGTCACCGAATCGAGACCGAAACTCGAAATATCACACAGCAGATAGAACGCGCCCTGCGGCCGGGTGCAGCGGACACCGGGAATATCCCGGATCTGATCGTACACCAGGTCGCGCCGGGAGGCAAAGGCGGCACACATCGCCCTGACCTCCGACTCCGCCTCGCCGCGCAGCGCCGCCAGCGCCCCGTACTGGGCGAAGGTGGTGGCGTTGCTGGTGGTATGGCTCTGGAAGGCGATGATCCGCTTGGTCAGCCACAGCGGCGCCGAGAGATACCCAAGCCGCCAGCCGGTCATGGCATAGGTTTTGCTGAAGCCGTTGACGGTGATGGTCCGCTCGTTGATCTCAGGATTCAGCGAGGCGATGCTGACGTGCGGCGCCTGCGCGTCGTAGGTCAGTTTCTCATAGATTTCATCGGACAGCACCATGACGTTGCGCCGGACCGCAATTTCCGCGATTTTTTCCAGCGTCTCCCGCCGATAGACCGCCCCGGTCGGATTGTTCGGGGTGGTGAGAATCAGCAGACGGGTATTTTCCGTGATCGCAGCTTCCAGCTCCGCCGGGTCAGGTTCGTAGTTATTCTCCGCCCGGGTCGGGATCACGGTCACCCGGGCGCCGGTGGCGCCGACGATCTCGGGATAGCTCAGCCAGTAGGGCGCGGGCAGGATCACTTCGTCCCCGGGGCCGCAGAGCGCGGCCACCGCGCTGAAGACCGAAAACTTGGCGCCAGGCGCCACCACCACCTGCTGCGGCGAGGTGGCAATTCCGTTTTCCCGGATAAATTTCTCCGCCACCAGCTTGCGCAGCTCCATCAGCCCGCTGGCCGGGGTATAGCATACCCGGCCTTCCTCCAGCGCCGCGATACAGGCGGCTTTGATGGCGCGGGGCGTATCGAAATCGGGTTCTCCGGCGCACATGCTGCAAACGTCATGCCCCTGGCTTTTCAACTCATTGGCCAGGGCCGTGATCGCCAGCGTGGCGGAGGGGACCAGTCCGGACATGAATCCGGCGTTTTTCTGCAGGTCTTTCATAGTTCCGAAACGAATCCTTAACTTGGACGTTTGACCAATCTTCAGAAGTTGTAATATAGCAGTATTTCCCTAAAATTCAAAGGCCGGCCGGTTGAAAATATGGCGAAAACCGGAGTTTTTCCGGCTTTTTTTCGGCGGTGGCGCCAAAAGTCTGGAATTTTTCCGAAAGCCGATTTGCGAAACCGGGGTTTCGCATGTATCTTTACCGCGGTGAATGCGTAAAGCCGTCCGAGGAGAGTTGACCAACCCCGGTCCGGGGCCGTCCGGGGCCCGGCCATGCGAGATTGAACAGGCATGAAGATTTTGAATTTGTATGTGATGCGCGGCTTTCTGCTCGCCTTCGCCATGGCCATTCTGCTGCTGACCTTCGGCATGACCGGCGGTCGTCTGGTTCAGGTTCTGGAGTACATTTCGCAGGGCATCCCCTTCAGCGCCTTCGCCCGGTTCACGCTCTACATCATGCCGATCGTGCTCACCTTTACCGTGCCCTGGGCGGTGATGGTGGCGGTGATGCTGGTGTTCGGGCGGCTGTCGGCCGACTCGGAGATCACCGCCATGCGGGCCTGCGGCGTCTCCATTCTGCAGATCGTCTCGCCGATCCTGCTGTTCACGCTGCTGCTGACCGGGTTCTGCCTCTATTTGCAGGTGGAGGTCGGGCCGCCCTGGCTGGGCAAATCGCGCGAGGTGATGAAAATCGCCGCGATCAATCAGCCGCTGGCGCTGTTTGAACCGGGCCGGATGGTGGAATACGAACGCAGTCTGATCTGCATCGATGAGAAGATCGGCGAGGACGTGATCAAGGGGATCCAGCTCTACACGCTGAACGATCAGGGCTATCCGGCGCAGGACATCACCGCGGCCACCGGCAAACTCGTGGTGAATCAGGAGGAGAAGACCATGGACGTCCATCTCTACGACTGTCTGGTCATCAACAAAACCACCCAGCCCGCGAGCCGGGTGTTCAACGAAGAGCTGGCCTTCACCATCGACTACGGCAAACAGATGAACGAACTGAGTCTCGGAGCCAAGGCCAAGTACATGACGCTCAAGGAGCTGATCGCCCGGATCCGGATCGTGAAAATGGCCGGGAAGGACACCACCGAACTGGAGGTCGAACTCAATCAGCGGATCGCCTTCGCGCTGTCGCCGATCGCCTTTCTGCTGCTCGGGCTGCCGCTGGCGATCCGGACCTCGCGGCGCGAGACCTCGGTCGGCCTGTTTTTGAGCGTGATTCTGGCGGGGGTGTTCTTTCTGTCGATCATTCTGTGCGAATCGCTGACCAAGTTTCCGCGGCTCTATCCGCAGTATCTGCTGTGGCTGCCGAACATCGTCTTTCAAACCATCGGAGCGGTGATGACCTACCGCATCTCGCAACGCTGATCGGAGAACGACATGGGCGGCTCGGCATATCTCAAGTTTCTGCTCACCATCCTGACCTTGGCGGTGCTCGGCGGCGGCTTTCTGCTGCTGCGGGCGATCGACCGCCAGACCGCGGTCAATCTCCGGCTCTCGGAACAGCTGGCGGAACTGGCCGCCCGCGGCGGCGGCGGCTGGAGCCCGGCGCCGACGCCGACGGGCACGCCGACGGAACCGGTCGGAGCCGTGGCCAACCGCGAATACTTCGACCCGGCGGCGGAGCCGGGCGGCCGGCTGGTGCAGGCCACCGCGGTCGAGACCCGGAACCTCAACGTGCTGATCAACAACGACGCCTATGTGGCGGAGTTTCACAGTCTGGCCACCTCCACTCTGGCCGCCCGCAACTACGGGAAACCCGAGGAGTTTCAACCGCTGCTGGCCGAGAGCTGGACCGTGTCGCCGGATCACCGGAGTTACCACATCAAGCTGCGGCGGGGGGTGCTCTATCACGACTTCACCGACCCGGTCACCGGTCAAGAACATCGCAACGTCGAGGTCAAGGCGCAGGACTTCCGGTTCTACGTCGAAGTGATCAACAATCCGGAGGTCAACGCCGCGCCGCTGCGGGTCTACTATCAGGATCTGGAGCGGATCGAGGTGCTGAACGACTACGAGTTCGTGGTTCACTGGAAGAAGCCCTACTACGGCGCGCTGGCCGCCACGCTGGAGCTCAGCCCGCTGCCGCGTCACCTCTATCACGCCTACGACGGCCCCTTCGACGGACGGCGGTTCAACGACGATCACGAGCGTAACCGGCTGCTGATCGGCTGCGGCCCCTACCGCTTCGTCAGCTGGGAGAAGGGCAAACGGGTGATCTTCCGCCGGTTCGAGAACTACTTCGGTAAAGCGCTGGGGATCATGCCGCCGCTGGAGACGGTGGCTTACGAGGTCTACAAACACCCCAACACCCGGTTTCAGGCGCTGCTGGCCGGCGATCTCGACCTGCTGGGCCTGACCCCGGACCAGTGGACCAACCGGCTCGATATTCCGCAGTTCCGCGAGGGGAAACTGAAGAAATACCAGCTGTTGTCCAACAGTTACAGCTACATCGGCTACAATCTGAAGAATCCGCTGTTTCAGGACCGCCGGGTGCGGCAGGCGTTGACCCTGTTGATCGACCGCGAGCGGATTCTCAAGGAGGTCTTCTACGGCCTCGGCGTGGTGGTGGACGGCCCCTTCTTCCCCGAGAGCCCCTACTGCGACCGGGAACTCAAACCCTGGCCCTGCGACCCCGACCGGGCCCGGGCGCTGCTGGCCGAGGCCGGCTGGCGCGATCAGGACGGCGACGGCGTTCTGGACAAGGACGGCCGCCCTTTCCGCTTCACCATGCTTCAGACCAGCAACAGCACCATCCAGCAGCGGATGCTGCCGATGATCAAGGAGATGCTGGCGCAGGCGGGAATCGAGATGCAGCTCCAGACCGTCGAATGGTCGGTCTATCTGCAGCGGCTGGAGAGTCGGAACTACGAGGCCTGCAATCTCTCCTGGACCATGCCGCTGGATCCGGATCCGTTCCAGGTCTGGCACTCCTCGCAGGCGGAGCTGCCGGGCAGCAGCAATCATGTCGGCTTCGCCAATGCCGAGGCGGACCGCCTGATCGAACAGCTGCGTGAAACCTTCGACCAGGAGGAGCGGATCAAGCTCTGCCATCAATTTCAGGCGCTGCTCCACGAGGAGCAGCCCTACACCTTCATGATCACCCCGTACGCGCTGCTGGGGCTCTCGGGCCGCTACCGCAACGTGCGGGTCTTCCCGCGGACGCTTCCGACCGACATCATCTGGACGCCGCGGGCGGAGCAACTGGCGCTCCCCTGAACGAACAATTCGATAACTGCGTTTACAGGAGGTTTTGCAACATGATTCGAACCGTGATCTGCGGCGCCGCCGGCCGGATGGGGCGGCGGCTGGTGGCCAATGTGCTGGAAAATCCTGACTTCAAACTCGCCGGCGCGGTGGAGGTGGCGGAGTCGCCGTTTCTGGGACAGGACGCGGCGCAGCTGGCCGGGTTCAGCCCCTGCGGGGTGCCGCTCACCGCGGACCTTCCGGCGGCGGTGGCGGGAGCCGATGCGGTGATCATCTTCGCCACCGGCGACGTGGTGCAGTCGACCCGGATCGCGTTGCAGGCCGGGTGCGCGGTGGTGATCGGCACCACGGCGCTGCCGGCAGCGGACCGCGAGACGCTGGCGGAACTCGCCGCCAACGGCGGCCGGATCGTGCTGGCGCCGAACATGAGCGTGGGGGTCAATCTGCTGTTTCACCTGGTCCGGGAGGCGGCGGCGATTCTGGGCGACGACTACGATGTGGAGATCGTCGAAATGCACCACAACCTCAAGAAAGACGCGCCCAGCGGTACGGCGGTGCGACTGGCCGAGTTGGTCTGCGAGGCTCGCGAGGTCTCCTATCTCGACACCGTCAAGAACGGGCGCGAGGGTCTGATCGGGGCCCGCCCCCGCGGTGAGATCGGAATCCATGCGCTGCGCGGCGGCGACGTGGTGGGCGACCACACCGTGATCTTCGCCACGGGCGGCGAACGGCTGGAGCTGACCCACAAGGCCGCCAGCCGCGACACCTTCGCCCGCGGCACACTGCGGGCGGTCCGGTTCCTGGTCGCGGCCGAGCCCGGACTCTACGACATGCAGGACGTGCTGAAACTGCGATGAGCTGCGCCCGCACCTTCTGGATTCTGGCCGGCGAAGCCTCGGGCGACCTCTACGGCGCCCGGCTGGCGGAGGAGCTGCGTAAACTGGGGCGGGACGACGGCGTCGCCGTGAACGTGGCCGGGATGGGGGGCCCGGAGATGCGGCGGGCCGGAGTCGAACTCCGGGTCGACTCCACCGAGCTGGGCGTCATCGGGCTGTTCGAGGTGCTCAAGCATCTGTTCACCTTTGTCGCAATCTACTTCCGACTGGTTCGGCAGGCCCGGCAGGAGCGGCCCGATGCGGTGGTGCTGATCGACTATCCGGGGTTCAACCTGCTCTTCGCGCTGGCCATGTACCAGGCGCGAATTCCGGTGGTGTGGTACGTCTGTCCCCACCTCTGGACCTGGGGCAAGTGGCGGCTGCCGGTGCTGGCCCGGATCTGCCGCAAAATGCTGGTGATCTTTCCGTTTGAAGTGGAGGTGTTTGCACCGACCCGGCTCCGGGCGGAGTTTGTCGGCCACCCGCTGCTGGATCTGGTGGCCGCCCGCCACGACCCGACGCTGGTCCGGGATCCGAACCTGTTCCTGCTGCTTCCGGGCAGCCGTCAGATGGAGATCAACCGGCTGCTGCGCCCGATGCTCGACACCGTAACCGGACTGGCGCAGAACCACCCCCGGCTCCGCTTCGTGCTCTCCGCCCCGCGGCCCCGGATCGCCGACCGCTGCCGCGAACTCTGCGACGCCTACCGGCGACACCATCCGGAGTGCCCCGCCATCGAGATCACCGTGGGCGAAACCGCCCGCTATCAGCAGCTGGCGGGGACCGGACTGGCCGCCAGCGGCACCGTCACCGTGGAGTCGGCCATCGCCGGACTGCCGCTGGTCTCGGTTTACCGGCTCAATCCGCTGACGCTGCTGGCCGCCTCGCTGGTGGTTCGGCTCTACCGGGGCTTCTTCACCATGGTCAACATCATCGCGAACCGCGAGGTGTTCCAGGAGTTCCTGCAACATCATTTCCGGGCGTCGGAGCTGGTTCCGGCGGTCGAGGCGATTCTGCCGGGCGGGTCGCGCCGGGCGGAGGTCGAAGCGGGCATGCTCGAGGTGAAAACACTGCTTTCACCGAACAGCAGCAGTGCGGGGCGCCAGGCCGCCGAGGCGTGTTACTCGGTCATCGCCCGCTGAGCGAAGGGGCTCAACGGGGATATTCCCAGTTTACGAGGTCGTCGCTCCAGGCGACGCCGATACAGGCATACTGGTCGAACACGACACTTTCATCCTCCGGGCCGGTGCCGTGGAAGAAGAGCAGCGCTTTGCCGACGGCCGG
>CASFRF010000030.1 GCA_949297015.1 uncultured bacterium
CAACGCCCGCCTCTCCGGCCCACGGCGTGGCCGTCAGCGCCCGGGTGTAGCGGGGCCCGACGACGAGCAGCCGGGCTGCCGGCAGCAGCTCCCGCGCCCGGAGCAGCACCTCCCGGTGGAGTTGCTCCTCGCGGGCGCCGAGTTCGAGCATGTCGCCCAGCACCAGCACCAGCCGGTCGGCGGGGCAGCCGGAGTCGGCGAGCTGGCGGAGTACCGCCTTGACGCTTTCCGGGCTGGCGTTGTAGGCGTCGTTGAGATAGGTCGCGCCGTATCGCACACTGCGCTGCATGCGCATGCCCGGCAGCGTGGTGTGGGCCAGTCCCGCGGCGATGACCGGCGGCGGGAGGCCCAGCGCCGTTGCGGCGGCCGCGGCTCCGGCGGCGTTGGCCGCCTGATGTTCGCCGGTCAGGCCCCAGCGGACGGTTTCCCGGTGACCGCCCGGGAAGAGCAGCGTAAAGGTGCTCTGTTCCAGATCGCCGTGGTAGTCGCAGTAACGGAAGTCCGCTCCGGCGGCGCGGCCGAAGGTGAGGCGCGCGCGCCCGGCGGCGGCCTGTTGCAGCAGCCCGGATTCGGGCGCGTCCAGCGGAATCACTGCCGTGCCGCCGGGCCGGAGTCCGCGGTAGATGGCTCCTTTTTCGCGCGCCACGCCGGTTAGCGACTCCAGAAACTCCAGGTGGCAGGGTGCGATGGCGTTGACCAGCGCGACGTCGGGCGCGGCGCAGGCGCTCAGCGGGGCGATTTCACCGAAATGGTTGGTGCCCATTTCGATGACCGCGTAACGGTGACGGGGTTCGAGCCGGAGCAGATTTTTCGGGACTCCAACCTGATTGTTGGTGTTGCCTTCGGTGGCGAGGACGGCCTCCGGCCCGGCCGCTTCGGCGCAGACAGCGCGGAGCATCTCCTTGACGCTGGTCTTGCCGACGCTGCCGGTGACCCCGATCACCCGGAGTTCGGGAAAGCGCCGCCGGTGGCAGGCGGCCAGCGCCTGATAGGCGGTCAACGGATCGGGGACCAGCAGCGCCGGGCAATGCCACTCCGGCCGGATCCGGGCGGCCTGGTCGGCGGCGATCAGCAGCATGGCGGCGCCGGCGGCCACGGCCCGGTCCAGAAAATCGTGGGCGTCAAAACGCTCACCGCGCAGCGCCACGAAGAGTTGCCCCCGGCCGTCCTCGCGGGTATCGGTAAAGACCCCGGTCACGGTGACCGGCGTTCCCAGAAATCGGCCGCCGGTGGCGGTCAGAAGCTCCGCCGGAGTGAATGCCGCCCCCATGGCCGGCGCCTAGTCCGCGCTGGAATTGAGAATATCGCCGACCGTGTCGCCGCGGAAGTTGACCCGGATGGTCTGATCCGGCGTAATCCAGTAGATCCAGGTCGCATTGAGCGGGGTCGGCGTGCGGCAGGCCGGTGCCGGACCGCAGGCGAAGGTCACCTCCTGCCGGTTCATGCCGGGGGCGACCACCGCGGTTTCGATGTATTTGCGCGAACGTTCGGAGACGTTCTTGAGCAGCTCATCCGGCGGGGTCAGGGTCAGCGTGGCCTGAATGAAGTCACGCATGGACATCATGCGCAGCCCCGGATCAAAATCGATATGGTAGAGCGTTCCGGCGCTGTCCTTGAACTCCAGATTGCGCTCATCGGCGTAGACCGGTTCCACCTCGGTGCCGATCGGCAGCACCCGCCCCTGCTGGGGATTGAGGCAGCTGATCGCTTCGGGATCCTGATACCAGAGATTGTAGCGGGTGTAGATTTTACCGTTTTGCGGTTGCTGCAGCACCTCGGCCACCACCACCTGCCGGGCGCAGCCGAATCCCGCTCCCGCCAGCCCGGCGGCCAGCAGGGCGAGAAAGAGATGACGAAAGTTCATGAGTCGGGCCCCTTGTTGATTCGCGTTTCAGGTAATCTAGCGCCGAAATCGGAATTGACAAGTCCCGGCTGCGAAAAATCGCCGCTCCGGGTTGAAAAAAGCGTCATTCCGGGGTATAGTATACAACTCAGTTTTCGATCGGGTGACCGCGCCGCGACAGCGCCGGGCATCCGGCAACGTTCACCACCCAAGCGACGGATTTTTCTCTTATGGATTTTCAACCGGGTCCCTGGCAACGGGAAATCAACGTGCGGGATTTCATCGTCCGCAACTACACACCCTACGACGGCGACAAAAGTTTTCTGGCCGCGCCCACCGCGCGGACGCTCGAATTGTGGCGTCGGCTCACCGAACGGATGAAGCTCGAACGCGAGCGCAACGGCGTCTACGACATCGACACGCGGACCATCTCCACGATCACCAGCCATGCGCCGGGCTACATCGACCGCGAGCTGGAGCAGATCGTGGGCGTGCAGACCGATGAACCGCTCAAGCGGGCGATCATGCCCTTCGGCGGTATCCGGCTGGTCCGGACCGAGCTCGACGCCTACGGCCGCACCATGGACCCGCTGGTCGAAGAGGTGTTCAAATATCGCAAGACCCACAATGACGGCGTGTTCGACGTCTACACCGAGGAGATGAAAAAGGCCCGTCACGCCGGCATCATCACCGGCTTGCCCGACTCCTACGGCCGCGGCCGGATCATCGGCGACTACCGGCGCGTGCCGCTCTACGGGGTCGATTTCCTGATCCGCGAGAAGGAGCGCGCCAAGCGCGAGATGGTGATCGACGTGATGGATTCCGATCACATCCGCAAGCGCGAGGAGATCGCCGAACAGCTCAAGGCGCTGCACGAACTCAAGGAGCTCGGACGCTCCTACGGTTTTGATCTCTCCCGGCCGGCGGAGGATGTCCGCGAGGCGATTCAGTGGCTCTATCTGGCCTATCTGGCGGCGGTCAAGGAGCAGAACGGCGCGGCGATGTCGATCGGCCGGATCTCGACTTTTCTGGACATCTACGCCGAGCGCGATCTGAAGCGCGGCAAGTTCACCGAAGAGCAGATTCAGGAGCTGGTCGATCACTTCATCATGAAGCTGCGGATCGTCCGCTTCCTCCGGACTCCGGCCTACGACGAGCTGTTCTCCGGGGATCCCACCTGGGTGACCGAGTCGATCGGCGGCATGGCTCTGGACGGCCGTCCGCTGGTCACCCGCATGAGCTACCGCTTCCTCCACACGCTGGTCAATCTGGGCCCGGCGCCCGAGCCCAATCTGACCGTGCTCTGGAGTTCCCGGCTGCCGGAGAACTTCAAGCGTTTCTGCGCCGAAATTTCGATCCGCACCTCTTCGATCCAGTACGAGAACGACGATCTGATGCGCGTGAAGTTCGGCGACGATTACGGCATCGCCTGCTGTGTCTCGGCCATGCGTATCGGCAAGCAGATGCAGTTCTTCGGCGCCCGCTGCAACCTGGCCAAGGCGCTGCTCTACGCCATCAACGGCGGGCGCGACGTCAAGTGCGGGAACGAGCAGGTGGGCCCGGCGATTCCCTTGCTGAGCCATTGCGAATATCTGGACTACGACGAGGTGATGCGGAATTTCGAGGAGATCACCGACTGGCTGTCCAAGCTCTACATCGACACCTTGAACATCATCCACTACATGCACGACAAGTACTGCTACGAGCGCATTGAAATGGCGCTGCACGACGAAGAGGTGGTGCGGACCATGGCCGGCGGCATCGCCGGGCTCTCGGTGCTGGCGGACAGTCTGTCGGCGATCAAATACGCCCGGGTCAAGCCGGTCCGGAACGCGGCCGGGCTGGCCGAGAACTTCATCACCGAGGGCGAGTTCCCCAAGTTCGGCAACGACGACGACCGGGTCGATCAGATCGCCGTGGAGCTGGTCAAGAGCTTTCAGAAGAAGCTGGCCAGCCACTACGCCTACCGCCACTCCCGGCCGACGATGTCGATCCTGACCATCACCAGCAACGTCATGTACGGCAAGAAGACCGCCTCCACCCCCGACGGCCGCAAGGCCGGGGAGCCCTTCGCGCCCGGCGCCAATCCGATGCACGGGCGCGACGTCAACGGCGCGGTGGCCGCGCTGCGTTCGGTCTCCAAGCTCCCCTACGACTACGCCGAGGACGGGATCAGCTACACCTTCTCGATTGTGCCCGAAGCGCTGGGGCGCGACGAGGCGGCGGCGCGGGCCAATCTGATTACGCTGCTCGACGGTTACTTCGGCGGCGAGGGGCACCATCTCAACGTCAACGTGCTGCAGCGCGAGACGCTGCTCGACGCGATGGAGCATCCGGAAAAGTATCCGCAGCTGACGATCCGGGTTTCGGGCTATGCGGTGAATTTCGTCAAACTGACCCGGGAGCAGCAGCTCGATGTGGTCAACCGGACCTTCCACCGAAAGCTCTGACCCGGGGGCGAGCGGGCGGATCCACTCCACCGAAAGTTTCGGTACGCTGGATGGACCCGGCGTCCGGTTTGTGGTGTTTTTCGCCGGCTGTCCGCTGCGCTGCCGCTACTGCCACAATCCCGACACCTGGGACCCCGAACGGGGCGCCCGACGCCGGGTGGAGGAGCTCATGGCGCAGATTCTCCGCTGCCGGGGCTATCTCTCCGGCGGGGTGACGCTCTCCGGCGGGGAACCGCTGGCGCAGCCGGCGTTCGCGCAGGCGCTGCTCCGGGCCTGTCGCCGGGAGGGGCTGCACACCGCGCTGGACACCGCCGGCTCGCTGCCGCTGGCGCAGACGCGCACGGTGCTCGACGCCGCCGATCTGGTGCTGCTCGATCTCAAAGCCGCCGATGACGCGCTGGCGCGGCAACTGACCGGGCACGGCAATGCCGAAACGCTCGCCACGCTCGACTACCTCGAACAGACGGGCAAGCCGGTCTGGCTGCGGCAGGTGCTGGTGCCGGGCTGGACGCTGGTGCCGGAGCAACTGATCGCGACGGCGGAACTGCTGCGCCCCTACCGCTGTCTGGAGCGGGTGGAGCTGCTGCCCTTCCACCAGCTCGGGGCGTTCAAGTACCGCGAACTCGGCATCGCTTATCCGCTGGCCGACTGCCCGGAGCCGACGGCTTGCGAGCTGGCGGCGGCGAAGGCGATTTTCCAGGAACGCGGTCTGCCGGTGTAGGGCTCAGCGCACCAGGTCGATCACATCGACCCACTCGACTTCGGGATCTTCGGCGAGCGTGGCCAGCTGCCGCTCGTAGGCGGCGAACAGCGCCGGATCGTCCATCATCTCGTAACTGTGTCCCCAGAAATAGAAGACGCCGCTTTCGCGCGCCCGCTCCCGGATCCGGTCGAAGTCGGGATTCTGGAAGTGGCAGCTGGAGTGGAGCGTCAGCGGCTCGGCCGCGGGCAGCACCCGGTCGGTGTTGAGCGTGGTCCGGCCGTAGGCCAGACCGCACTCCCGGGCGATGGCGAGGCAGGCGTCGTTGTAGGCGCCGTAGGGCCAGGCGAAGCCGCGGATCTCGCGCTGGAAGGCGTCCTCCAGAAAGTGCCGGCAGTCCATCACCTCGCGCCGGAACTCCTCGGGCGTGATCTTGGTCGGATCGGGGTGCGTCATGGTGTGGTTTGCGACCTGAAAGCCCTCGTAAACGTCGGTCAGTTCGGCCTGCGAGAAGCGCCGGACCTCAAAGCCCCGGTAGACCCAGCCCAGTTTGCGCGAGGTCCGGTCCAGCAGTCCGGGGTTGAGGTTGAAGGTCGCCCTGGCCCCGTATTTTCGGCAGAGCTCCATGACTTTGAGGTCGTTCAGTACGCTGTCGTCCCAGCATTGTGCCACTTTCATTGCAGATCTCTCCTTGGGTTGCAGAGTCAGACGCCCGGAGGGGCGGTTGGGTTTTGCTCCCGGTGGGGCGGGGGCGCCGGCCGGGTATCGGTCAGCCGGATCGGCTCCGGCGGCCCGGGGAAGTGCGGTTGCCGCCCGAGCGCCGCGTCAATCACCGCCAGCAACCGGGCCGGGATTTCCCGCAGTGCGCTGCGCCGGTGATAGCGGGAGGGAACCTCCCTGGCGGCGAAACCGATGGCGTCCAGACCGTAGCGCTGCGCCAGATAGAGCGCCCGTTCGCAGTGGAACTGCTGGCTGATCACCGTAAAGCGGCGCTGCCCGAAGACCAGATGGGCCCGGAGCACCGAGTCGAGCGTCCGGAAACCGGCGTAGTCCAGCACAATATCCTGTCGCGGCACGCCCAGTTCCTCCAGCGCCCGGCACATGGCCAGCGGTTCATTGTAATCCCGGCGGTGGTGATCGCCCGAGACCAGCAGTTTCCGCACCTTCCCGGCCCGGTAGAGTTCCGCCGCCGCCTCCATCCGATAGCGGAAGTACAAATTGGTCATGCCGTTGGCGAGCCGGGGCGCGGTTCCGAGCACCAGCCCCACCGGGCGGAACTCCACGGTTGCGGGATCCTGATAGATCCGGTCTCCGGCGGCGGCCACCCGGCGATGAGCCCAGAGCAGCATTGCACCGCCGCTCAGCATGGTCGTCAGCGCGGCGGCGATCAGGATTTTCCGGGTTCGGGTCATAGTCGCCTCCGGCGGGGCGGGGGCGGCAGCTCCGGGCGCAGTTCCCGGCGCAGTGCCCGGACCCGGCGCAACATCCGGAGCGCGGTTTCCCGCTCCGGTGACTCCTCGCTGTAGGCCACCTGATAGAAGTTCTGGAAGAGCGGCAGCAGCAGCTGCGCGAGGATCGGCCGGGATTGTCCCAGGCGCTCGGCGTAGGCGAGCAATTCCTCGTTGCGCTGGCGCGGTTTCCCGGCCAGCTCCAGCAGGATGCGGGCGGCCCGGTAGGTGGCGGTCACGGCGTCGCGGTGGCGCCGTGACCGGAGGGCCGCGGTGGATCGGCTCAGCTGATCCCGGAGCGCGGTCTGCAGCCGCCGCTTGCGCCGCTCCCGGCGGAACAATCGGCAAAACAGAATTCCCGCCGCCGCCATTGGCAGCAGGGCGCAGAGTCCGGGGTAGTGTTGCAGAAGAAAACCGCCAAACTGCCGCAATCCGGTGCGAACCCGGTTGCCGAGTTCGGTCAGTTGCTCGCGCAGTCGGCGGATCGGAGAAGTCTGAGGAGTTGTGGGTTGAATCTCCCGGGCGACCTGGTGGTAGGCGTCGCGGACCTGTTCGCGCAGTTGCTCTTCGGCCTGCATCATCCGGGCCAGGGCCTGTTCGGTCGGAGTCGCCTCCAGTTCGCCTGCCTCCTCCAGCGAGCGCAAAAAGGCATTGCGGACCGTTTCGAGCGTCTGCCGGGTCAGCTCCGGCGGCGTGACCCGCCATTCGTCGCCGAAGGGATCGCGCAACCGGCCGAGAGCCAGCGGCTTGGTGCGTGATTCGACCGCGCCGGGGGGCGTGGCGTCGAAGGTCAGCCAGCCGTACTTTTCGATGAAGATCTGGGTCCAGGCGTGGGCGTGTTTCTCGTAGACCTCAAAGGTGTTGTTCAGCGTGTTGTAGTCGCCCGGCGAGAAGCCGGTGGCCACCCGGGCCGGGAGTCCGGCGATCCGGGCCATCACCGCCAGCGTCAGCGCAAAGTACTCACAGTGTCCGGATTTGAGTTCGAACACGAAGAAATCCGCGGTCTCTCTGCCCGCCGGAACCGGATCCGAAAATTGCCGGTAGCTGAAGTTGTTGCGCAGATAGTCGCGCAGCCGCAGGGCCCGGTCATAATCGTCTTCCGCTCCGGCGGTCAGCTCGCTGACCAGATCCCGCAGTCGCCGGGAAATCTGGTCTCGGGGCAACTTCAGGTAATGGCGGCGCGGCAGCAGCTCATCCCAGCGGTCGATCGGTATCTTCGGCAGGTCTTCGGAAGAGAGATCGGGCCGGGGCAGCGAGGTAACGATCCGACTGATGGCCTGATAGCGGAATGGAAGTTGCGGATAGTGCTTGCCGGCAAGCTGCGCATTGAAGGCGGTGTGCTGAACGTCGACCTCGTTTCGGGAATCGAGCGGCTCGATCGAAAACAGCCGGAAGGCCGCGTACAGCTTGGGACCGAACCATTGGAAAATGGTGTAGTGCTGGGCCACATCCTGAAAGATCAGCCTCTGTTCCGGCAGCCGCCGCTGCCGGATGCGTCCCCGGAGCAACTGGGGACTGACCGTCCACTTGGTGCCGTCGTACAGATCGTAAAGCTGGGCCAGATGATAGAGCTTGAGCGGGGATTTGACCCGGAAGACCAGTTCGTTCCCCGGCGGTGCACTGCCGCCGTCGGTGGCGCTGCCGGCCGGCGGAGACTGCTGATCCCGGAGGTTCAGCGGCGTTCCGGTGCTGCCCAGCGAGTCGGGTTTGCCGGTGCGGATAATACGCTGTCCGGTCGGCGCCTGTGTGGTCTTCTCCTGGTCCAGCCACTGCTGCAGATTTACCGGCAGCAGCGACTCCTTGTTGTGTAGAAAGGATACGGCAAAGATGCCGCGGGTAGCCGTGGGCCGGGTCGGCAGCAGCGAGAAAATCAGATAGAAAAACACCGTGCTCAACCCCAGATGCAGGATGATGAAATGCCAGTTCCGGCGCAGAATGCTGCGCGGCGAGGCCAGATCCGGGGCGCCTGCCAGCGAACGGATCCGGTTGCAGTACAATAAATAGAGCAGCAGTATTAGCCCGACGCCGAAACTGATCAGATAGGTGGCCCGGGGCAACAGCGTACCGTACAGCAGCAGTATGATCCCGATGGCAAACAAGTACCCGTAATCCCGCGCCGTCTGGGCCATCAGGAAGCTCAGTCCGGAGAGCGCCAGCAGTTCGGCCATCGCCTTGTCGATGGGAACGTTGTGGCGCATTCGGAACAGCAGCCAGAGCCCCGCCGCCGCCACCGTCAGCAACTGCAGCAGAAAGCGGAAGCCCGAGGGCAGCAGCCGGTAGGGCACATAGGCCAGCGCCGTCAGCAGTGGAATCAGCGCCAGAATCGTGAGGGTGAAGGTGGGGTGGCCGTGCTGCCACAAGGCTCCGAGTATGGCGCAGGTGAACCAGGCGGCGTAGGCCCAGTGCTGCGGCAGACGTTCGGGCCCGGGGCGTCGCCGCGAATGATCGACGATCCGCCGCGAGGGGCGCCACCGTCGCCAGAGCTCTTTGAGGATTGTCGGTTTCACCGTTTCAGCAGCTCCGGCAGTTGGGTTTGATAGTTGACGATCCGGGGTTTGACGGCGCAGTGCCCGGGCAACTGGAGCTTTTCCGGGTAGAGAATGCGCGGACAGTCGGGATCGACGATCGGGAAATTGAGTTTCGGCGCCCAGATCCAGCGGATTTCGCAGTCCTGGTCGAGCAGCAGCTCAAAGTTGCGCTGGCACTCCGCTTCGGCGCTCAGGCTCAGAACATAGACCACCGAGCCGGGCGGGATGGCTTCGAGCACTTCGTTCAGCAGTTCGGGCAGGGGCAGCTGCGAGGGGGTGAGCTGCATCAACGTCTCCAGCAGCTTCCGGCACAGGCCTGAGGCGTCGCCGGAGAGTCGCAGCAGCTCATTCTGATCGCCGTCGGCGGCGAAGAAGTACACCTGGCAGTACATTTCGCTTAAATAAACGGCCAGACTGGCGGCCGCCGAGATCAGGAACTCCAGATTGTTCTCCCGCGGATCGCGGCCGACGGCGTGGTCGAAGGTGTCCAGCACCACGGTGATGCGATCGACGGTGTTGGCCTCGAACTCCCGGATCATCAGCTCCCCTTTGGCGGCGGTACCCTTCCAGTGAATGAAGCGGATCTCGTCCCCGGGGCGATAGGGGCGCAGCCCGAAGAACTCCTGTCCCTGGCCCGAGTGCCCCAGCGGCCGCCCGTCGTGGCTGGGCAGGCCGCTGCCCGGGAATTGCAGGTTGGCTCCGTTCAACCGGGTGATCGCGGGGTAGATCATGACCTCTCCCGGCAGTCGGAAATACCGGGTCCGCCGGAACAGCCCGGCCGGGTCGCCTCCGGCCAGCCGGATCGCCGACAGCAGATAGTGCCCGCGTTTGACCGCGGTCAGATTTCGGGACAGCGTCAGCTCCTCCTGCGGGGCCAGCGGCGGCACCGCGGTGTGCAGTACGCCGCCGGGGGCGAAGGGGCACTTTTCGGTGAGGACCGTCGCCTGCCGGAACCACCAGGTCCGGTTGCGGATGGCCAGCGGCAGCTCGATTTCGGCGTTGCAGCTGCCGTCCCGGTTGGGGCGGCGCTCCAGACGAAGGCCGTAAAGTGAGAACTGCGCCATCAGAAAACTGGCCAGCACCAGCCCGGCGAGAGAGGACGCCGCCAGCGCGGTTGCCAGCCCGATATTGATCAGCGCCACGGCAACCGCGCCGCCGGTCAGGAGCAGGATCAGAACTCCGCGCGAGGTCGGCAGCGCCACGATCATGAACGGGCGTCCTCGTTCTTCAACGGAATCTCCGCGACAATGGCGTCGAGCACGTTTTCGACCCGGTGCCACTCACCCTGATGGCGCAGTTTGAGCCGCAGCCGGTGGGCCAGCACCACGTTGACCAGTTCCCGCACGTCGCGCGGGGTGACGTAGTTCCGGCCGGAGTAGGCGGCCAGACTCTGACTGGTGCGCATCAGTGCCAGTGCGGCGCGCGGACTGCAGCCGTTGGTCAGTGCCGGGTGTCTCCGGGTGGCGTTGACGATCTCGATGATGTAGTCCTTGATGGCGTCGGAGACCGTGACCCGACGCACCAGCGCGTGACAGTGGACGATGTCCGAGCCTTTGATCACATAGGAGATCCGCGACAACGGGTGACTCCCCTCCTGCGAGGTCAGAATCTCCCGCTCCGCCGCCGGCTCGGGGTAGCCGATGGAGAGCCGCATCAAAAAGCGGTCGAGCTGCGGTTCCGGCAGGGGATAGGTCCCGTGGTAATCCTCCGGGTTCTGGGTGGCCACCACGAAGAACGGTTTGGGCAGCACATGCCCCCGGCCGTCGACGGTGACCACCGATTCGGACATGCATTCGAGCAGGCTCGACTGGGTACGCGGGGTGGTCCGGTTGATCTCGTCGGCCAGGATCACGTTGCCGAAGATCGGACCGGGGATGAACCGGAACTGGCCGGACTTCTCATCGTAGATGTTGGCCCCGGTGATGTCGCTGGGCAGCATGTCGGGGGTGAACTGGATCCGGCGGTACTGGGCCTGAATCGACTTGGCCAGCGCCTGCACCAGAATGCTTTTGCCGACGCCCGGAGCATCCTCGATCAGCAGATGACCGTCGGCCATCAGGCAGACCAGCAACCGGCGGATCACTTCGGGCTTGCCTTTGAACACCACGCCGATGTTCTCTTCCAGCTGGTGGATTACCCGGTGGAAGGAGTCGAACGTGAACTCCGAATCCGCCTGTTCGCGGACCGGCGCGGCGGCGGTGGCGATCACCGGGTTGTTCGGGTCGTTGAAGACCAGCATGGCCGTGCCGATCTGAATGACGTCCAGATGCTTGATCCGGGTCTGGACGATCGGCATGGAGTTGACGAACGTACCGTTGGCGCTGCCCAGATCCTCGACAAACACGCCTTCGGGCGTGCTGCGCAGCGCGGCGTGGTGGCGCGAGACGTTGGTTTCGGCAATGATGATGTCGCTGTCGTTGTCGCGCCCGATGATCAGAAGTTCACGGTCGATCACGACTTCGCGAGTCCGGCCGTAGCCCTCCTGCACGGTGATGGTGGGGAAATCGCGATGGGATTCCGAGGTCCGGTTTTGATGTTCCATAATGCAAGGCACCGCTGTCTGGTTTGGCACTTTTTTCCGAATAAGACTCTTCAGTACTGTAGCGCCGGACATCATTTTTTGCAACCGGGAATGATTCAATTTTCCGAAACAAAAAAGTTCCCCCCGAGGCTTGACAAGCCCCCGGTGCCCGGTTACATTTCGCTCATGAAGTCGGAGTGCCATCATCGGAAAGCAACTGCGGAGGAGCAACAGACGGTTATGGAACAGCGGGCGCTGAAATTTCTCGGAAACCTGGAGGCGTTGAAACGAAAACTGGCGCGGTCCGACACCGCGGCCGGAGCCCTCTGGCAGACGGTCCACACGCTGGCCCGGGGCAATCCCGACGCCTTCCCCTGGCTGTGTCCCTTTGCCGCGGTGGTCTCCGGCGAACCAGAGCTGGTGGAGGCGGCCCGGCGGCAGATTCGGCGCTATGTCGGCACGCTGGAGCAGGAGCAGCTGGGCATGGGCGTGCAGTTCCACTTCTGGTGCTTCGCCTTCCCGCACGCCCGCTGGAGTCTCTACTTCAAGCTGATCGACGAGGTCTTCGGCTGGGAGCCCCGTGAGCGGGAGTCGTTGCTCGGGCAGCTGATGGAGTTTCAGTTCATCAATTTCTTCTACGGCATGCGGACCAAGCCGGAGCCGGAGTGCCGCGACAATCAGACCCTGTCGCTGTGTTTTTCCAACGCGCTCTTCGGCTATCTGTTCGGAGACGAGCCGGAGCTGGGATCCCTGGCCCGGCGCCTGGGCGAGGACGGGTTCCGGCGGCTGCCCGGTCTGCTGGCCGAACACGCCGCTTCGGGCTACTCGGGGGAGGGCAGCACCTACATGGATTATGTGGTCGGAATCGGCACTTCGCTGTCGCTGGAGCTGCTCCGGCTGGCGACCGGTCACGACTACTTCCCGGAGGCGGAGCCGGTCCTGCGAATGATCCGCCGGGAGTGGCTGCCCAGCGGACTGCTCCATCCCTACGACCACTACGGCTACACCTGGCCCTCGCGCGCGACGATCGCCTATCTGACCGCCCGGACCGGTTCTGGCTACGGGCATGAACTCCTGAATCTGGCCGCCGCGGCCAATACCGATCTGAAGATCGCCTGGGGCTTCGACGACTGGGTCTGGACCCTGATCTGGCAGCCCGAGGCCGCGCCCGGCACCGGGTTTGAAAACTGGTGCGAGCCGGAGCTCGGCGGCGCACTGTTCAGCGCGGATCGGCAATTGGCTCTGATGCAGTGGTGGGATCCGGGCTCGGCATTGCCGATCCGGGAACACGTCAACCCGAACAGCCTGATTCTGGAGGCCTGGGGCAGTCCGCTGCTGATCGACGGCGTGGCGACCCGCGAGTGTGAACGGTTCCATTTCGAGGACGCCTTCATCGACCGGTCGGGGCTCGACTTCGGGATCACCCGCAGCTGGTTCGGCGAGGGCTGCGCCGGGGCTCACAACGTCATTCTGATCGATGACCGTGAAGGGCTGCGCCCCCGTTCCGGACGGCTCGGGGGCAAACTTCTGGCCTTCGATCCGGAGCGGAAGCTGCTCGCCGGGGAGGTGACCGAGCTCTACGCCCAGCACTGGCCCGGAATCCGCAGCGTCCGGCGGAGTTCCCGGCTCCGGGATGAGCGCTTCTGGCTGATCAGCGACGATCTGGAGCTCGAGCAGGAACATACGGTAACCGCCCGCTGGTTTCTGCGGCCGGAGCGGATCCCCGCGAAGCGCGGCGTGGCCATCCGCACCGCCGAAGGGGTGCGGCTGCACCTGATTCCGGTGGTCGGCCCGGCGGAGCTCAAGGTCGAACGGGTCGACGGCTATCCCAACCGGCTGGAGGGGTATTCGCTGCTGGCCGATTTCCGCGGCCGCGGCAAATCGATTCACTGGCGCTGGCTGGCCTTCCCGGTGAACGAGCGCCGGGTGGTCGCCGACGAGTCGGCGGACTGGCAGGTGGCGACTTCGGCGGATGCGCTGAGCGCCTCCGGGCTGGTGCTGCCGTTCACCCGGCCCGCCTTCATGCTGGCGCCGGTGCCGGTGGGGCCGGTCTGGTTCTACCGGAAGAAACTTCAAATTCCGGCGGACGGGCGTTATTTCCTGCGGTTGCCGCGCGGGCTGGTGCAACCGGCGGCGTGGTTGAACGATCGGGAGCTCGACTTGCAGGCGCACTTCGGCGCGGCGCGGCTGCTGGCGCTGGATCTGGAGCTGCCGCCGGGCGAGGTGGAAGTGACGGTGCGCACCGAGGTGCCGATGACCGCCGAGGGCGATCTGGGAATCCGCTTCGGCGGCCCGGTCCGGTTGCTGCGTGAGGAGGTGTCGCCGGAACCGGAGGTTGAACTCGGGGCGGAAGGGTTGAACATTCAATGCGGCGCGGAACACTGGTTCGTGCCGGCGGAGGAGTTGGCATGAAACGGCAGGAGAGAATGGCCGCGCTGCTCGACGGCGCGGAGGATGCGGTCGCCGCGTTGCGGGACCCCGATTGGCGGATCCGGTACGCCGCGGCGGTGGCGCTGGAGCGGCGGCGCGATCCGGCGGTGGTCCCGGCGCTGCTGGCG
>CASFRF010000031.1 GCA_949297015.1 uncultured bacterium
CACACCGTCTTCGCGACCGACTCGCTGCTGATCGTGGGCGACCTCCTGCACGCCGCCGCGCTGCAGTTCCCCCGGCCGGAGCTCTGCGCCACCTACGATCAGGATCCGGCGACGGCAACAGCGACCCGCCGCCGTTTTTACGACCTGGCGGTCAGCCGCCAACTGCCGCTCGCGGGCATGCATCTGCCCTTCCCCGGCGTGGTCCGGCTCCGGCGGAACGCCGACGGCGGCTATGTGCCGGACCCGGTCCCCTGATCCGGGTGCCCGCTACATCAGCCGGTGCGGAGGCTCCGCCAGCACCACCGTCAGCCGGTTCCGGAGGGTCTTCACGCCGTCAAGCGCCCGGACCAGCCGTTCAATCCGCTGCGCCATGGACTGCGAGGGGACACACCCGCGCAGTTCAACCTCGCCCTCCGTGCACACGACCTCCAGAAATTGGATATTCAGCCGCTCGACAATGCGCAGCGTGTAGCGCACGCGCTGTTCCAGCAGGGCATCCTGCAACTTCCGGTCTTCCCGGGAATCGAGGTCCGGCCGGAGCACGGACAACCGGGATAAAAACGCCGTCAGCCCGGTCCAGTCCAGCTCGCCGGTGTTGAGCACCAGATCGTAGGCGGCAGGATCCGACCAGTTTTTCCGGTAATAGTAACCGCAGAAGCCTTGGCGTTCCCGATCGTTTTTCCGGACCATGCCCGCCGCCTCCTCGCTGCCGCAGCCCCGGAGCCGGGCGATCCGTTCAATCCGGAGCCGCAACGGGGCGACGAAGCGCAGCCGCAGGCAACCGGTCAGCTCCTCCAGCAGAAAGTTCGCTCCCCGCCCGATGAGCGCCACCGGCGTTTGAACCGCCTCCTCCAGAATCGCAAGGCGCAACGTCTCGAAATAGAGTTCGGTACGGCTGAACAGGGTGTCCGTCACCCCCGGTTTCCGCTCATCCAGACGCCGGCTGAGCTCCGTCCCCAGTCCCAGCTTCCGGAAACGGGTTTCCAGTCGGGCCCGTCCCACCGGCCGCACCTTCAGCACCCGACAGAGTTCCTCCTCCTGCTCCGGTTCGAGCGCGCCCAGTTCCCGGGCCATGGTGATAATCCGCATTTTTCTCTCCTTGGGCAATTCCGGCCCCACTCCGGGGTTCCGTTTCAGATCTTCAAAACGCTGTTGAGTGTGCCGAAGTCATTTGCGGCAAAGTCCGGATTGCCTTCATCGAGGATCCAGGCGCCGTCGACCACGAACTTGTACTCGTACGCCCCGGGGGCGAGCTCCAGCCGCCCCCGGAACACGCCGTCGCCATTGTGGTCCGCCAGTGGCAGCGCCTCCGGATCCCACTGGTTGAAGGTGCCGGCCACCGATACCCGGCTGCCGGTCGGAGCCACCAGCACGAACTCCACTTCACGATTCCGTTTCCTCATCATGCCTCCTTTCCGGATTTCACTATTTCCGCCGCCGGACGCCCCCGGTGACACCAGCCGCTGACCGTTTCCGCCGCGCGCTGGAAGAGGGCGTAGAGTCCGGGGATGAACATCATACCCAGTACCGTGGCCACCAACATTCCCCAGAAGGTGGTCACGCCAATGGATTGACGCCCGCCGGCCCCCGCTCCGGAGGCGACCACCATCGGAAAGACGCCGATCACAAAGGAGAGCGCCGTCATCATTACCGACCGGAAACGGACCCGCATGCCGTTCAGCGCCGCCTCCGCAATCGAGGCGCCGCCGTCCCGCTCCTGCTTGGAGAATTCGACCATCAGAATCGCGGTCTTCGCGGTCAGCCCGATCAGCATCAGCAACCCCAGCTGGCAGTAGATGTTCAGCGGAATGCCGAAACATTTCAAGGCGAGAATGGCCCCCAGCGTGGCGGTGGAGACCGAGAGCATCACCGAAATCGGCATGGTCCAGCTCTCGTACTGCGCCACCAGGAACAAATACGCCACCAGCAGCGAAATCAGCAGCAGCGAGACGATCCGCCCCTCGTTCTGACTCTCCTGATAGCTCATGTCGCTCCAGCTGATCTGGTAGTCCCGGGTCAGGTTATCGCGGACCAGCTGCTGGACCAGCGTCATCATCTCCCCGGAACTGAACCCGGCGATGCTCTGGGTGTTGATCCCCGCCGCCGGGAACATGTTGAAGCGCTCGACCTGACGCGGCCCCAGCTCCCAGCGCAGCGTCGCCAACGCACTGATCGGGATCTCCGCGCCGTTGCTGCCGGTCACCTGCAGCTGGCTGATGATGTTGCGGTTCTCCCGGAGCTCCGGCGAGAGCTGGGTCTTGACCTTGTAGGTCTTCCCGAACTTGTTGAAGTCGTTGATGTAATAGGACCCCAGCTGGCTTTGCAGCGACTGGAAGATGGAACTCACCGGCACCTTCATGGCCTCGGCCTTGCGCCGGTCGATGTCCAGAAACAGCATCGGCGTGTCGGCGTCGAAGGAGGAGAAGGCGTAGACCGCCTTGCCGGTCTCCAGAATTTTCGACAGCAGATTGTTCGCGGTCTGCGCCAGCTCCTGCGAGCTCTGGTCACCGGTCGCCTGCAGCGAAAAGGTCACCCCGCCGGTGGCTCCGAGTCCCATGATCGCCGGGGGCACGAAGGCGTTGAAGGTGGCGTCCGGCAGCGACTGGCAACGTCGGATCATCTCCTCCTGAATGGCGGAGATCTGAGTCTCCGGCGTGGTCCGCTCGTCCCACGGCGTGAGATCCGCGATCAGCAACCCCAGATTCTCACTTTCCCCCGAAGTGAGGGAACGCCCGGGCACGGTGGTGATGGTGCTGACCCCCGGAATGTCGCGGATCAGCTCGGAGACCTCGGCCAGCGCCTCCTCGGTCCGCGGCAGCGAAGCCCCCGCGGGCAGCTTGATTTCGCAGAGCAGCGCACCCTTGTCCTCGGTCGGCAAAAACGCGGTCGGGAGCTGGTTGAAGAAGTAGCCGTTGCAGAACAGAATCACGCCCAGCAACACCACCGTCAGCAGCAGTCGGCGCACCAGCAGTCCGCCGCAGGCCAGATAGAGGCTCCTCGTCCAGGTCAACCCGCAATTGAACCAGCGGAAGAGTCCGCGCGGTTCCCGGCTCGGACGCAGCACCAGCGCGCAGAGCGCCGGACTCAGGGTCATGGCGTTGACCGTGGACAGACACAGCGCAATGCACATGGTCACCGCAAACTGAGTGTAGATCGCGCCGACCATGCCGCCGTAGAACATGATCGGCACGTAGATCGCCACCACCACCAGTGTGGTCGCGATCAGCGCGCCGGTCAGCTGCCGCATGGTCTTCATGGCGGCGTCCAGCGGCGAGAGGTGCTCCTCGTCGATCAACCGCGTACAGTTCTCGGTGACGCAGATCGCGTCGTCGACCACCGAGCCGATCACCAGAATCAGCGCGAACATGGTGAGCGTGTTAATGCTCATATCGAGCAGATAGAGGAACAAAAACGTGCCGATCAGCGAGACCGGAATGGTCACCGCCGGAATGATGGTGGCCCGCCAGTCCTGCAAAAACAGATAGGTGATCGCCACCACCAGCACAAAGGTCATGATCAGCGTCTCGACGATCTCCGCCATCGAGACCTTGATGAACTTGGTGGAGTCGTAGGCGACCTGCCAGTGCATGCCTTCGGGGAAGTTTTCGGCCAGTTTCGTCAGTTCGGCACGCACCCGGGACATGATCTCCAGCGCGTTGGCGTCATTCAATTTGAACAGCGCCAGCTGGACCGAAGGCCGTCCGTCGTAGGTGCCGGCGCTGTTGTAGGTTTCGGCCCCCAGTTCCACCCGGGCGATGTCCGAGAGCCGGACCTGCCGCCCATCCGGGCCGGACTTGACCACGATCTGCCCGAACTCTTCGGGCGTGCTCAACCGCCCCTTCGCGTTGACCTTGAACTGCATCCAGCGGCTGCTCGACTCGGTGCCCACGGAACCGACGGCAGCCTGAAGATTCTGGCTGGCGACGGCGGAGCGGATCTCCTCGTCGCTGATCGAATAGGCCCGCATCTTGTAGGGATCGAGCCAGATCCGGATGCTGTACTCCTGTTCGCCGAAGACCACCGCCTGCCCGATGCCGTCGATCCGGGCCAAGGCATCCTTCAGATTGATGCTCACATAGTTGCTGAGATACAGCAGACTGTGTTCGGAATTGTCGCTGTAGACCGACACCACCGCCAGCATGTCGCTGGAGCGCTTCACCACGGTCAGGCCGTTGTTCACCATGTCGGTCGGCAGCGCGTGCTCCGCGCGCTTGACCGCGTTGTTGACATTGACCAGCGCCATATCCTCGTCCGACCCCGACTTGAAGGTCAGAGTCAGCGTGTAATTGCCCAGATTGTCCGACTGCGAGGAGTAATAGATCATATCCTCGATGCCGTTGACCTCGGATTCCAGCGGCGACGCCACGGTGTCGGCGATCACCTCGGCGCTGGCCCCCGGATAGGAGGCCATCACCATCACCGACGGCGGTGAAATCTGCGGATACTCCGCAATCGGCAGCCGGAACAGGCAGAGAATCCCCCCCAGCATCAGGAACAGCGAAATGACCAGCGCAAACCGGGGGCGGTGAATGAAAATATCGGAAAACATCGAACCACCTCCTTACTTCGCAGGCGTCGTCAGCACCGGGTTGACCACGCCGCCCGGCCGGGTTTTGTTGAGTCCGCCCACGATCACCGTCTCGCCGGGCTTCAAGCCCTCCAGAATCACCTGCCGGTCCCGGACCAGCGGCCCGGTGACCACCTTGCGCCGCTCCACCCGCTGGTCGGGCCCCACCACATACACATAGTGATCGTGGCCGTCGGTCATCAGCGCCGTGACCCGGACCGCCGGCAGCGGCTGCTCGAAGATTTCGCTGAACTGGACGTTGACATAGCCGCCGGGAATCAGTTCCCGCTCCGGATTCTCCGCCTCCAGCTCGATCTGCAGCGTACCGGTGTCAGGATCGACCCGATTGTCGATGAACCTCACCCGGACCTTTCCCGGGAACGGCTTGCCGTCCGCCCGCAGCAGCTCCAGCCCGGCCTCCGACAGCGTCCCGTTACGGCTGTGGCGGAAGAAATCCGCCTCGCTCATGGCGAATTTGATCTGGATCGGATCGTACTGTACAATGGTGACCAGCGTCCCCTTCTCCGGGGTGATGTAGTTCCCTTTGCTGTACTGGTTTTCCCCGATCTGACCGTTGATCGGCGAGAAAATCCGGGTGTAGGACAAATCGTTCTCCGCCAGCGCCAGATTGGCCTGCGCCTCGTCCCGCTTCGCCGCGTACAGTTCGTAGGTCCGGACCGCGCTCTCGTAGGTCGTCTGCGCCGACGCTTGGGATTCAAAGAGCTTCCGGTAACGCTCCCGCTCCTTTTCGGCGTACTTCAACTCCGCCAGCGTCTGATTCAAGGTGGCCCGGGCGACGTTCACATTCTCGCGGTAGATCGTATCCTCGATCCGGAACAGAAGATCGTCCTTCTTCACCAGACTCCCCTCCTCAAACGCCACCTCCCAGAGGGTGCCGCTGACCCGCGCCACCACCTCGATGGTCTCTGACGCCGCCACCGTCCCGACGTAGACTGTCGGGTCGCTCCGGGTCAGCTCGGTGACGGTCTCCACCCGCACCGACGGCGCCTCCCCCGGCGCCGCCCCCGACGCCGTCAGCGCGGCGACGCCCCAACCGAGGACCATTCCGGTCATTTTCAACAATCGACTTCTCATGCTCTCACGCTCCTTCCCCACTCCGTCGCCTCCGGACCGTCAATAACGACCGCTCGAGGACATCGGCTCTGGTTGTCATTTTTATTATTAGTTAGGAAACAAAGAATATAGATCCTGAAAAAACCGCGCCGCGGCGCGTCATGTTGTTAGTTAGGAAACAAAAAATAAACTCCTGAAAAAACGCCTGAAACCTCGCCCTTGCGGTCAGGGGTTCGCGGCGTTGGCGGTGATCGTCACGCAACAGTCCAGAAAACGTTCCAGCTCCTCTTCGGAGAGGGCGCCCTGAAGTTTTTCCACAATCCGCTGATGATTTTCCAGAATCTCGGTCTGCAGCTGTCGGGTCTTGTCGGTCAGCGCGATCCGCTTCAGCCGGGCGTCGGCGGCCACCGCCTCGCGCCGGATGAAACCGGCCGCCTCCAGATCCTGCAACAGCCCGGTGACCGAGGAGGAGCGGATGCCGAAGGTCCGTTCCACATCCTTCTGGAAGACGTCCTGATCCTGCGTCGCGATGATCAAGTAACAAAGAACGCGCGACTGACTCCCCGTGCAACCGGCAAAGCGGATGCTGCGGTCACACAACCGCTCCACGCCCCGGGCCAACCGCGCAATGGTTCCGACCAGATCCCGTTTCTCGTCCGCCATGGGCAACCCTCCTTCCTAGTTTCCTAACTAATATAATGCGACTCCGCCTTCTTTGCAACTCTCGAAATCAAAAAAAACGTTTTTTTTGGGAAAAAACCGCGCGCCGAGGGCCGAACCTCCCTCGCGACGACCGAAAAACATGCAATTTTCATTTTTTTTACCACCAACTCTTGACAAATTACCCTCTTTCCACTATAATGTTAAAAACAGGAAACATGTAGCATTGAATCACATCTTCAGACAGGAGTATTCATGATGAGCAGAAGATCTGATCGAATCAACCTGGTGCGTGGCTTCACCCTGATTGAGTTGCTGGTGGTGATTGCGATCATCGCCATTCTGGCCTCGATGCTGTTGCCGGCGCTGAACAAAGCGCGGGAACAGGGTCGCCGGGCGGTCTGCAAGAGCAACGTCCGGCAGCTGACCACCGCCTCGCTGGTCTACGTCGGAGATTTCAAATACTTCCCGATGCAGGGCCGCCACGG
>CASFRF010000032.1 GCA_949297015.1 uncultured bacterium
GGCGGCGGCCGCCGCCCCCGCGCCGACCACGCCCGAGGCGCTGGCGGCGGAACTGCGGATCCTGCGGGAGGGCCGGGTGCTGCGCCGGATTCTGGCGGTCAATCCCGGCGGGGAAACGGACGCGGCCGGAGGATTGCGTTACCGCTGGTCGGCGGCGGCGGAGGTGCCGAACTTGTGGCTGACCAATCTCGCCGCGGCGCCGGGCACCGGCGTGCGGATTGTCCGGAACGGTCAAACCGTCCGGGAACTGGCGGCGACCGCGCTCCCGGCCAACGTGGCGCTGGGGGCGGTCCGTCCCGGCGAGGTGGTGACGGTGGAGTTCGCCCCGGTCTCCGGCGCGAAGGTCAAGGGGCACGTCGCCGTCGAAGCGCTGTGGCCCGGAATCGAGCCGGCGGCTCCGACCGATCCGGTGCGGGAGTACCGGACCACCGAAGCCGAGCCCAAGTTCGGGCGGGGCGGCTGGATTTCGGAAGCGTTCCTGCGGGGGCACCGGCAGCTGTGTCAGGCTCAGCTGCGCGACGCGCCCGAGGTGGTGTTTCTGGGGGACTCGCTGACGCAGGGGTTTGTGCACGAGGGTCGGACCTGGAGCCGACTGGCGCCGCTGCGGGCGCTCAATTTCGGGATTGCCGGGGATCGGATCCAGCACAACCTCTGGCGGGTTGAACACGGGGTCTTTGAGCAGCGTCCGCCGAAACTGGTGGTGGTGGAGATCGGCACCAACAACGCCCGGAATTCGGCGGCGGAGCTGATCGAAGGCACGCAGGCGCTGATTGCCGAGCTCCGGCGCCGGACGCCCGGGTCTAAAATTCTCCTGCTGTCGCTGTTCCCGACCCGGGGGCGGTTGCCGCTGGCCGCCGCCACCAATGCCGGGCTGGCCCGGTGCGCCGATAACCGGAACGTGTTCTTTCTGGATCTGACTTCGGTCTGGCTGAATCCGGACGGCACCTTGCGCGAGGAGTTGCGCAGTGCCGACGGCTGTCACATCCTCCCGGTCGGCTACGAACGGTGGATGGAGGCCATGCTGCCGACCATCCGGAAACTGGTCGGAGAGGAGCCATGAACCCATCTCCCCGGTCGCACGGGAACGGTCCGGCGGCGGCGCGGGACGGAGAGGGCGCGACGACGGCGCTTCCCGCCGGGGTGCCCGAACCCGCATGGACTCCGCTCAAACGGGGCGGCTGTTCCTTTCGATCGCACCAATTGCACCGGGTGGGGCCGGAGCGGCTGGAGTTCCGACCCCGCGCAAGTTCGTTTTTTTTCTGCGGCATTTTTGTGTTCGGGGGAGTGATCGGACTGGTGATTGCCGGTTGCGCCGCCCGGCGGGGGGACGGCAAGACTGCGGCGGGGATGGGGTTCTGGGCGCTGCTGTTCGGGGGCGCCGGGGTCTGGTGCTGGCGGTCCTTGAGTGTGCCGATCGTGTTTGACCGCTCGTATCGGGCTTTCTGGCGTGATCGCCGCCGTCCCGAACAGCTGGCGGAACCGGCGGAGCTGCTGGGCCGTTACACCCCTTTTGATGAGATTGCGGCACTGCAGCTTTTAAGCGAGCGGTGTTCCTCCTCCAAAGGGGGGAGGTTTTTCAGTCATGAGCTGAATCTGGTGTTGCGCGACGGCAGCCGGGTTCAGGTGGTCGATCATGGAGGTGCGGCGGCGCTGCGTCGGGAGGCGGCCGTGCTGGCCGAGTTCCTGGGCGGCATTCCGGTGCTGGACCGCCTCGAATGTCGGCGCTGATCCTCCTTTTTCCCGCCCGTCAACGCGGGTTGGCGTGTTCTCACATCACACTGCTGTGTGCCCTCGACCGGAGCGAAAGGTGCTTTTTTTCCCCATTTGATCTTGACATCGGAAAAAAAATCTTCTATAATTGTTTTGTGGAATATTGGTAGATCAATACGGTCAAGAAAAAAATTCCAGCTCCCGGTGAAAATCGGGGAAAGGGGGGAGCCATGGCGTGGAGCAGACGGGGATTTACGTTGATCGAACTCTTGGTGGTGATCGCGATCATTGCGATTCTGGCCTCGATGTTGCTGCCGGCGTTGAATTCTGCACGGGAGCAGGCCAACCGGGCCAAATGTTCGAGCAACCTCCGGCAGTTCGGGGTGCTGCTGAACATGTACACCGGAGACAACCGCGGCATGACTCCCGGCGTCTACTGGGGGGATGACCATTTGGTTTTGATCAACTCCTGGCCCGGGCAGCTCTACCGGCTGCTGATTCCGGGGCTGACGGATGACGACGTCCGGTCGCAATTGACGACGCACTCTCTGAATCAGAAGAAGTTCGGGATTTTTCACTGTCCGAGCAACAAGATGCAAAAGCAGATCGCCTGGAAGGATACCGATGGTGGCACCTCCTACGGGATCAATGGCGACTGGACCGGAACCCGCGACGGCTGGCGGGATGCGATCAACAGCAACTACGCATCCATCAAGTCCGAGCGAATCGCCTTTCCGTCGCAGCTGATCGCGTTGATGGATGCCTCGTTTTACAATATCAACGGTTTGAACAATGCGGAGATTTTTCCCGATCAGCAGGGGATCACGGGGGTCTCCTACCGTCATAGGACAGGCGTGAACTTGTTGATCGCCGATGGTCATGTCCGTTTCAATACCGGCGGTCTGCGGGGATTCTACGGCGTGGGAGTCAAGCCGTTCCGGGTGATGCACGATCTGACGGTCAACGGCGAGTCCTGGCTCTGGTGTCGCTGACCGGGCCGGAGAGGACTCCCGGCGGCGGCGCAGTGAATGGGTCGTGAAATTTTGAGGGAAAGGAGCGGCCGGAGCAGATGTGGCAGGAAAAATTCACCATGGCGGGGCTGCTGGCGGTGTTGCTGGCGGCGGTAGTTTCGGCGTCGGTTGTGTTGTTGCTGCCGTTGCCCGGGTGGGGGACGCGGGGGACGGGCGTACGGGATCCGGCGGGCGCCGGGAGCGGCGCCGGGCCCGGTTCCGCCGAGCGGTTTCCGGACGGGGAACTGGCCTGTTTCTACGGTTGTCTCCCCGAGGCGGGCGGCGGTCACCGGACCTGTCGGGAGCCTCTGCGCTGGAGTCTGGGGCTGCCCTGTGATCCGGACCTGTATCGCTCCGGCCGCTCCGGCCGCGATTGCGAGCCGGCTGCCGCCGGTTCCCCCCGTTCGGATGGCCGCCACTTCCGGTGGCTTCATCACGGACATTGATCCGGGCGTCGATTTTCCGGAACCTGTTGCTTGAAACGGCTCCGAGTCGGAGTATGGTATACTTCGGGCAAGCTGGAATTTCCGAAGAGTTCCGGCGCGAATCCGGCGTAGAATTTGGAAGTTCCCGGCTCCGGGAAGCAAGTTTGACTGGAGGATCGATGTGAAGTTTGGACTGGTGGCGGCAATTTCGGCGGGCTTGACGCTCTCTCTGTTCGCGGCAAGCGACCATCTGCGCGGCTATGGCCGGATTGAAAGTCAACGGCGCGAGGCGGATGGCGTGGCACTGCGGAGTTTCAACTTCACCTCGCCGGAACTGGCCGCCCGTTTTGCGTCGAAGTTGTTCGACGATTACGAGCTCACGCGCGGGAACGCGGTCAAAACCGTCAAGCTGAACGGGAAGGAGCTCGACTATCTGGAGCTGGCCGGAGGCGGTGCGCTCTATGTGCTCGGCGAGCAGGACGGGAAGACGGTGACCGTATTGGTCTCCGACGACGCGGCCCGGGCCCGGGCGCGGGCGGCCCGCCTGGTGCCGCGCAATCCGCTGCGGCGCAATCCGGGAGCGGTCCCCCGCTATCTCAACAAATGGGATCGCCATCCGATCGGGATCTGGATGCGGCTCAAGGATATGGAGCGGGTCTCCCATCGGACCGGAGTGGATAACTTTACCCGTTATCTGGCGGAGCTGGGGGTGAACTCTCAGTTCCTGTCGCCGCAGTGGACGACCACGGAACTGGCGGTAAACAACAATCAGGATCGCTACTTCCGGAGTTTTCTCGATCGCAACGACGTGAATTTCCAGCGGGTGGAGTGGCTGGAGCACCATCAGGACCTCTACAACCGCAACCCCTTCTGGACTCACACCGCAAATCCGCACTTGTACACGCTCTGGAATTACTACGGTGAGCGGATGCTGGCCGGGACGCCGTTGCGGGAGGTGCAGAACGCCAACCATCTGGCCGGAATCCGCGATACGCTGGACAACCCCCGGCTGCTGGCTCAGCTGGATCCGGACGGCGAGATCGGCGACACCTTTGACGGGGATCGTTTCGGCTACCGGGGCCCGATGGCCCAGCGGGAGTTCGTGCGGTTTCTGAAGGAGGTGCGCAAGCTCGATCTGGACGCGGTCAACCGGCGGTACGGCACCAACTATCGCAACTGGGAGGAGGTGGAGCTCTTCGACTGGCGCACGCTGTTCGGCTACCGCGAGCCGGATTCGCAGGATCTGGCCGGCGAGTGGCGGTTCCGGCGCGACGAGGAGAAGCGGGGATTCCTCGATCAGTGGAGCAGTCCGGAGTTTGACGACTCCGGCTTTTTCCGGTTTTACTATCCCGGCGAGGCGCTGGCCTATCTGCTGCCGGACCGGCGTTCCCCGGTCTGGATGCGGCGGAAGGTGACGGTGGACCGCAAACGGTTTCCGGAAAAGGTCTATTTGTCGGTCGCGCCGCTGACCGGAAGCGACGTGCAGTTGTTCGTGAACGGCCAGCCGCTGCCGGTGATCGCGCCGAACTTCCACACCGCGCTGACCTACGGCCAGTTTGACGTCACCGACCTGATCGGTCCGGATCAGACGCTGACGTTGGCCCTGCGCTGCGCCGATGGTCTGCCGGTGGGGCCGATCTTCCTGACCGGGAAGAAACTGGAGGAGGCGATGCCCGGTTCCGACCCGAAACTCAACGCCCGCTTCTTCGACAATGTGGAATTCATCGACTGGGCCCGGGCTCAGGCGGTGGCCGGCACCCTGGCGGCGATCCGCTCGGTCGATCCCGACCGGCCGATCAAGGTGCACGCCTGGGGGGCGAGCCCCTGGGGCTGGAAGACGGTAGCCGCGTACG
The DNA here is from genome assembly GCA_949297015.1 of uncultured bacterium. Lineage (GTDB taxonomy): Bacteria > Verrucomicrobiota > Lentisphaeria > Victivallales > Victivallaceae > CASFRF01. The sequence goes on from CASFRF010000032.1 coordinate 4,999, forward strand.
GCGGATACTCCCATCACACCGGGGCCGGGGCGAACTGGTTCTACACCGAGCCCAAAGCCTACGGTTTGAGCCGCGATGTGCAGCACAGTTCGGAGCCGGGCGGCCCGATGCGGACGGTTCAGGACTTCAAGGAGTTCTGGAGTTCGCTGGCCTACATGGGCAAGAGCGCGCACGACTACTTCATGCAGCCGCAGGACATCGTCAACGATCCGGCAAAGCGTCAGGTTTTTGAGTCCTATTTGCCGCAGATCAAGATGATGGGGCGGGTATCGGTCACCGCCTCGCCGCTGGCGGTGATCCGGGGGACGCTCAACACCCGGTTCGCCGACAACTTCGCCTGGCAGCCCGTGTGGCGGTACAGCCCGGATCCGACCCGGGGCGGCGAAATGGTGCCGCTGCTGGACGAGGTGCGGATCCGGGAGGGCGGACTTGGACGTTTTGCGGCCATCCTCGACGAGGGCACGCTGAACTTTGACGCGGAAATGTGCGACGCGCTGCGGCAGTATGTGGAAGCCGGTGGCGTGCTGATTCTCAACAGCCTGAGCGGGCGCCACGATTTCGTGAACGCCGAATCTCAGCCGGCGGCGGCGCTGGCCGGGGCGCGGGCGGTGTTCCGGAGCTCGGAACCCGGACCGTTCACGGTGACGGAAAATCCGCTGCTGTCGGCCGGCTCCTATCCGGCACATGCCCGGCCCGAGTATCCGGCGGGCGGCACGGCCGATCTGGAACCGGAAGCGGGCGTGGAGGTCATCGGCCGCTGGCGCGACGGCAAGGCGGCGCTGACCCGCAGGCAGCTCGGCAAAGGGGAGGTGTACCGCTTCGGGAGTTCGATCTATCCGGAGCAGGCGGTGCGGTGTCTGGCCGCGAAGTTCGGGCCGTCGGTCTATGTGGAGAGTGCCAAAAACTGCTCGATTTACCGGACCAGCCGCAGCAACAACGGGATGGAAGAGCTGCTGATGCTGCGCGGTACCGGCAAGGAACAGGAGGTCACCTGGGTCTTCGACTTTGAGCCTGCCGGGGTTTACGATCCGGTGACCGGCGAGGAGGTCCCGGCCCGGGTGGAGGGGAAGAAGGCGACATTCCGCTTCCAGCTGGAGCCGGGCGGAATCCGCTACTTTGCGGTGCGGCGGCCGGACGCGGCGGCGAACTTCGATCACTGGTTCAAGCGCCAGTGTCAGATCTGGCAGGGAACCGCGCCGGGAGTGAAACCGCAGGCCGAGCCGTTCCGGCAGTTGAGTCTGGCCGACGGCTGGAGCGGCGCCCGGGCTTCCTCGCTGAACGAGGCGTTGAAGGTGCCCGCCGCGCTCTTCCAGGCGCAGGAACTGGTGTTGAACGACTCCCCGCTGATGCCGGAGTTGAAGGGATCCGGTCCGGTGCAGGTGGTGCGCCGGACTTTCCGGGTGCCCGCGGCGTGGCGGGGAAATGAACTGAAGCTGCTGCTCAACGGCGCGGTCTACGACAGCAAGCTGCACGGGCTGGCCGGGGAGAACCGGGTGTGGCTCAACGGCAAACTGCTGGATTCCGGCGCCAATCTGTCGCACCGGCAGTACGAGGTCGGCGAGCTGGTGCGCGACGGCGACAACGAGCTGGTGATCGCCAATGCCGGAGGCAAGGGGATCATGCCCGAAGTGCTGCTGGTGCGCACGGTCAAGCCGGAACGGGCGATCCCGCTGAACGACGGCTGGAAGGCGGTGCTGAATCAGGATCAGGAAAAAGAGCTCAAGCTCCCGGCGCGGGAGCGGAGCGTGTTCTGGTACCGGGAGTTGGAGTTCCCCGCGGAGCTGGCCGATCGGGAGGTCTGGTTGCGGACCGACGGGAACTTCAGTGCGGCGATCGTCAACGGCCGGCTCCGGTACCGCGATCAGCGGAAGGCCGAGACCGGCTGGCTGGAGCTGAATCTGACCCCCGATCTGCGGCCGGGGCAGGTGAACCGCATTGCGCTGGTCGGCGGCAACGACTTCAGTCCGCGCGATCTGGAGGCGAAGAAGATCGAGCTGTCCATCTACGCGCCCGGCGCCTGGGGCAGGCCGATCCGGGCCGACTTCAGCAAAGCGGAGCTGGCGGCGGTGGCGCACGAGCTCGGCGTGGTGAAGAACTACCCGCTGCTTCAGCCGACGGCGGCGCAGCGGAAAGCGAACGATCCCCTGACGACGCTGGCGGCGCAGGCCGCCCCGCTGCCGGGCAAGATTGTGGATCTCGATCTGGCGGCGACGCCGGTGACGGACCGGGGGCCGAACCGGGTGGCGGTCAAGGTTCATGGTCCGGTCGAGTCCTTCCGGGACGCGGGGGGGCGGATCACCGGCGTCTATCTGCACAATCCCGGAGGCGGGACCGGGGCGACGCTGGAGCTGGAGCGGTCTCCGGAGCTGCGGAAACTTCTGGCCGGCAAGGATCTGACCATTCGGACCTGGGTTAAGCCGATGCCCCGGAATCCGAACGACCGCGGTTCCCTCTGCTGCTTTTTGAGCTATCGTTTCGGCTGGTCGATCGGCGGCGGCGGCAGCACGGTCTTTCTGCCGTCGAGCAAGAGTCGCAGTCTGGCCGCGGGCGGGGTGACCCGGCCTTGGCGCTGGCAGAGCCTGAGTCTGGTCTGCAAGGGGCGGCAGGCGACGCTGTACGTCGATTCCATTCCGGTGGCGACGCAGGTGTTTGACACCGCGTTCCCCGATTCCGATGCGCCGTTCGCCATCGGCTCGAACGATCTGAAACGGGATTTCCTGAACGGGAAGTTCGGCTCCTTTGTCATCTACGACGGCGCCTTGACTCCGGCCCAGCTGGCCCGGCTGGAACTGGAGGAGCGGCCCCGCTACGCCGACGACGCGCTGTATCCGGAGAATCGCAACTTCAGTCTCGGCGTGCGCGACGGCAAGGTGGTCGACACGGTTGAATTTCCGGCCCGGGTCGAACCCAACGACGGGGTCCGGATCGAGGGGAACAAGCTGGTCTTTTCGGGCGAGGGCAGCGGGATTCAGGTGGAGAACGGCAGCCGGACCGGCCTGTTCTGGGAGCCGTTCGCCTTCCATCTCCGGTTCAAGCCGGTGCAGACCGGGCGCTCGATGATGCTGTTCCGCCGTCATCACGCGCTGTGTCTGGAGATCCTGCCCGACGGCACGCTGCAGTTCGACGCCAACATCGGCCGCCGTCAGTGGCTCAAGCTGCCGCAGAAGGTGAAGTTCGGCGCCTGGAATGAGCTGGTCTTCCGCTACGACGGGAAACGGGTGATCTCCACGCTGAACGGCGAGACCGCTCAGCTCGATTATCCCGGTTCACTGGCGCCGGGAAGCAGTTTCCCGGTCTCTTTCCTGAACGACCGGACCCATCCGCAGTATCCGCGGTGGGGAAGTTTTGCCGGTGAGGTAGAGTGTCTGGAAGTCTATCCGCTGCCGGAGGCGATGAAGTAGCGCCGGGCGCGGCGGAGCGCAAGAGAACGGCCGGAGCCTCCCCCGCGCGGGGGGACTCCGGCCGGGTTGTTTTTCAGCGGGCGAGCGCCGCCAGCGCCGAATCGTAGTCGGGTTCCTGCGTGATCTCCGGAACCAGCTGCGCGTAGATCACGCGGCCGGTCTCATCGAGCACCACCACCGCGCGGGCCAGAAGGCCGCGCAGCGGCCCGTCGGTTATCAGCACGCCGTAGTCGGTTCCGAAGTGCGAATCCGGCTGGAAGTCCGAGAGCGTCACCACCCGTTCAATTCCCTCGGCGGCGCAGAAGCGGCTCTGGGCGAAGGGCAGATCGCGGGAGATGCAGAGCACCCGGGTGTTCTGCATCCCGGCGGCACGCTCATTGAACTTCCGCACCGAAGCCGAGCACACCGGGGTGTCGATGCTCGGGAAGATGTTCAGCAGCAGTTTGCCGCCCTTGCCGTCGGCCAGGGTGAAGCGTCCGAGATCGGCGGTGACCAGACTGAAATCCGGAGCCTGGGCGCCGACGGCGATGAAGTTCCCGGCGAGTTGCACCGGGGTTCCCTGAAATTGCGTTTGATTGGCCATGATGATTCTCCTCTCCGCGTTGGCTTGCGTTGCTATAATGTATCGCAACTTGAGCCTGAAAGCAAGCGGGCCGGGGGCGGCGCGGCGATTGCCGCTCAAAGTCCGGGGTGTACCGGCAGTTCCAGACGGTGGTCGCCGCAGTAGAGGAAGTAGCCGGAGCGATCGGCGCTGCGGGTCAGCGGCGAGATCAGTTGCGGGTTCAGCAGCTCCGCCCGGACCACGCCTTCCCCGCCGTTGCGGATGATCGTCAGCGCCTCCGGCGTCCGGTCGGTGTAGAACCAGACCCCGGCGCAGCGGGAGGTGGGCCGGAGCTCCGGCTCGGCAAAGGTCCCGAGCGCCAGATCGATCACTCCGCCGACGAAGTCATATCCGGTGCTGAGTCGGACCAGATCGGAGCCGATGAAGTCCCCGCCCATGCGGGCGGCGATTTCGGTGATCGCGATCCGACCGTCGGGCCCGATCCGGAATTCGGAGTGCCCGGCGCCTTCGCGGACCTCCAGCGCGTCGAGCGCACGGCAGGTCAGTTCGGCCAATTGCTGCCGGCACGACTCCGGCTGGCGGCTCGGCTGATGGTGGGCCAGCTCCACGAAGTGCGGTGCGCCGGTGGTCACTTTGTCGGTGATCGCCAGAACCCGGTGTCGTCCCCGGTGGCTGATCGACTCCACGCTGACTTCCTGACCGGTCAGCAGCTCCTCGACCAGCGCCGCGTGGCGGAAGGAGACCTCCCGGGCGTGGCGCAGCGCCGTCGCCAGCTGATCGGCGTTCTCCACCCGGGTTACGCCCAGACTGCCAGAGCGGTCGACCGGTTTGACGATCAGGGGGTAGGGCCAGTCCGGAACTTCGGCGGAACTCCGGAGCTCCCGGAAGCGCGGACCGGGCAGTCCCGCGGCGGCCAGCGCCCGGCGCATGGCCGCCTTGTCGGTGGTCAGCCGCGCGGAGTGCTCGCTGTTGCCGGGGAGCCCCAGCGCCGCGGCCACCGCCGCCACCGTGGGCACCGCCGCATCGCTGGCGATGGTGCAGACGCCGTCGATCTGTTCCGCCCGGCAGAGTTCCGTGATTTTGGCACGCTCGACAATCGAAACCGGATAGAACCGGTCCGCCGCCGCGGCCGCCACCGCGCCCTCGGGCCAGGCGAAGGCGATCACCCGCAGCCCCCGGGCGCGGGCTGTCCGGACCAGCGGCAGTTGCAGATAACCGGCGCCGATGACCGCCAGCGTGGTCATGGGGTGTCGGTTTCCGGGGTGGTGCGCAGTTCACGCAACCGCTTCCGCACGTCCAGATAGTCGGGATCCTCCGCGTACAGGCGCTCCAGATCCTTCCGGCAGTCGGCGCTTTTCCCCAGTTCATCCCAGGCCAGCGCCCGCTCGTAACGGATTGCCTTGAGCAGCTCCTCGGGACGGTCGGCGGTCTTCCTCAGCAGGGCGCTGAATTGTTCAACCGCTTGTTCGGTCAACCCCAGTTCGCGTAAAGCCCGGGCCTGATAGTAGAGGACTCCGGCGGCGGCGGCCGAATCGTTCTTCACGCCGCGGCCCAGACGGACGACCTCCTCCAGCAGTTCGGTTTCCGTGTCGGAGTCGAGTGCCAGCTCAAAGAGCAGCTCGGCAAGCGAGAGCCGGATTACCGGCTCCTCCGGCTCCCGCTCCTGCAACTCCAGCAGGAGATCGATCGCCTCCGAAAACTTCTGTCGGGCCTGATACGCCTCGACCAGCGCCAGTTTGGCCGCCTTGGCCGAAGGTCGTTCGATCGCCGCGGTGATGGTGCCGGTGACCGCCAGTTCCAGCTCCAGCGAGAGCCCGTAACGGGCGAAGTCGCGCCCCAGCCCCTGCTCCTGACGCAGCGCCCGGAGCAGAAAGGACTCCGCCTGTTCGGCGTCTCCGGCGGCGAGCGCCAGAAAACCGGCCAGAAAGGCCGCATCGGGCCGGTCGGATTCGGAGAACCGGGCGAAAGCAGCCGCCTCATCTGCGCGCAACAGCTCCTGCAGTCCGGCCAGCAGCGCCTGTTCCGAGTCCGACATGGTCAGGCGCTCGAAGAATCCGGGCTCGAGCGCCGCTGCCGGATCGACCGTCGGCGGCTTCTGCGGCGCGGCCTTTTTCCCGCCCCACGAGCGATGGGTGGTGTAGGAGATTCCGGTGCCGGGCAGTCCCACGGTTTTGCGGATTCCGCGCGGCCCCACCGTCACTTTGGCGCCGCGGGGACCGAAGGAGAGCGAGGCGCCGCTCTTGCTCAGATTGAGTGAGACTCCGGGCAGCAGACGGATCCGTTTGAAGAAGCGCAGACTCATCAGCGGTCCTTCTGTTTGCCGGGGTGTTTCCGGTAGATTCCGGAGCCGAAGCGGGGGAGATCCTCCGGGAAGAGGAACATGCCGCCGGATTTCAGGGGGTGTCCCTCGCGCAGCAGTTTGAGCATGGCGCGGCGGACCGAGTTGTCGGCCGGATAGGTGGCCGGATCGCCGTCGTCGCGGCCGAAGAGGAAGAAGAGGCCGTCGCGGCCGTTGCCGATTTCGCGCGGGAAGAGGTAGAGTTCGCGCTGGAAGGCGCTCAAATGGGAGTCGGGCAGTTCCCGTTGCCAGTCCGGATTCAGGATCCAGGATTCGCATTCGATTACCTTGGGAAGCCGCTGGAAGTAGCGCGGGAAAAAGTCCAGCGCCGCGTTCAGCGAGTCGAGCGCCGCCTCCGGGGTCATGCCACCCCCGGCCGGAATGTGGAGCCCGAGCGCCAGCTCCCAAGGGGCCAGCGCCGGTTTCCAGACGGCGGGATCGAGGGTGATCTCGCGCCCGATTTCGGCGTAACCGGCCGGATGAATCGGAATGCCGTGAACGCCCCCGCCGTCTTCGCGGAGCCGGGCGCACACCCGGGCTTCCGGCGACTGCGGGGAGACCCGGAAGCCCTGTTGGTCGAGCGTCCAGCGGTCGCGGCAGAGCGCGATGGTGCGGCCGTCGTCCCGGCGGTAGATCGCCGGCAGCCAGGCGGCGGGCTCCTCGATCATGAACTCAAAGCGGCCGATCCGGAACAGTCTGCCGTCGATCGAGTGGCGCAGCCAGAAGGTCTGGCGCAGATCGTGGCCGGGCCGTCCGCCGTGGGCGGCCCGGTAGCCGATGGTGGTCCCGCCGATCCAGCGGCAGGTGCCTTCGGCGTACTCCGGCGGGATGCCGAGTCGGCAATGGGTCTGTTCGATCAGCGGGCAGGCGCTCATGGCGACGGCCAGACTGAACAACCCGGCGAGCTCGCCGCAGGCCGCCACCGGTTCGGGCAGCGCCCCGAGTCGCCAGCCCGGCGAGTCCGGCGCCCGGAACCAGGCGGCGTGCAGATGATGGGCCAGCAGCTGCAGCGGCAAATTGGTTTCGCACTTCCGGGCCAGTTCGGCGAAGGCGGGGAGCCAGTCGTCGTCGAGCCCGAGTTTCGGGAAATAGTGGGCCAGAAACGGCATCCGCAGAAATTCCGGGACTCCGGCGAACGAGTCCTGCGAATGCTCCCAGCCGGTTGTGCGCAGCAGCTCGAGTGCCGCCTCGTCGTACCCCAGCGCCCGTCCGACAGCTTGTAAAGTCAGCATGGTTACTCCTCAAGATTGCGTAATTTTCGTTGGCGTTCACGCACGGCGATCAAAAAAGCGTACCGGCTTGCGCGAGGATTGGAACACCTTGCGCTCGGCCTCCTTCAAGGGAATCATCCGGACCGGCACGTGCAACCGGGTCCGGCTGTACAGCTGTTCGGCGATCCGCTGCAGCGGATAGTCCGGATCGCGCAGCGCCACAAAGATCTCCAGCTGATCGGAAAGCGCCGTTCCGGAGACCTCCAGATAGTATTCGGCCACCTCCGGCAGCTGCTCCAGCACCGAAGTGAAGGCGCTCGGGAACAAGGTGGTGCCGCGGATTTTGAGCATTTGGGCTTTGCGTCCCAGGATCGGGCCCAGCCGCGAGGTCTGGCGGCCGCAGGGACAGGTCGTTTCCGGTAGCTGAAAGGCGAGATCGCCGGTGCGGAAGCGGATCAACGGCATGCCCTGAACCTGCAACGGGGTCACGGTGACTTCGCCGACGGTTCCGGGCGGGACCGGACGATCGTCATCGTCTAGCAGTTCGAAGATCGCCAGTTCGGGGGGGCAGTGACCGCCGCAGCCGGCGGTGCATTCGGTAAAACTGGTGGCGATTTCGGAGCCGGCATAGGTGGAGTAGTGACGACCGGGATAGAGCTCGGCGAGTTTGGCTCCCAGCGGCGTGGGCTTGAGCTCCCGGTCGCGCAGCGGTTCGCCGATGCAGATCAGTCTCCGGATCGAGGCGGGGGGCACCCCGCGTTCCCGCAGATAAAGACCGAGTTTGGCCAGAAAACTGGGAACCCCGACGATGGTGTCGGGCCGCAATTCGGCGATCACTTCGGCATGGCTTTCCGCCGTGTTGAGCCCGTTGCGGATGGCGGTGGCGCCAAGTTTGCGCACCCCCAGATAATAGGCCAGTCCGGCGATAAAACAGCGATCGATGGTACAGGTCAGCAGCGCGGTGTCGCCGGGACCGAGGCCGCAGGCGCTGAATCCCACCGCGTCGTTGTAGGCCAGTCGCTCCAGATCGCGCGCGGTGTAGGCCACGCGGCAGGGCTTGCCGGTGGTGCCGCTGGTGAAGCAGAGGTCGGCGATCTCCTCCGGCGGAACGGCGAGAAACGCCTCGTTCTGTTCGGCCAGATCCCGTTTGGTGGTGGTGGGCAGCCGGCGCAGCTCCTCCAGCGTGAATTTTTCAGGATCCAGACCGCTCAGCCGCTCCCGGTAGAACGGGGAATGCCGCAGGGCATGACGCAGATGTTCACGCAGCAGTTCGGTCTGGCGCCGGGCGATCTCGGTGCCCGGCGCCAGATCCAGCCGCCGGGACAAGGAGAAAAACTCAGACATCGACAGCTCCTTCCAATTGAGTGATGGCCTGTTTAATCCGCTCCCGGGTGCGCTGCTTGAGCACAAAAGGAGTCAGACTGGCGACCTCCTCCGGGGGGACGGGGGGCAGCAACCGCAGCCGGATGACACCCCCGCGGCAGCGGAACCGGAACCGGCGGTCGGGCAACTGCTCGTTGCCGACAATGCAGCCGGGATAGAGCGGCGCACCGCAGCGCTGCGCCGCCCGGAAAATGGCACTGTGAAATTGATTGAGTTGGCGACTCCCCGAGCGCGTTCCCTCCGGGAAGGCGGCGACTGCGACATTCTGCTGAAGCAGCGTTTCAAGCCGGCTTGTGAGCTCATCCGGCGAGAGTCGGGTGCTGTCCAGATAGCCGGCGTGACGGGCGAAGAAGCCGAACAGCGGCAACCGGTACGGCCAGAAATTGACGGTTTGGACCAGTTGGGCGCGTTTCAGGGCCGCCAGCAAAAAAGCGTCGCTGGCCGAGCGGTGGTTGAACACCAGCACCGCGCCGCCCGTCGGGGTCGGGGCCAGCGGCAGATACCGGACCCGGAGAAAGGGGCGGACCGCCACCGCCAGCACGGTTCGACCGTAGAGGTAGATCAGCCGCCGGAACCAGGGCGCCGGATCGCGGCGGAGCAGCAGCAAGCTCCAGTACAGCAGGGCAAAGGGAATGGTGAATACGACCAGAAAGAGCACCGTAACGAGCCCCAGACTGCCGTAAATTCCGGCGTTGAGCCAGACCAGCCGCAGCGACATCAACGCGTTTTACCCCTCGGTCGCACGGCGGCTGGCTTCGAGTCGGATGAAGAAGTTGTAGACGTCTCCCAGCGTGACGATTTTGCGGATCTCCTCATTCTGACGCAGGGGAATTCCGAACTTCCGCTGAAGCGCCACCATCAGGTCGACGATGTCAAGACTGTCCAGCCCCAGGTCGTCGAAGATTTTCCGGTCGGGACCAAGCTCCGCCGGATCCAGTTCAAACTGTTCCACGAAGATGGCGTTTACCGCGGCGATGATTTCAGAGTCGGTCATTTAGTTGAGTCCTCAAGTTGGGCCTGCGGCGCAGATCAGAGTCACGTTGATCCCGCCGAAGGCGATGCTGTTTTTTAAAAAAACCGGCGTCGCGCATTGGCGCGGCGTTTGAATCAGATCCAGTCCGGCGGCAACGGGGTCGGGCGTCATTAGATTACGGATCGCCAGCTGCACCCCCCGCTGCGCCGCCTCGAGCGTGGCCACCAGCTCGATCGCCCCCGAGGCTCCCAGCGTGTGGCCCAGATGCCCCTTCAGACTGTTGACCGGGACCGGGCGGCGGAAGACTGCGGCCAGCGCCTCCGCCTCCGCCCGATCTCCGACCGGGGTGGCGGTGGCGTGGGCGTTGACCAGCGCGATCTCCTCCGGCGCCAGATTGGCATCGGTCAGCGCAAGTTCCAGATTGCGGATGATCGAAGCGGCGTCCGACTGGCCGACATGGGCGCTCCCGGAGTTGGTGGACCAGCCGAGAATTTCCCCCAGCACCGGCGCGCCGCGCCGCCGGGCGTGTTCGTACTCTTCGAGCACCAGAATCCCCGCGCCTTCGCCGCAGACCAGGCCGGTCCGCGCCTCATCGAAGGGACGCGAAAGTTCCGCCGGATCGCTCTCCGGTTGCCGGGGGGCCAGCGCGAAGAGCTGATCGAAGGAGAGCGCAACCTGCGCGGTCGCCTCGTCGGAACCGCCGGCCAGCAACAGATCCTGGGTTCCCCCCGCGATCAGCTCCCGGGCCAGACCGATCGCCTGCAATGCCGAGGCGCAGGCGCTGCAGGGCGCCAGGGTGACGCCCCGCAGACCGAAACGGGCGGTCAGATTGAAAGCCGTGGAGTGTGATACGCACTGGAAGAACTGCATGGCGGGCAACTCATCGCGCCGTTTCTCGACCAG
>CASFRF010000033.1 GCA_949297015.1 uncultured bacterium
CAGGAACGAGGAGTCGGCGATGTTGTAGTCGCTCAGCTTCGGAGCCAGAAAGCCGTGGTTCATCTGCGGCCGCCCCGGATAGTAGTCGTTGAAGTCGGCGGTGTAGGTGGTCATGCCGGTGCCCTGCTGTTTGAGGTTCGACATACATTTGGCGAAGCGGGCCCGGCTCCGGGCGCTGTTCAGCGCCGGCAGCAGCATGGAGGCGAGGATGGCGATGATCGCAATCACCACCAAGAGCTCAATCAAGGTGAAGTTACTCCGGTGTCTCACTGATCTGTGCATGGGGATTCTCCTTTTGATGGTTGAGGGGCAAAACAATGGCGATAACTGTGATAGGAAATGCTGGGGGACGGCCGAGGCCGGTTTTCTACCTGCGCAACACAATCTTCGATCAGGGCGCGGGCGAAATCGACGATGCGATTCTCCACAAAAACGCAGTCCACCGGACAGAGCATCCGGCGCTCGGCGTTGCGATGCAGAAACAGCCGGAGTTCGTTCGGGACCTGAATCCCGAGTTCCAACAGCGCCATCAACACGCCCGGGACCAGATCGTCCGGGTAGACCACCAGCGAATCCGGGCGCGGTCCGGGACGTCGCCACAACTGCAGCATCAGTTCGTAACCGAAGCGCTGCGTGAGCTCGGTGTCGCCCGGCGGAATCTGGGCGGAGGGGGTGAAGGCGTCGCGCTCCGGCGCGAAACCCAAGCCGCAGGCCCCGGCCAGCCGGGTGAAGTTGCGCAGCTGAGTTTGGCGGGAACGCCGGGTAAAGGTGTAGATCAGCGCGAGACGTTGTCCGCCGTTGGCGGCGACCGCCGATACCGCGGCCTCTTCAAACCGGTTGTCGGGGAAGCGCTCACTCAGCACGGCACAGGGAATGGGCAGGCGCTCGACCTCCTTCTTGATCAGATCGTGGAGTCCGAGTACGATCGCCGCCTGAAACTCCCGCCGCCGGTAGGCGGCCAGAATCGGTTCGGCGGAGCGGTTTTCCAGCCGTTCAAGATAGAGTCTGAAGTGCAGCTTGCGGCGGTGGCATTCGGCCTCCACCGCCTCGATCAGCAACCGTCCGAACGGATTGGCCCCGAGCACGCCGTAGGAGAAGTGAAACAGCCCGATCGTCGTCAGTTCGGCTCGTTGTTCACAAACGATTGTGCCCGAGCCCCGACAGCGCTGGATCCAGCCCTCGTTGGCGAGCTGGTTCATCGCCCACTGCACGCTGCCCACGCCGACTCCGAGCTGCCCGGCCAGCGCCCGCATGCCCGGCAAGTGATCCCCGGGCCGATAGGTGCCGGCAATGATCGCATTTCGGAAAAAGTCCGCGATCTGCCGTCTCCGGCTGCCACCATCAGGCAGCAGAATCTGTTCCCGTGTCAGATGTTCCAGCATCCGTCGTCATTCCCATATATTCCTGAACAAGCTGTACAGTTACATTATATCAAAACTCCCCGGCAATGTCAAGAGCACGGAGAAAAAAGTGGTGAAAATCGGAACGGGACGGGATGGTATTCCGACGACTCCGCGGATATGGTAAAAGGAGAAACGGAACCGGCGGGAGCTCCCCCGGGGGCCGATGGCCGGCGGTTCGGAGAAAGGAGGAGCATATGTCGGAGATTGTTTCAGTTCGGGCCCGGGAGATTCTGGATTCACGGGGGAATCCGACGTTGGAGGCGGAGGTGGTGCTGGCCGGCGGCGCGGTCGGGACGGCCGCAGTGCCGTCGGGGGCTTCGACCGGGGAGCATGAGGCGCTGGAATTGCGCGACGGCGATCCCCGCCGTTTCGGCGGCCGGGGTGTGCTCCGGGCGGTGGAAAACGTGCAGGTCGAACTGGGGCCGGCCGTGCGGGGCTGCGAAGCGCAGGATCAGGCCGGCGTGGATCGAAAACTGATCGAACGGGACGGCACGCCAACCAAATCCCGGCTGGGTGCCAACGCCGTACTCGGGGTGTCGCTGGCCACGGCGGCGGCCGCCGCGTCCGAACTGGGTTTGCCGCTCTATCGTTATCTCGGCGGCGTTCAGTCCCGGGTGCTGCCGGTGCCGATGATGAATATCATCAACGGCGGCTCCCACTCCGATGCGCCCATCGCCTTTCAGGAATTCATGATCCGGCCGGTGGGTGCGCCGGATTTTCACGAGGCGTTGCGCTGGGGCAGCGAGATCTTCCAGGCGCTCAAGGCGGGCTTGAAAAAACGCGGTTTGTCCACCGCGGTGGGCGATGAAGGCGGGTTCGCCCCTCACTTTGGAGGTGGTACGCCGGAGGCGCTGGAGGTGATCCTAGAGGCGATTACCCGGGCCGGATACCAGCCGGGGAAGGAGGTTACCCTCGGGCTGGACTGCGCGGCCAGCGAGTTTTATCATGACGGAATTTACGATTACCGCAAATTTGAAGGCGCCGCCGGAGCCCGGCGGACTCCGGAACAGCAGATCCGCTATCTGGAGGAGTTGATCGGAAGCTATCCGATCGATTCGATCGAGGACGGCATGGCCGAAAACGACTGGGGCGGCTGGATCGGGCTGACCGCTGCGGTCGGGGATCGCTGTCAGCTGGTGGGGGACGATCTTTTCGTCACCAACGTGGCCTATCTGAAGCGCGGAATCGCCGAGGGGGCGGGGAACGCAATTCTGATAAAACTCAATCAGATCGGTACGCTGAGCGAAACGCTGGCGGCCATCGAGCTGGCCCGGGAGGCGGGATATCGAGCCATTGTCAGCCATCGCTCCGGGGAGACCGGGGACACGTTCATTGCCGATTTGGCGGTGGCGACCAACGCCGGACAGATCAAGACCGGATCGCTGTCGCGGACCGACCGGATCGCCAAGTACAACCGACTGCTGCGGATCGAGGAGCAACTCGGAGCCGGAGCCGGTTACGGCTCCGCGCTGAACTGAGTTCGGAGTGGTTCAGAGTTCGGCGTCGAAGAGGTCCACCGGGAAGGCTTCGGCCAGTTCGTTACGCAGCTGTGCGCGGTGCTCCGGAGTCCGGCAGAGCGCAAAGAGGGTGGGACCGCTGCCGGAGATCTCCACCCCGGCGGCGCCGTGACTCCGCAGGAAATCGCGCAGCAGCCGGAGGATCGGGAATTTGTCGTAGAGCGCAAAGCCCAGATCGTTGTGCAGCGCACCGCCGATGGCGTCCGGATCGCGGGTCCGCAGCGCGGCCAGCAAGCGCTCCGGTCCGGCGGGGTCGTCGCTTTTCCGCGCTTCGGCCAGCCGGGCGTAGGCCCAGCCGGCCCGGACCGGAAACCGGGGATTGATCAGCAGCAGGGACAGCGGCGGGAGTTCCAGATCCAGCGGAGTCAGGCGCTCGCCGCGCCCTTCGGCCCAGGCCGGACGGGGGGCCAGAAAGAAGGGAACGTCCGACCCCAGCTCCAGCGCCAGGGCCGCCAGTTGCGCTGCCGGGAGCGCCCGGTAACGCTCCTGCAACAGGCGCAGGGCGGCGGCGGCGTCGGAGCTGCCGCCGCCGAGTCCGGCGGTCATCGGAATGCGTTTGACGATGTGGAAATTCCAGGTCGGTTCCAGGCCGGCCAGCGCGGCGTAGCGCGCGGCCGCCTGACCGGCCAGATTGTCGAGATCGCGCGGGAGCTCCGGCTGGTCGGAGGAGACCCGGATTCCCGGCTCGCCCGTCCAGCGGCAGGTGACCTCGTCGGCGGGTTCGGACAACGGGACGAACAGCGTGCGCAGTTCGTGAAAGCCGTCCTCCCGCCGCCGGAGCACCTTCAAATAGAGATTGACTTTGGCGACCGCGCGCATGGGGGTGAACTCAGGCTCCGGGTTCATCCGGGGTGGGGGGCGCGAACTTGAAGCCGTAGCGTTCGTTGTAGTTGCGCGCCTCCTGTTCGATTTCCACGGCCAGCTTCAGGGCGCGGAGTCCCTGCCAGCCGGGGACCTTGACCGGAGCGATGCGGCCGGTTTCGCGGGTTTCACGCACGGCGCGGAGGAAATCCTCGAGTTCAGCGGCGAGGGCGTTTTTCTCATCCAGGTTGACGTCTTTGCGGGCCAGTCCGATGCGGTTGCGTTTGAGGACCATGCCGAAGTGGTTGCCGTAGTCCATGGAGATGTAGCTGTTCTCCTGGAAGACCCGGAAACGGCGCATCGGCTCCTGGCTGACGCGGCTGGCGGTCAAGCTGGCGCAGCTGCCGTTCTTGAATTTGATCCGGGCGTTGACGATGTCCTCGGTCTGGCTCAGGACCGGAATGCCGACCACGTCGAAGCGCTCGACTTCGGAGTCGATCATGGTCAGGACCAGGTCGATGTCGTGAATCATCAGGTCGAGCACCACGCTGACTTCGGTGCCGCGCCGGGGCAGACCGGGGCGCGGGGGGGGGTATTTGGCGAGGCGGTGGGCTTCGACGAAGCGGGTGTGCATGGCGTATTTTTCCAGGAAATCCATGGCCGGGTTGAAGCGTTCGACGTGGCCCACGGCCAGGACGACACCGTTGCGGTCGGCGGCGGCGACCATCTCTTCGGCCTCGCGGAGACAGGCGGCGATAGGTTTTTCGACCAGCACGTGTTTTTTCATCTCCAGGAGGGGGAGGGTGGTGGAGGCGTGATAGGTGGCCGGGACGGCGACGCTGAGGGCCTCGCACTTTTCCGCGAGTTCGCGCCAGTCGGCGTAGATCGGCAGATTGAACTCCGCGCCGACCCGTTTGGCCGCTTCGGAATCGACATCGAAGATGCCGACCACTTCGGCGTTGTCACTCAGATTGTAGAGGCGGGCATGGTGGCGTCCGAGGACGCCGACGCCGAGGACGCCGACTTTGATTTTCTCCTGATTCGACATGGCACTCCCGAATTTAGTATTGGCTGTTTGCGGTCATGGTTTTCGGGCGGTGCTGAACACCGCTTCTGTAATATACACCGCGATCCGGAAAAAGGAAAATCCGAAAATGGGGGGAGTCGGCGGAAAATCAGCGTTTCGGTTTCGGGGAGGGGGGATGGTTGCGGCCCCATGGCCGTGGCGTACTGGGCGCGGCGCGGCTGGAGGGGGCGCCGGTCAAACCACCACTGCCGGTAGCCCGCTTTTCTTTGCTTACTTTCTTTTCACGGGGGGTATGCGGCTGGCTGTGGTTGACCGTCAACGCCGGTAGCACGCTTTGCTTAAACTGTGGCTGACCGCCAACGCCGGTAGCCCGCTTTTCTTTGCTTACTTTCTTTTCACGGGGAAAAGAAAGTAAGAAAAAACGGGATTGGGGGTTGTCGGAGGGCGGTCGGGGGATTATATTGTGAGGGGATGTAAATATGGAGCTGGAAGGAAGGGCTTTATGGCACAGAGTCTGGAGTACAAGCGGGTGCTGATCAAACTCAGCGGGGAGGCGCTCAAGGGGGAATCGGCTTCGGGGTATGAGGCGGAGGCGATTCGGTCGGCGGTGGAGAAGATCAAGCAGCTGCTGGATTGCGGGGCGGAGGTGGCGCTGGTGGTGGGTGCCGGGAATCTCTGGCGGGGGATCAACGGTCGGAGCGGGGGGATGGATCGGGTGAATGCCGATCACATGGGGATGTTGGCGACGGTGATGAATGCGATGTGTCTGCGGGATTTTTTCGGGATGGCGGGCGTATCGGCGGTGGTTCAATCGGCGGTGCCGATTCCGGGGATGGTGGAGCAGTTTGACCGGGAGCGGGCGATTGCGGCGCTGGAATCCGGGAAAGTGGTGATATTTGCAGGGGGCACGGGGAATCCGTTTTTCACGACGGATTCGGCGGCGGCGCTGCGGGCGTTGGAGGTGGACTGTGACGCGGTGATCAAGGCCACCAAGGTGGACGGGGTGTATTCGGCGGATCCGTTCAAGGATCCGACGGCGGTGCGGTTTGATGAGCTGACGTTTGACGAGGCGCTGTCCCGGAAGCTGGCGGTGATGGATCAGACGGCGTTTTCGCTGTGTCGGGACAACGGGCTGCCGATTCTGGTGGTGGATTTCAACAGTCCGAATGCGCTGGAAAAGATCCTGGCGGGGAACACCTCCTACGGGACGGTGGTTCACGGGTAGGCGGAGGAGGTTGCGGGAATGGCCATTCATCCGACGGCGGTGATTTCGCCCGGTGCCGAGCTGGGGCGGGAGGTTGAGATTGGTCCTTATGCGGTGATCGAGGATCACACGGTCATCGGCGACGGCTGTTTTATCGACGCGCACGCCAAGATTGCGCGCTATACCGAGCTGGGGCCGCGGTGCCGGGTATATCTGGGGGCGCTGGTGGGGGAGGAGCCGCAGGATCACCGGTTTCAGCCGGGGACGGTGGCCTGGACCCGGATCGGGAGTGACACCACGATTCGGGAGTATGTGACGATTCACCGGTCGCCGTTCGAGGGGGGGGAGACCCGGGTGGGGAGTCACACGCTGTTGATGGCATTTGTGCACCTGGGGCATGACGTGCGGATTGGCGACGGGGTGACCATTGCCAATCAGACGGCGGTATCGGGGCATGTGGTGATTGAGGATCGGGCGGTGCTTTCGGGGTTTATTCTGATTCACCAGTTCTGCCGGATCGGGACGCTGGCGATGATCGGGGCCCGGGTGATTGTCACGCAGGATGTTCCGCCCTACTGTCTGCTGGCCGAAAGCGGGCACATCTGCGGGCCCAACACGGTGGGGTTGCGTCGGGCGGGTTTTTCGCCGGAGTTGCGCACGGGGATCCGGCGGGCGATCAAGACCTATTTTTATCGCGGGTTGAACAGTCATAATGCGTTGGCGGAGATCACGGCCGAACCGCATTCGCCGGAGGTGGCGCACTTTGTGGAATTCATTGCGGCCACCGAGCGCGGCATTGTGCCGGCGGATCCGCAACTGGCGGCGCTGGGCACGCACGAACATCATCAGGAGCAGGAGAAATGAGCAAGCTGTTGAAAACCATGTTGGGCGTCGCGGCGGCGGCGGTGCTGGGGGCTGGGTGCTGGAGTGCGCCGGATACGGGTCGGCTGCGGGTCGGCGCGATTTTGCCGTTGTCGGGGGATTACGCGCCGGCGGGTCGGCGGATGCTGGCGGGGATTCAGGCCGCGGTGGATGAGCTGAACGCCCGGGGTGGAATCGCCGATCAGCCGGTGGAGCTGGAGGTGGCGGACATGAAGAGCCGCCCGGAGCTGGCGCCGGAGTTGCTGCGGGATCTGGATCGGCGGCGGGTGCGGGCGGTGCTGGCCGGGTACAGTTCCAATGATGTTCAGAATCTCAAATCCACGGCCAACGAGCTGGAGTTGCCGGTGTTGTTGCCGGCGGCGAGTCTGGATGAGCTGACGGAGCGGACGCCGCTGGTTTCACGGTGTTCGTTTTCGGATACGCAGCAGAGCAAGGCGCTGGCCTATTACGCCCGGTTTGAGAAGCGGTTCAACCGGATGGGGGTGCTGATCAATCTGGATGAGCACGCGGTTTACGCGCGGGACATCGGGCGGAAGACGGCGCAGGAGTTTGTGGAATACGGCGGTCAGGTGGTCAAAATGGCGGGGATTCACGATTCGGACACCGATTTCCGCCCGGCGCTGAAGCGGCTGATCGAGGCCGATGCCGAGGTGATTGTGGCGCCGGCGGGGCCGGTGGCGGCGGCCCGGCTGGTGGAGCAGGCGCGGGAGCTCGGATTCCGCGGGTTGCTGTTGGGCAGCGACACCTGGAATGAGCCGGAGTTTTTCAAGGCGCTGGGGTCGAGTTTCGGGGAGTGCGTGTTTCCGGCTCAGTATGCGCCGGAGGTGACGACTCCGGTGCAGTTGCGTCTGGCCGGACTGTTGAAGAAGGAGCCCGGTGAACTGACCGATGCCGAGGTGCAGGGGTTTGACGCCATGCAGATTCTGGCGGTGGCGCTGGCGAGTGGCGAGACCGGCACGGATTTGTCGGAGGCGATCCGCCGGGTGCGCCGGTTTCCGGTGACGGTGGGCGAGGTGACCATGCGGGACGACGGCAATGCCGAGCGGCGGATTTTCCTGCAGCTGTTGGAATCCCGCGAGGGCAAACCGACGGCCCGGACCGTGCTGGCGCTGGAGGGCAATCAGCTCAATCGGCGGTTGCGGCTGCACCGGCTGGAGGACGACGAAAAGTAAGCGTCCGCCCCGGGTGCGGATCGGAGAAGGGAGTCAGCGATGCAGGACAGCGGGAGCGGCCTGAGTCGGATCGTCCGGCGGTATCCGGACTGGATTCTCTACGGGCTGGGGTTTCTGGTTTCGCTCTATTTGCTGTGGCAGGGGCGGCAGAGCGGACTTTTTCCCTATCCGCTGGCCGGAACCGACCAGTTGACCATGCTGGAGGCGGGGGTTGGGCTGACGCAGGGGAAATTGCCGGATCCGGGCTACATGTACAGCCCGGCCTATACGGTGCTGCTGGCGGGGTGGAGTCTCCTCAGCGGCGGCAACTGGCTGCTGATGCGGATCTGGCAGGCGGCGCTCTGCGCGCTGACTCCGGTGGTGGTCCGGCAGCTGGCGCGGGAGCTCCGGTTCGGTCGCAACGCGGCGTTTCTGGCGGGGTTGTTGTATTTGTTTTACGGTCCGGCGCTGCTGATTGCGCTGGATTTTCTGCGCGCCGCCCCGCTGGCGCTGGCGTTGAGCGGGATGTTGCTGCTGCTGTTGCGGGCGATCCGGCGGAATCGGCCGGGACTCTACGCCGCCGCCGGGGTGCTCGGCGGAGTCTGTGTGCTGGGGCGCGAAACGTTGCTGGCGGCGGTGCTGCTGCCGGTGTTGCTGCTGGGGTGGCCCCGGTTCCGGCGCCGGATCGAGCTGCGCCGGGCCTGGCTCTACCTCGGCGGAGTGGCGCTGGTGGTGCTGCTGATGGTGGGGTTCAACGGGATCAGCCAGGGTGCCTGGTCAGTAGTGCCCGGACACTACCGGAACGTGATGGAGTGCTATTATCCGGAGCAGGCGGCCGCCGGTTCCGAAACGTTGTGGCAGGGGATTTTCGCCACGCTGCCGGAGCGCTGCTATGAGATTTTCGCCCGGGCGGAGATCCCGAACAGTCTCTCCTTTTACGCTCATGCCGAACTGCTGCCGCTGCTGCGGATGTTTGCGGTTCCGGCCAATCTGTTGTGGGCGCTGGCGCTGATCGGCTGGTGGTACGGCCGCCGTCGCGGCGAGGTCTGGCTGGT
>CASFRF010000034.1 GCA_949297015.1 uncultured bacterium
CTAACCATAATGTTTTTTCAAGGTTAACAATCTCCGCATTTATTGAAAAACGGAGGTTTTATGGGCAACGTAACCACGTCAATATTATCGCATGTCAAACCGCCGGAGCGGTTCGTTCGATCAGTAAGCTAGGCTTTGCACTCGGGATGTTTGGGCGAAAGGCTATTGAATTTGGCGCGGATAGCGTCAATGATCCGGCGCGGAAGTCCGCAGTTTGCCGATCGGCGCGGGAACGCTGTGGGGTTGTCTCGCTCCGGCTTCCGCCATTCCGCCTGCCGGCGGCTGTGAATTTGTCCCCAAGTTATTCACAGGAATGCTGTTTGCAATTTATAACACTTTAACAATCAAAACTTTAACTTTAAGGCTCCTGCCCTTTTGGTACACTTTTTAGTTAACATAACATACATTATGCGACGTTATATTTTTCTCGAAAAAGCCCCCTTCCGGCCCATCGATACCGGGCTCTGACCGGGCAAATCCAATCCTCCGGAAGAATGCGCGGTTGCATTTGGTTTTGGATGCGTTATAGTATCAGGGAGAATCCACCAAACCAGACGATGCAAATCAATACAGCGAAAATCCGGGAATTGCGGCAGATCATGGAGGATGCGGTCGCCGATGGTTCCGAATGCGGCTGCCAGCTGGCGGTCTATGACCACGGCGAACTGGTCGCGGATCTGGCCGCCGGGTTTACGGCACCGGATCGGAAGACTCCGTTGTTGCAAAATCAGGTCATGCCGGTGTTTTCGGTGGGCAAAGGGATGGTGGCAACCATTCTGCATCAGCTGGTGCAGGAGGGCAAACTCGATTACGATACGCCGGTGGCCGAAGTGTGGCCGGAATTCGGGTGTCGCGGCAAGGAGCAGATCCGGCTCCGGCAGGTGCTGGCGCACCGCAGCGGACTGTATGAACTTCCTCCGTACAAGGAGCTTTCGGAGTTGGCGGATTGGCCGCTGATGTGCGCGCGGATGGCGGAAATGAAGCCGGAAACGGCGCCGGGAACGGTCTGTCGTTATCAGTCCATCACCTTTGCCTGGCTGGCCGGGGAGATCGCCTGCCGCGTCACCGGGCAAGCGTTTCCGGAGCTGGTCCAACGCCGAATCAGCCGGCCGCTGGAACTGGAGGACGATCTCTTTTTCGGATTGCCGGAAGATGTTGAAAAAGAACGGTTTGTCTTGCTTGATTCCTCCCGTCTCCCGCGTGGGACCCGGTATTTTCTGAATGAATTCATCCAGACTCCGGAAATTCGTCGCGGCTGCGTGCCCTCGGCCAACGGAATCATGAACGCCCGGGCCATCGCCCGTCACTACGCGGCGCTGCTGGGCCCGGTGGCCGGCGTCCAGCTGCTCCGCCCCGAGACGCTGGATCAGGCCACCACCCTCTGCCGGGCACCGGACGATCCGATTGCCCCCGGCGACTGGGCGGTTTTCGGACTGGGCTACGTTTTGCCGGAGACCGAGACGGGCCGCGGACCGGTCTTCGGCCACGGTGGAGCCTGCGGCGCGGAGGGGCTGGCCGATCGCCGCAGCGGGATCGCTTACGGCTTCACCCGCAACCGAATACAGTTGAACAATCCCGGCTTTCCAATCCGCAATCGGCTGCGCCGGGCGTTGGGGTTCCCGGAGTTTCCGCTCTGACCGTACCCCCCTGCCCGCGCGAGGCATGAAGGTAAAAAAACAAGTTAAGGAGTTGATAATCATGGTGTTTCGTTACGTTCCGGAAGCCCCGGTCTGCGCCCGGGAAATCACGGTGGAAGTGGATGGCGATACGGTCCGGGCGGTGAGCTTTTCCGGCGGCTGCGTCGGCAACCACCGGGGCATCGCCGCCCTGGTGCAGGGCATGAAGGTGGCCGAGGTGATCGCCCGGCTGGAGGGGATCCGCTGCGGGGAGCGGGCAAGCTCCTGCCCCGATCAGCTGGCGCAGGCGCTGAAAAAATGTCAAGCCAACGGGAATAAGTAAGGAGGAATGAGCGATGAGCGCCGTTCAAATTGCCGTGGTTTACTGTTCGCGTTTCGGCCACACCCGGGTTCTGGCCGAAGCCGTGGCCCGGGGTGCATCCATTCCGGGCGCGGAGGTGAAACTCTACACCACCGTCGAGGCCGCGGAACACCTGGAACTGCTGGATGCCGCCGACGCGATCATCTTCGGCACCCCGACCTACATGGGGAATCTGGCCTCCGAAATGAAGGCCCTGATGGAGAAAACCGCGGGCCGCTGGGCCAAACGGACCTGGGCGGACAAAATCGCCGGCGGCTTCACCAACTCCAGCAATTTTTCCGGCGACAAACTTCAGACGCTGACCGGACTGGTCCTCTTCGCCATGCAGCAGGGCATGATCTGGGTGGGACTGAACGCCACGGTCGAGGAGTGCGAAACCCTCGCCGGACCGGGTCCGGAGAGTCTGAACCGCAACTCCGCCTCGCTGGGGCCGATGGCTTCGAGCTTTTCGGTCCGGGCGCCGGAAGCCCCGCCCCCCGGCGATGTGGCGACCGCCCTCGCCTACGGGCAACGGGTGGCGGAGATCACCGCCCGCTTCCGGCGGGGCGGCAACTGAGCTGGAGTCGATTCCGCTTCAGGAGCCTCGGCCGCTCCGGGCCGCCACCGGGCAGTAGCAGCCGCGGCCGGTCATGATCGGCCGGAAACAGCGGTCGCAGCTGACGCATTCGGAGCGGCCCCCCTCCCCGCGCGCCCAGCGGGCCGCCAGTTCCGGATCGCGGATCAGCGGCCGGGAGAGCGAAATCAACTCACAGACCCCGGTGGCGAGCAGCCGTTCGGCGGTCTCCGGATACCGGATGCCGCCGACCAGCAGCAGCGGGATCGGCAGCGCGGCGTTTTTCAGCGCCCGCGCTTCCGCTTCGTAGTACACCGGCGCTTCCGGCGAGGCGGGATTCTCCTGACGCACCGGCGAAAGCCTGACCCCCGCTTCGGGGATGCCGCCGGAAAGCTCCACCCCGTCCAGCCCCCGCCGGGCCAGCTCCAGCGCCACCGTCCGGCTCTCCCCGGCCGTCAGTCCTCCGGCGACGAAATCGGCAGCATTGAGTTTGACCAGAACCGGATAGTCCGCGCCCACCGCCGCCCGGACTGCCGCATAAACTTCGTACAACAGACGCGCCCGATTTTCCGGCGTGCCGCCATAGGCGTCCTCGCGATGATTGTAGAAGCCGGAGAGGAACTGGCTGAGCAAATAGCCGTGCGCGGCGTGAATCTGCACCCCGTCGAACCCCGCCTCGCGCGCCCGGCGCGCCGCCGCGGCGAACGCCGCCGGAATCCGCGCCAGCTCCTCCGGCGTGGCCGCCCGGCAGGGCTCCCCCTCCCCGCCCGGCGCAAAGGGAGAGGGGCCGAACGCCGCCGGAGAGCGTTCCGCGCTTCCTCCGGCGTGGGCCAGCTGCAAAAAGATCAATCCACCCTCGGCGTGGACCGCGGCGGTGGCCTGCCGCCACGGGGGACTGCACGCATCGTGGTCGGCGGCGGCCTGACCGCGGCGCACCCTCCCCTCCGGCGAGACATAGGCGTGTCCGGAGAGGATCAGCCCCACCCGGTTGGCGGCCAGTCTCCGCAGGAGCGCGGTCAGCTCCGGCGTGTAGTGTCCGCGGTCATCGGCCAAGCCCTCGTGAGTGGCCGAGCGGACCACCCGGTTCGGCACCTGCCGCTGATTGAGTCGAACCGGCGTAAATAAATTCATCATGATCTGAACTCCTCCTGTTGCACCACCACCGATAATATAGCGGTGGAAACGCGAAAGCAAAGTTGCAATTTCCGGAATCGACGGTATGGTAAGAGCCCGGGGGATTCGGCAGACACATGAATTTTCAGCTCTATACCGGCAATCAGTTGGAGGTCCTGGCCGCTCGTTTCGCGGAGTCGCGCCACGCGGACCAGGCCACCGATCCGCTGCGCCCGGAGACCGTAGTGGTGCAGACCCGGGGAATGGCGATCTGGCTGCAGCAGTTCATCGCCGCCACCGACGGCATTGCCGCGAATCTGCGCTTTCCGTTTCTCAACAGCTTCATCTCCGAAGTGCTCCTGCGGCAGCTGCCGGAGGAGCCGTTCCACCCCGAAGAGTTCTCCCCGGACGCCCTGCGCTGGCGGATTTTCCGGGAACTTACGGAGCATCCTGAAGTCGGGCCCGAACTGGCCGCCTATCTGCAGCATCCCGATCAGCCGGAATTGCGGCGTTACCAGCTGGCCGGGCGGCTGGCGCATCTTTTCGATCAGTATCAGATCTACCGCCCGGAGCTGCTGGCCGAGTGGCGGCACAGACTGCCGGAGACGCCGTCCGAACGCTGGCAGGCCGCGCTCTGGCGTACCCTGTGCGCGGATCGGCTGAGCCGGGCCGATTACCTGTTGAAATTTCTGAACCGGCCGGTGGAGCTCGATTCCGAAATGGGGGTGATCAACGTCTTCGGAGTCGGCACCATGCCGCCGGTGTTTCTGGCGGTGTTCGCCAAACTGGCCCGATGCTCGACCGTCCGCTTCTTCTATTTGAATCCGTGCGCCGACTACTGGGCCGATCAGCCCGATCGCCGGCAACGGGAGCCGGAACTGCCGGGCCTGCTGCCCCGCGAGGAGGCGGAGGGCAATCCGCTGCTGGCGGCGTTCGGCCGCCAGGGGCGGGAGTTTCTGGAGACCCTGCTCTCTCTGGACGATGACATTCTGGCGCTGGAGGAGAGTTGCTTCACGCCCTACGGCGGGGATTCGGCGCTGCACCAGGTGCAGCAGGACATTCTGGAGTTGACCAACCGGGGGGTCGGCGGGGTTCCGCCGACGCCGCTGGCGCCCGACGACGTTTCGATCAGTTTCCACAATTGCCACAGCATCCGGCGTGAAGTCGAAGTGCTCCACGACTATCTGCTGCGGGAACTGGACGGCGGAAAGCTCCAGCCGCGCGACCTGATGGTGATGGCGCCGGATATCAGTCGCTTCGCCCCGTACATCCGCGCGGTGTTCGACGCCGGGCCGCTGGCCGGGAAATACGCCATCTCCGACCGCTCGTTACAGCAGTCCAACCAGCTGGCAGTCGCCTTTCTGGAGCTGCTGGAACTGGCCGGGAGCCGTTACGAGTGTTCGCGGGTGACGGATCTGCTGGAGCATCCGGCGCTCCGGCGGAAGTTCCGGCTGGGGGATTCGGAGCTGGAACAGCTGCGGGACTGGATCGAGCGGTCCGGAATCCGCTGGGGCATCGACGGCGAAATGCGCCGGGAGCTGCTGGACTACCCTTTTGAAACCTACTCCTGGCGGCGCGGACTGGACCGCCTGCTGCTGGGGCTGGCGCTGGAGGAGGTTCCGGAGGCGGAAAACGCCCTCCCCGAACTCATGCCGGTGGCGGCGGCGGAGGCTCCGGAAAGCCAGCTGCTGCTCGGACGTTTCTGCAATCTGGTGCGCCGTCTGTTCGACTGCCGCCGGGCCTTCCGCCAGCCGCGCACGCCGGAGCAATGGCAACGCGAACTGGAGTACCGACTCGAGGAGTTTTTCGAGGTCGATCGCGCGGAACTGGCCGAATTGACCGCGTTGAAACAGCTGCTCCGGAGTTTCGGCACCGGGGCCGTCGCGGCCGGGTGCCGGTTTCCGGTCGGGTTCGAGGTGGTTCGCGAGGCGCTCGCCGGAGCGTTGGCCGGACCGGGCGAGAGCGATGCCTTTCTGCGCGGACGGATCACCTTCTGTTCGCTGCTGCCGATGCGCAGCATTCCCAAGCCGGTCATCGCGCTGCTGGGGATGGACGACGGGGAGTTCCCGCGCCGGGAACCGCATCTGGGTTTCAATCTGATCGCCCGGCAACTGCGGCCGGGCGACCGCAACCGGCAGTGGGAGGATCGCTATTTGTTTCTGGAGGCCCTGCTCTCGGCCCGGAGCAAGCTGTTGATCTTTTATTGCGGTCAGAACCAGCGCGAAGCGGAAGCGGAGCTGCGCCCGCCGGCGGTCCCGGTCGGGGAGCTGCAGGAGTATTTGAATCAGGCCTTCCGGAGCGCCGACGGCGAAGCCGTGGCGACGGCGCTGACCCGAAAACACCGGCTGCAGGGTTTCGACCGGGAGTACTTTGACGCCGGGGAATCGCTCTTCACCTACTCGGCGGAGAGCGCCCGGGTGGCGAAGAGCGTGTTGGAGCGGAAGTCCGGGGACTCGCCGCGCCGCTTCCGCGACGGGTTGAGCATTGCGGAGCCGAAGCTGCCGGACACCCCGGAGCCGCGGGAATTGGAGCGCTTCTGGCTCAACCCCTCCGCCTATTTTCTGGAGCGGCAGCTGGGCTTCCCTCCGGCGGAGTCGGAACCGGAAGCGGAACTGGATCTGGAGCCGCTGGAACTGGACGGGCTGGAGCGCTATCAGCTGCGTGAACGGCTGGGGCGTTATCTGGCCGGACACACCCCCTCCCCGGCCGAGCTGGAGCAGCTGCGCGAACGGTGGGAGCAGGAGAATCGGCTGCCGGTGGGAGAGGCCGGGACGCTGGCTTTTGCGGAACTCCGGCAGGAGGCGGAGCTGCTGGACGAACCGGAGTTCCGGGCGCGCTTCGCCCGGCAGCAATCGTTCGCGGTGGAATTCACCCTGCCGGAGTCGGGACTCCGGGTGGGCGGGACCCTCTCCGCCGATCCCGACGGCCGGGGCGTGGCGCTCTGCCGGTTCACCACCGTCAAAGCGCAGGATTTTCTGCGCCTCTACTTGCGGCATCTGACGCTGGCGGCGGCCGCCGAACCCGGGTCGGAGCCGGTGCACAGCGTGCTGCGCGGACGCAACCGCGCCGAGCGCTGGGAACTCCACGGTCCCGATCCCCTGACGGCCCGGCGGCGCTGGGAGGAGTTCTGGACGCTTTTCCAACAGGGCCAGCGGGAGCCGCTGCCCTTCTTGCCGGAGGCCGCCTGGCGGTTCATTACCGCCCCCGGCCGGGATCCGTGGGCAGCCGCGCGCGAGGGCTTCCATCAAACCCGGTTCGGCGGCTTTGAGACCGGCGATTACCGTCACGAGGCGGTGCGTCTGCTCTACCAGCCGGAGGATTTCGATGACCCGGAATTTCAACGCCGGTTCGCCCGCTGCGCCGAATTCGTGTTCGGCTGGCTGCGGGAGCCGGATGGAGGGACGAAATGAACGAATTCGACTCCTTCCGCTGTCCGCTGAACGGGCTGAATCTGGTCGAGGCCGGGGCCGGAACCGGCAAAACCTACAACCTTCAGAATCTGTTTGTCCGGCTGCTGCTGGAACCCTCCGCCGCGTTGCCGATTGAGCGGATTCTGGTGGTGACCTTTACCGAGGCGGCCACCGCGGAGTTGCGAAAACGACTGCGCCGGATTCTGGTGGCCACGCAGGATTTTCTGGAGAACCGGGAGCTGTCCCAACCGGAGGAGCGGGAACGGATCGCCGCGCTGACCGCCGGGCTCACCGACCTGGAAACCGCCCGGCAGCGGCTGCGCGTGGCCCTGCGCGACCTCGATCGGGCCGCCATTTCGACCATTCACGGCTTCTGCCGGAGAGTGCTCGATGAAAACGCCTTTGAAAGCGGAATCCGGTTCGGTCTGGAGCTGGAGAAGAATCCGCAGCCGCTCCGCCTGGAACTGCTGACCGACTATTACCGGCGCGAGACCTATCCCGGCAGCGCTTTTCAGGGTGCGCTCTGGAAAAGCCTGGAGCTGCTGCCGGAAGAGCTGGCCCGCGACTTGCGGATTCCAGCGGAACATCCGGAGTTGAAGCTGCATTTCGGCGAAACGCCCGGCGCGCCGGCCGATTTGCTGCCGGAGCTGGAGAGCCAGTGGCACACCTTGCGCCAAACCGATCCGCAGGCGCTGGCCCCGTTTGCGCAATATCTGCTCAAGCCTTTCAACGAAAAAGAGTTGCCCGGCTTGATCGAGCGCACCGTCTCCCTGCTCCAGAGCGACTATCCCCCGCCCTTCAAGGAGTTTGCCCCCTGGGCGCTGCTCGAGCCGGGGAACCGGATTTTCCGCGCCGGTCTCACACCCGAAAAACAGGGGGAGCTCGAGCGACAGCTCCGCGCCCTCCCCTTTGTCCGCGCCATGAGCGACTGGCGGAGCCGGTGCCGGAGTTACCGTCTGGCAGTGTTGAATCAGGCGCTGACGCAGCTGCGTTGCGATTTCGTCGCCCGTCAGCAGCGCGACGGCTTCCTGACCTTCGACGATCTGCTGCGCCAGCTCGATGCCCGCCTGAGCGGGCCCGGCGGTCAGGCGTTGCAACGGGCGATTCAAACGCAGTATCAGGCGGCGCTGATCGACGAGTTTCAGGACACCGATCCGGTTCAGTTCCGGATCTTCCGGAAACTGTTTGCCGATTCGCCGCGGCAGGCGCTGTTCCTGATCGGCGACCCCAAGCAGGCGATCTACACCTTCCGGGGCGGGGATCTCTTCGCCTATCTGCGGGCCCGGGAGCTGGTGGCGCCGGAGCGGCGGTTCACCCTGACCCGGAATTTCCGTTCGGCCCCCGCCCTGTTGACCGAGCTCAACCGGCTGTTCGGAGAACACCCCGCGCCGTTCGCTCAGCGCGAGATCGATTTCCCGCCGATCCGCTGGCCGGAGCCGACGCCGGAACGCTCCGGACTGCGCTTCGGAGGGGTGCTTGACCCGCACCCCCTGTGCTGGGTGCGACCGCCCGGGCGCGGGGTGGAGGCGGCGCTGGCGGAGTGCGTGCGCACCATTCACCGATGGCTGACCGATCCCGCCGTCGAAGTGCCGCAGCCGGACGGCTCCCGCCGTCGGTTGCGCCCCGACGATCTGGCCGTTCTGGTCCTCAGCAACCGTCACGGGCTGCGGTTGCAGCAGCTGCTGAGCGAACGGAACATCCCGGCGGAGTGGAATCGGGAGACCAACATTTTCGATACCGCCGAAGCCGTCGCGCTGCGGACGCTGCTCGAGGCGTTGCGCCATCCGGGGGACTCCGGAAAACTGAGCCGCGTGCTGGCCGGTGAATTTCACGGCCGAACCGGAAGCGAACTGCAGGAGCTCCACCGTTCCGGCGCTTTCATCGAGCTGCAGAACACCTTCATGGAGCTGGCCGACTGCTGGGAGAACGACTCCTTCGCGGCGATGTTCCGCGCCTATCGGGAACGCTTTCAGGTCCGCACTCACCTGGCCCGGACCGCTCCCGGCGAGCGCGGGCTGACCAATCTGCTCCAACTCGAGGAGCTGTTGCAGCAGGCGGAACTGGAGCGGAAACTGGGCCCCGCCGGGCTCTGTCGCTTTTTCGACAACCAGCTCCATCCGGAGACCCGCGAGCAGCGCGAGGAGTATCAGCTGCTCCGGGCGTCGGAGCAGCCCGCGGTCCGGCTGCTGAGTGTTCACCGCAGCAAAGGGCTGGAGTTTCCGGTGGTGTTGCTGCCCGATCTCTTTTCCCGCAAAATCGACTCCGAACGCAATCGGCAGTATCACAATGAACAGGGCGATCCGGTGTTCGACTTCTCCGGGGACGCGACGTCCCGGAGCGCCGCCGCCGAGGAGCAGCTGCAGGAGCTGCTGCGCCTGTGCTATGTCGCCATGACCCGCGCGGTTCATCACTGCCGGGTGATCTGGCCGGACCGGATCGGCGGACACTGCGCCCTGGATTACCTCTGCCGGGGGCGCACGGGGAAACACCGGGACTGGTCCGAGGCGCCGCTCGAACTGCCCGACGCCTGGTGTGAAGAGCCGACTCCGGAGCCGACGACGCCCTACGTCCCGGAATCGAAAGCAACCGACTTCCGTGGCGCCCTCCCCTTTCACAACCGGATCGAGGAGAACTGGGGAATCAGCAGTTTCACGGCGCTGGCGCCGGAGGGCGACGCGGTCGGCGGCGCCGCCGATCACGACGATGTCGATACCCCCGAGGCGCTGGAAGAGGAACCCGCCGGGATCTTTCTCTTCCCCGCCGGAGCCCGGGCCGGCGACTGCTGGCACCGGATCTTTGAACAGCTCGATTTCACCGCCGCCCCGGAGACGTCGATCCCGCTCATCGACGAACAACTCCGGCAATCCGGGCTGCTGGGGAATCAGCCGGAGGAGCGTCGGCAGCTGACGCGGCAGATGATTCACTCGGTGCTTCACGCCCCGCTGCCGGGAGCCGGATTCACTCTGTCGGAGATCTCCCGGGAGGAGCGGTTGAGCGAGCTGGAGTTTCATTTCTCCTGTCGCCGGGGCTTCGACAGCGCCGAGGTGGCGCAGCTGCTGAAACGCTGCGGCTATGAGCTCGACGGCGACTGGAAGCGCCGACTCGACGGCGGTTTTATGACCGGCTTCATCGACTTGGTGTTCCGCCGCGACGGGCGCTATTATCTGGTGGACTGGAAATCCAATCAGCTCGGGCGGAATCTGCGCAACTTTGAACGGGAGGGGCTGCGGCGGGAGATGCGGCGTCACGCCTACTTCCTGCAGTATCTGATCTATGTGGTGGCGCTGGTGAAATTCCTGCGCAGCCGTCTGGGGAAATTCGGTCCCGGGGAGTACGAACAGCAGTTCGGCGGAGTCTACTATCTGTTTCTGCGGGGCGTGGCGCCGGAGGCGCCGGGCCGCGGCATCTGGTACGATCGCCCGGACTACCGGCTGATTGCGGAACTGGAGGAGTTGATCGGATGATCGAAATGATCGAATTTGAAGAGGTCGATCGGGAGTTCGGCGTACTGCTGTTCCGGAGTTCCGACCAGACGGAGCCGCTGCTCCGCCTGTCGGCCATGCTCGCGATGCGGGCGGTGCGCATGGGCCACAGTTGTCTGAGGCTGAGCGAATGGGCCGACCGGGAAGTGGAAGAGCTGCGGCTGCCGCCGCCGGAAGAGTGGCGGCGGCGGCTGCTCGGTTGTCCGGCGGTGGTCTCCGAACAGCTGGAACGGCGCACCGCGCTGGTGCTGCGCGGCGACCGGCTCTATCTGCACAAATATCTGAGTTTTGAACAGGAGGTGGCCCGGGCGGTGCAAAGCCGCCGGGGGCGGATCGAACCGGCGTACCGGCCCCCGCTCCGCGCGATCCACCGCAACTTTACGGATCAACCGGAAAACGCGGCCCAGCAGCAGGCGGTCCAGCTCGCCTTGAATCACCGCTTCGCCGTGATCACCGGCGGCCCCGGCACCGGCAAGACCACGGTGGTGGCCGCCATTCTCGCGCTGGAACTGGCGCGCAATCCGGAATTGGAAATCGCGCTGGCGGCCCCCACCGGCAAAGCCAAGGCGCGACTGGCCGAGGCGATCGCCGGAGAGGTTGAAAATCTGCTGCTGCCGGAGCGCCGACTGCTGGCCGACCTGGAGGTGAAAACCCTCCATCGGCTGCTGGCGTTGCGCGGCGAAGGGTCTGCCCCCGGCTATGACCGGGAACATCCATTGGTCGCCGATCTGGTGGTGCTGGACGAAGCCTCCATGGTGTCGCTGCCGCTGATGGCCCGGCTCTGCCGGGCGCTGAAACCGGAGGCCCGGCTGCTGCTGCTGGGCGACGCCGATCAGCTCTCGTCCATCGAAACCGGCAGTGTGCTGGCCGATCTCTGTCGCAGCGTCGATCCGGAACAGGTGGCCCGCCTGACGTTCAACTACCGGGCCCGGAGCAATCCGGAACTGGTGGACTTCTGCCGCCGGATGGTGACGCCGCCGGTGGCCGCCGCCGAACTGGCCGGGGAGCTGTTCACCGCCCCCTCCGAACACTTCCGGGCGCGCCCCCTGCCCGCGGCCGCGCGATTGCGTCAGGCGCTGAGCGCCCTGCTCACGCGTTGGGGCGTGCCCCGTCCGTTCCGCCCCGCCACGCTGGAGGAGGCCTTCGCCCTCGCCGAGCAGTGGAAGATCCTCGCCCCGGTGCGCGAGGGCCTGTACGGCGTGGAGAATTTGAACCTGCTGCTGGGGGAGCTGCTGGATCTGAGCCCCCGCTCCGACGGCGCGCCGGTGCTGATTGGCCGCAACGACCGGCGGACCGGACTCAACAACGGCGATGTCGGCACCGTCTGGCGGGGGCGGGTCTACTTCCGCAATCCGGACGGCGCCGCACTCGACTCCTGTTTCCATTTCGCGCCGGAAGAGCTGCCCGAGCACGAACCGGTCTTCGCCATGAGCGTGCACAAAGCCCAAGGCTCCGGCTTCGACCGGGTGCTGCTGGTGCTCGACACCGACCGCCCGGTCCAGACCCGCGAACTGGTCTACACCGGAATCACCCGGACCCGCCGGAGCTTCGAGCTGTGGAGTACGCCGGAGGTGCTGGCGGCCGCACTGGACCGCCCCACCCGCCGCTGCTCCGGACTGGCCGAGGAGCTGGCGACTCCCTGACTCAGCGCAGAAACTCCCAGATCGACGCGCGCAGGAGCCCGCAGGGCACCAGTTTGCGCTCGCTCCCGACGTAGGCTTTGAACTCCCCGGGGCCGGTCCAGACCGGCCAGGTCTCGGCTCCGTAGAAGGGACCGAAGGCGTTGCGGCGATGTCCGATCACCTCGATCCCCAGCTCGAATTCCGGCGGCAAGCCGTCCAGTTCCCATTCGTAGGGAGGCCAGCCCAGCACCCGGCGCGGCACGCCGTCGATCAGAATGCGCAAGGCCACGCCGCGCCAGTCCCCGAGCCGCAACCGGCCCCGGCCGCCGGAACCGGTGATCCGCCGGGTGTAGATCAGATTCCCGGCGTAGTTGGTCAAGCCCTGCGCGGTCCAGTCGCCGAGCTCCAGTTCCGTGACCGGAGCGGTCAGCGCGGTGACCACCTCGCTCCGCATCCGGGTGCCGAATTCGCCGAGCAGGAACATCGACTCCAATCCCGGATGGGCGCCGTTGAAATCGGTCTCCAACTCCAGGGTGTTCACCCCGGGCCGGAAGGCCGAGAGCGCCAGCGGCAGGCAGCGCAGCGAGCGGTCGCAGTACCAGCCGGACTCGTCATCCGGCGCCACCGGCGTTCCGTTGAGCGCAATCCGGTAACGTTCGGGGAACTCCAGCGCCAGCCGCACCGGGGCTCCGGGCAGCGTTTCGCAGAAAAAGGTGGTCCGCAACCGCAGGCGGATCGTCTCACCCTCCTCGCGCGAGCGCAGATAGGGTTGCGGCATGGCACCGCCCCGGCAGGGCAGTTGCAACTGCTGACGCAGCCGGTCGTCCAGCGCCAGCACATATTCCGGCGGACCGAAGGGGCCGTCGCCGGACGCGGCTTCAAAGTGGTCGAGCACCACCGGATTCGGATCGGAGCGGCGGATCCGCCACCGGCCGTCCAGCACCAGAGAACGCGCCACCACCCCCGGCGTCGGGCGCGGTTCCGGCGTCACGCCCGACGGCAGCCGGGAGCAGATCAGGAACAGCCGGCTGCCCAGCGCCGCCAGCGAGGTGGAGATCCGCCAGGTGCCCTGCGCATAGACGGCGGCGGCCCGGTAATACTTTCCGCTTTCGGGATCGAGCTCGATCACCACGCCCTCCCGGGCGTCGTAGAGCTCGACGGTGAGTCGATCCCAGGCGGCGGTACGGTCGCGGACCAGCGTCGGATCGTCACCGCTGACGTGGCGCAGCTGCTCCGGACGGTGCCCGGTGTTGCAGAGAAACAGCGCGTCGAACTCCTCTCCGTGCCGCAGGTGGGTCAGCACCGACTCCGGCGCCCGGCGATTTTCGTCGAACACCCGGAGCCGCCGGGCCGGTTCGACGGCCGCCGCCCAGTCGTCGGGAGTGCGCCCGGCGGCGAATTCGACGACCGCCCGATCGGGCACGCCGTCGACTCGCTCCGGCGGCGCTGCGGCGAAGACCACCACGCCCCCCGCCGCGGCGAACTGCCGCAGCAAATTCAGCGTCGATCGGCGCATGGTCAGCATCTTCGGGACCAGCACCACCCGGTAGGAGGCCCGGCCGACCTGCAGCTGGTCGCCGGTCACCGCCGCGTGGCGGCTCAGAATCTCCTCGCAGCCGTAATCGAAATCGAGCTGACGGGCCAGCAGTTCATCCCGCAGTGCGATCAGGGCGTCATCCAGCGCCCTCGTCTCCGGCGCCGACTTGAAGTCCTTGCCGATCAACCCCCACATCGACTCCACCGGGTGGAGCACCAGCAGCTCCCGGACCTCCTCGCCCCGGGTCAGAACCGCGTTCAGCCGGGCGAAGTAGTCCTCCACCACCGGATAATCGGCGAACCACGGCGACTGGTAGAAGATCGCCGCCGGATAGTCCCGCTTGGCCTCCGCCGCCATGGTGTAGTAACTCAAATGCGGACAGCGCAGATTGATGCCCAGCGCCAGCTGCCAGTCGCCCAGCGCCTTGTGCCCGGCAAAGGGGAAGTCCCAGCCGGTGCAGCCGTAGGTCTCGGTCAGGCGGCGGGAGCGACCGAACTGCCGGGCGGCGCTGCTGACCTGTTTGGCCGTGTCGTAGACCCGCCAGTGTTCCGTCAACAGATCCATGCCGGGAATCTGCATATACTCGTAAAAGCGCATGGCGTCGCCGACCGCCTTGGTCTGCTCGCTCAAAGTGTCCTCCATCAGCACATGGCCGGTGAAGGCGATGCCGTGTTGTCCGCACCAGGCGCCGATCTGACGCGAAAAGGAGTTGACGAACAGCGAGGTGACGATCTCCATATAGCGCAGCCGGGTTGGGAAGGCGTCGCACCCCGCTTCCGGCTCGAAGAAGAGTTCCGGCAGGTGGGGAATCAGCTCGTAACCGAAGCGCCGTTTGAACTCGGCGGGGACCGCATCGGTCCAGGGCATTTCGCTTTCGGTACCCGCGGCGTCGACCACCTGACCGACCTGCCCGAAATTCGGCTCGTCGGTGAAAATCGCCGGGGAGACCCCCTCGAAGGTGGCGCCGACCTCGCGGAAATACCGCTCATGCGTCACCTCCAGAAAGCGCTTCACCGCCTCCGGATTCATGGTGTCCAGATAGGTCTGATAGTTGTACCAGCTGGAGGGTTCGGTCAAGCGCGCCTCGAAGACCAGCACCGTCTCGCCCGGCGCGACCGGCGCTTTCAAACTCTCCAGCTGCCGGAAGCCGCTCAGCCGACGTCCGCTGCGGAGACCGGCCCCGAGCAGCAGCACCGTGCCCCGGACCTCGTGGCTCGCCGCCTGCTCCGGAGTCAGTTCAAACAGCTTCAACACCCGCTGCCGGAAGCGGGGGTCGGCGGTGACCAGTCCGCCCGCCGCGCCGGAGGGCCAGCGATCCTCGTCGTACAAATAGGCGATCATGCCGTTTTGCGCCGCCTCCTCCTGACAGGCGCGGATGCAGTCGAACCACTCCGGCGAAAGGTACTCCGTCCCCAGTCCGACCCGGGCGTGCATGAAAAATCCCCCCAGCCCCATCCGGCGGAACAGCCGGATTTGCCGCCGCAGCTCCGCCGGGTCGAGCTTTCCGTTCCAAGCCCAGAACGGAGCTCCGCGCAACGCCGCGCCGGGGGCGGCAAAGTCCTGAATCAACGACTTCAGTTCGCTCATGATTGACCTCGCTATGATTCCCGTAATTCCGGTTCTTCTCAACAATAACGCCACCGCCGTCGAAAATCCAGGGCCGCGATCCTTTTTTTTGCGCCGACAAGACCGCTCAAAAAGATGAAAGTACGCTTGCAATGCGGGCGGGCGTGATGTATTTTTCCTGTGATCTGCAATCTGAAGCGGTGAAGGAGGGAAGAACGTTATGAGCAACTATGTGATCGGACTCGATTTCGGCAGCGACAGCGTGCGGGCGCTGCTGGTGGAGGCGGAGACCGGGGCGGAACTGGCCGGCGCCGTGGCCGCCTATCCGCGCTGGGCCCGGGGGCTGTACTGCGACCCGGGGCGCAATCAGTTCCGGCAGCACCCGCTGGATTATCTGGAGTGTCTGGAGCAGGCGGTCACCGCCGCCCTGGCCGACGTTTCGCCGGAAGTCCGCGCCGGGGTGGTCGGAATCGGCATCGACACCACCGGTTCCACCCCCTGTGCCGTCGACGCCGAGGGGCGGCCGCTGGCGCTCCGGCCGGAGTTCGCCGAGGATCCCGATGCGATGTTCATTCTGTGGAAGGATCACACCGCGCTGGCCGAGGCCGACGCGATCAATCAGCGGGCCCGGAACTGGGGCGGAATCGATTACACGAAGTACGAGGGCGGAATCTACTCTTCGGAGTGGTTCTGGTCGAAGATTCTCCACATTCTGCGTACCAATGAGGCGGTGCGGCGGGCGGCGGTCTCGTGGGTGGAGCACTGCGACTGGATGGGCGCCGAACTGGTCGGCGAGACCCGGCCCGAACGGCTCCGCCGCAGCCGCTGCGCGGCCGGACACAAGGCGATGTGGCACGCCTCTTGGGGCGGACTGCCCGCCGAGGAGTTTCTGAGCGGGATCGATCCGCTGCTGAGCGGGTTGCGCGCGCGGCTCTATGACTCGACCTATACCGCGGAGGTGCCGCTGGGCACACTCTCGGAAAAGTGGGCGAAGAAACTCGGGTTGAGCACCCGGGTGGTGGTCTCCGGCGGCGCCTTCGACTGCCACATGGGGGCGGTCGGCGCCGGAATCGCCCCCTACAGTCTGGTCAAGGTGATCGGCACCAGCACCTGCGACGTGCTGGTGGCGCCGGAGCTCCCGGGGTGTGTCCGGGGCATCTGCGGCCAGGTGGACGGCTCGGTGGTGCCTGGGCTGGTCGGGCTGGAGGCGGGGCAATCGGCCTTCGGCGACATCTACGCCCACTTCAAACAATTGCTGAGCTGGCCGCTGGAGCACTTCGCCGTGGCGGAGAAGGAGGCGATTCTCAAGCGTCTGCTGCCGCAGCTGGAGGAGGCCGCGGCGCAGGTCGCCCCCGGCAGCAACCGGCTGCTGGCCCTGGACTGGCACAACGGACGGCGCACGCCCGACGCCAATCAGAAACTCACGGGGGCCTTGTTCGGGCTCAGTCTGGGCTCGACCGCGCCGATGATCTTCCGGGCGCTGGTCGAAAGCACGGCCTACGGTGCGCGCCGGATCGTCGAGCGCTTTGAAAGCGAAGGGGTTCCGGTCCGGGAGGTGGTGGCGATCGGTGGCATCGCGGTCAAATCCCCCTTTGTCATGCAGATCTGCGCTGACGTGCTCAACCGCCCGATCAAAGTGGCGCGTTCGGGACAGTGCTGCGCGCTGGGCGCGGCGATCTTTGCGGCGGTGGCCGCCGGACTCTATCCGGACGTGCCGGAAGCGATGAAGAAGATGAGTTCGCCCTATGCCGGAATTTACGAGCCGGATGCGGAACAGGCGAAAATTTACGACCGGCTGTACCGCCGTTACGGCCGCTATGCGACGGCGGTGGAGCAGTTGATCATGTCCGAAGAGGAGGAGTAAATCATGTTGGATCTCAAGAAGTACGAACTCTGGTTCATCACCGGCAGCCAGCATCTGTACGGCCCCGAGGCACTCAAGCAGGTGGCGGCCGACGCCCAAGAGATGGTTCGCGGGTTGAACGACTCCGGCAAACTGGCGCTGGAACTGGTCTGGAAACCGACGGTGACCACCGCCGACGAAGTCACCGCCTGCCTCCGGGCGGCCAATGCCGACGATCATTGCGCGGGGGTGATCACCTGGATGCACACCTTCAGCCCGGCCAAAATGTGGATCAACGGCCTGAAGGGGTTGCAGAAACCGCTGCTGCATCTGCACACCCAGGCCAACCGGGACATTCCGTGGGCCGAAATCGACATGGACTTCATGAATCTCAACCAATCCGCGCACGGCGACCGGGAGTTCGGCTACATCTGCACCCGGCTGAACGTGGCCCGCAAGGTGGTGGTCGGCTACTGGCAGGATCCGGCGGTCCAGCACGAGATCGACGTCTGGGCGCGGGTGGCGGCGGCTTGGGCCGACTCGCAGACCATGAAGGTCGCCCGGATCGGCGACAACATGCGCGAAGTGGCGGTGACCGAGGGCAACAAGGTCTCCGCCCAGATCGACTTCGGCTACTCGGTGAACGGTTACGGCATCGCTGATCTGGTCCGTTATCAGGATCAAATTTCGGACCGCGCGGTGGAGGAGTTGGTCAAGGAGTACTTTGAGCTCTACACCGTGCCGGACCGGTCGGAAGCGGCGTTGAAGTCGATCCGGGAGGCCGCCCGGGAGGAGCTGGCGCTGCGGGCGTTTCTGGAGGCGGGAAGCTTCACCGCGTTCACCACCACCTTCGAGGATCTGACCGGGCTGAACCAGCTGCCGGGACTGGCCTGTCAGCGGCTGATGGCCGAAGGCTATGGCTTCGGCGCCGAAGGAGACTGGAAACTCGCCGCGCTGACCCGGACCCTGAAGGTGATGGCCGCGGGACTTCCCGGCGGCACCAGTTTCATGGAGGACTACACCTACCATCTGGAGCCGGGACGGGAGCGGGTGATGGGCGCCCACATGCTGGAGGTCTGCCCCTCGATCGCCGAGGCCCGGCCGAGCCTGGAGGTGCATCCGCTGGGCATCGGCGGCAAGGCCGATCCGGCGCGACTGGTGTTCAACGTGCCGGCGGGTCCGGCGCTGAACGCGAGCATGATCGAATTGGACGATCACTTCCGGCTGGTGGTCAACGAGCTGGAGACGGTGCCGCCCGATGCGCCGCTGCCGAAGCTGCCGGTGGCGCGGGCGATCTGGAAGCCGAAACCCGATTTCAAGACCGCGGCGCGGGAGTGGATTCTGGCGGGCGGCGCCCACCATTCGGTCTTCACCCAGGCGCTGACCACGGAGTATCTGGAGGATTTCGCCGAGATCTCCGGCGTGGAACTGGTGGTGATCGGCTGAATCACCGCACCTGAATTGAGAAGGCCGGGTCGGGGACAATCCCCGACCCGGCCTTTCCGCAGTCAGAACGAAACCGGCTCAGAGCGCGCGGAATCGCGCCCAGCGCGGATCGTTCTCAAACATCCAGCGGCAGTACCCGGCGGTCTTCAGCCGGGCCGCAGCCGCCTCGTCGGCCACCACCACCGCGTCCGGATGCAACTGCAGCGCCGAAGCCGAAACCATCGCCGACACCGGACCCTCCACCGCCGCGGCCAGAATCTCCGCCTTCTCCTCGCCAGTCACCAGCATCAGCAGCCGCCGGGCCTCCAGAATGGTGCCCACACCCATGGTCAGAGCCCGGCGCGGCATCTCCTCCGGCCGGTCGAACAGCGGCTGATTCTGCGCCATCGTCTCCGGAGTCAGCGACACGCTCCGGGTCCGGCTGGCCAGCGAAGAGAGCGGTTCGTTGAACCCCACATGGCCGTCCCGCCCGATGCCCAGCAGCTGCAGGTCGATCCCTCCCGCCAGCCGGATCTCCTCCTCGTAACGCGCGCCCTCCTCCGCCTCATCGGCGGTCATGCCGTCCGGCACCCGGGTCCGGCGCTTGTCGATGTTGACGTGATCGAACAAGTGGAAATTCATATAATAGCGATAGGAGTTGACATTCTCTCCGCTCAAGCCGACATACTCATCCAGATTGAAACTCCCGGCGCGCGAAAAATCCAACCCCTCCTCCCGATGCCGTCGAACCAGTTCGGCGTACAGCGCCTCCATCGTGCGTCCGGTGGCCAATCCCAGCACCGCCTCGGGTTTGCGCCGCAGCGTCTCGTCGATCAAGGCGGCAGCCACCTTCACCGCCGCCCCGGCGGTCGGTCTGATCAGAACATCCATGAAAAATTCTCCCTGGGGTGATATGACATCGACAGGGCGCCTCTTGCGGCGCCGTTACTCCCAATAGTGATACTGCTCAAGCTCCTCCGGCAGCGGCGGGACCTCGAACGGCAGGCCGCCGCTGCGGATCGATTCGGCTCCCAGACAGCCGGTGGCGACGCTGTAGCGCGCCGCCTGCGGCGTGGAAGTGGGAACCGATTCGCCGCGCAACATGCCGATGAAGTCGTGCACGATCCGGGGATCGGCGCCGCCGTGCAGCCCGCCGTCGGGGATCCGGAAGGTGGCGTCGCCCTCCATGCGGAAGGAGGCGCGGCGGGTGTCGAACAACTCGATGGTGCCGCCCGCCTCGCCGTAGTTTTCCAGGCGGCCGCGGGTGCCGATCACCGTGTAGTTGCGGCAGGCGTCGGGCGTGTAGTGGCACTGCAGATAGCAGCCGAAGACGCCGTTCCCCAGCTGCAGATTCAGCATATTGAGGTCCTCCACCTCGATCTTCGGATTGAATCCCGACTGCCGCTCCGGCGGCCAGTGCTCGACGTTGAACGAGACGTCTATCTCCTTTTTCGGGACCTCGCCTTCGCGGCGCGGCAACCGGTCGTAGAGCGTGAGTCCGCCCATGCCGTGGACCCGCCGGGTGTAGCTGCCGGCCAGAAAATGAATCACGTCCAGATCGTGCGCCCCCTTCTGCAACAGCAGACTGTTCGCCTTGTCGCGTTCGGCGTGCCAGTCCCGAAAGTAGGCGTCGCCGCCGTAGGCGATGAAGTGGCGGCACCAGACCGCCTTGACCTCGCCGATCGCGCCGGAGTCGATCAACTCCTTCATCTTGAGGACAAAGGGCATGTAGCGCATGTTGTGCCCCAGCATCAGCCGGGTGTGGCACTCGCGCGCGGTTTGCAGAATCCGGTCGCACCCGGCGATGGAGAGCGCCATGGGTTTTTCCAGATAGACCGGGATTCCGGCCTTCAGCGCGGCCACCGCCTGCTCCTCGTGGCAGAAGTCGGGCGAGGTGATGAAGACGCCGTCCAGCGCTTCACGCTCGAACATTTCGCGGTAGTCGCAGTAGCCCCGGACCTCCGCCCCGAACCGCTCCCGGTAACGTTGCCGGAAGCGCTCCAGCAGCTCGGTGTCGAGATCGACCCCCGCCACCACCTCCACCCCCTGCTCCGGACAGTGGGCGTGGTCGGCCAGCGTACCCCGGCCCCCGGCGCCGATAATCCCCAAACGCAGTCGTTTCATGTCAGGTCAACTCCTCTGTAATTTTCCGCAGCGTATCGAATTGCGCTTCGATCGAAGCGACCAGTTTCAATTGCGCCCGGGCGCGGTCAAGATTGTGCTCCGGCCGGGCGATGCGGAAGTAGCGGTCGCCGTTCAGATAATCGGTCAGGAAGCGACAGCCGATCTCCATGGTGATCAGCTTCCCGGCGAACGGCAGCAGTTCGCACTCCAGTCGGGTGAGGATACCTCCGGTCCCGGCCAGAAATCCCGCCGCCAGCGCCCGGAACAACTCCGGCTGAAGCTCGACCAGCGTCAGGTCGCGCTCGTCCTCGGCGGCGGGGCTGGCGGCCGAACGAACCAGATCGCCGAAGTCGTAGGCACCGGCTCCGGGCATGACCGTATCCAGATCGATAACGCAGACTCCGGCGCCGGTGACTTCGTCGAGCAGCACATTGTTGAGCTTGGTGTCGTTGTGGCAGATCCGCTCCGGCAAGGAGCGGTTCTGCAACAGCGCCAGAATCTTCCCCGCCTCGTCGGCGCGGGCGCGCAGGAAATCGAGTTCCGGCAGCACCCGGTGGAGCCGGTCGCAGGGATCCTGCCGGACCGCCAGCTCCAACGCTTCAAAACGTCTGGGGGTGTGATGAAAGTCGGGAATGGTCTCGGCCAGCCGGGGGCCGGGCAGATCGGCCAGCACCCGCTGAAACTCGCCGAAGGCCCGGGCTCCGGCGAACGCCTGTTCCGGAGTCGGCGCCGATTCGCAGACCCGCGAGCGCTCGATATAGCGGTAGGCCCGCCAGAATCCGCCCTCTTCGTCGCGCAGCCAGCTCCGGCCGTCCTGCTTCGCCGGGATCAGCTCCAGCGACGGCACACCGCGATGGCGCAAATGGGCGGTGACCCGCGCCAGATTGTCCATCAGCAGTTCCGGCTGCCGGAAGACCTCGGTATTGATCTTCTGCAACACATAGCGACTGCCGGAGCAGAAGAGCAGCAGTGTCCGGTTGATGTGGCCGTTGCCGAGGGGCTCCACCCGGCTCAGCGGTTCGGGAATGTCAAATCCGGGAATGATTTCGGAGATGGGAAGACTCATCTTGCGAACAATCTCCGGGGATACTCGCCGTGCTCGATCAGGCGCCGGATTCCGGCCTCGGTCTCCGGCTTGTCCTCGCGATAGGTCACGCCGAACCAGCGCTCGGGGCTGGACAGCAACCGGATGCGGGCCCTCCCTTCGCGGATCAAGGCGTCGACCGCCGCCGGCAGATAGAACTCGCTCTTGAGCTCCTGCCCGTGGAGGCGGAGGAACTCCAGAAACTTCCGCTCCAGCTCCGCGAACAGCTCCGGCGGGAAGCCCCAGGAGTTCATCGACACCGGCGTCTCCCCGGCGAACTCCGAAACCGAGCCGTCCTCGCCGCGCTCGCGGATAACCCCATCCTCCTCGCGGCGCAGCCGGGTATGTTCCACCACCCCGGCCAGATCGCCAGCCGCGTCGGCCGCGCACACGCCCCGCGACACCGTGCCGAAGGAGCTGAGCGTCTGGTCGAGCCGGAAGGCGCAGAGCGCTCCCCGGAGCAGCGCCGTTCCGGACGCCTCCGCCGTCAGAAACGCGGCCAGCTGCCGGAAGTTCTCGGCGCCGTAGAAGTCATCGGCGTTGATCACCGCAAAGGGCTCGTGGACTACTTCGCGCGCGGCGTAAACCGCCTGACCGGTGCCCCAGGGCTTGGTCCGCCCCGCGGGCACCGTAAAGCCCCCGGGCAGGTCGTCCGCCCGCTGAAAGGCGCAGGCGACCTCGATGGTCCCCCGGTAGCGGCTGACGATCACCCGGTCGAACTCGGCCTCCAGCTCGGGGCGGATGACGAAAACCACCTTGCCGAATCCGGCGCGGAGGGCGTCGAAGACCGAATAATCCATAATCGTCTCGCCCGAAGGTCCCACCGGGTCCAGCTGTTTCAATCCCCCGTAACGGCTGCCCATGCCGGCGGCCAAAATCAACAACGTCGGTTTGCTCATGATTCTGCTGCTCTGGTCCTGCATTTCCGAATTTCCGAAAATATCACAAAAGAACAATGTAACCGTTTTTATCCAAAATACAAAC
This sequence comes from uncultured bacterium, assembly GCA_949297015.1. GTDB lineage: Bacteria > Verrucomicrobiota > Lentisphaeria > Victivallales > Victivallaceae > CASFRF01. The sequence goes on from CASFRF010000034.1 coordinate 22,742, forward strand.
CGCCGACCCGGTTTTTCGGAATCAACTTGCAGCGGTCCCGTTTCCGAAGTATATTATGGCTCAACGGCACAACTCGGAGGTTGCATGATGACCCGCATTACCGTCACTCCTTCAATCACGGCGGAACTTGATCCCGGTTTCTGTCCGGCCGTACTCTGGAACCGGGAATACCGGAAGCTGGTCCGGGAACTCGGAGGGCGTCCTCTACTCATCGCGCTGGAGCGCCCCAACGGCACGCGGTCCGTCCGCCGGACCGAACTGTTGCCGGATCGACCGGAGTTTTTTCCGTTGACTTGGAAATTCGTCGAACGGCAGCTCAAATTCCTGCTCTGGATGAAGGGCGGATTCCGCATCACGCTGGCCGGAGCCGACGACCGGCTGCTTTCCGAACTCCAGCACTGCTACAGTCCCGAGGGCGAGCGCTGCAGCGACGCCGAAATCATGGGGCCGCTGATTTACGGACACGAATTTGAACTGCGCGGGGAACCCGCTTCCGAGCTCCCGGAAGTGGAGCTGCAGCTCCGACTCGGAGGTCATGACGACGGCGGTCGGATCGGTTTCGACCTCGGCGGCTCCGACCGCAAGTGCGCCGCCGTGCTCGACGGCCGGGTGGTCCACACCGAGGAGGTGCCCTGGGATCCCTATTTCCAGAGCGATCCGCAGTACCATCTGGCAGGGATTCGCGACTCGATCGCCCGGGCGGCGGCCCACCTGCCCCGGGTGGACGCCATCGGCGGCAGCGCGGCGGGAATCTATGTGGACGGCGTGCCGCGCCTGGCCTCGCTGTTCCGGGGACTCTCCCCCGCCGACTTCCACCGGGTGGTCGTCCCCTTCTTCCGGCAGCTCGAAGCCGAATACGGCGTCCCGGTGGCGGTGGCCAATGACGGCGAAGTCACCGCGCTGGCCGGCGCCCGGGCGCTGAACTCCGCCGCCGTGCTGGGGATCTCGCTGGGGACCAGCGAAGCGGCCGGGTACGTCTCGGAGAGCGGAACTTTGACCGACTGGCTGAACGAACTGGCCTTCGCTCCGGTGGACTACCGCGACGACGCCCCGCGCGACGAGTGGTCCGGCGACCGCGGCTGCGGCGTGCAGTACTTCTCCCAGCAGGCGGTGGCCCGGCTGGCTCCGGCGGCGGGACTGACCTTCCCCGACGACCTGCCGCTGCCCAGACGGCTGGAGGAGGTCCAGAAACTGATGGCGGCCGCTGATCCGCGGGCGGCGGCGATCTACCGCACGCTCGGGGTCTATCTCGGCTACGGGGTGGCCCACTACGCCGACTTCTATCCGTTGCGGAAACTGCTGGCGCTGGGTCGGGTGACCAGCGGTCCGGGCGGGGAACTGCTGGTCGAAGTCGCCCGGCAGGTGCTGGCCCGGGAGTTCCCGGAACTGGAGCTGACGCTGCATTTACCGGACGAGGAGTTCAAGCGTCACGGTCAGGCGGTGGTGGCCGCCGGGCTGCCGGAACTGCGGAGGTCCTCATGCTGATCCGCAACGTCGATCTGGCCAGTCCCGGACTGGAACTCCGGAATGCCGCCATCCGGATTCAGCAGGGCCGGATTCTGGAAGTGCTGCCGGCGGGCTCCCCCCTGCCGGAGGATCCGGAGGTCCTCGACGGCACCGGCCTGACCGCCCTGCCCGGCTTTATCGACATCCACGCACACGGGCGCAGCGGTTTCGACTTCTCCGACGCCGACCCGGCGGGACTCGAACAGATGGCCCGGGACAAACTTGACGAAGGCGTGACCAGCTGGTTCCCCACCACCATGACCCTGCCGCCGGAGACGCTGCGCGCCGCGCTGCGCACGGCGGCGGCCTACTCCGGAAACGGGTGTCGTCTGCCCGGCGTGCATCTGGAGGGGCCGTTCCTCAACCCCGCCTGTCTCGGCGCGCAGAATCCGGCCTATGTGCGGGTTCCGGAGCTGGAACTGGTGCGCGAACTTCACGCCATCTATCCGGTGCGCAAAGTCTCCTTCGCGCCGGAGCTGCCCGGAGCGGCGGCATTCACCGCCGGGCTGCTGGCGATGGGCATTGTTCCGGCGGCGGTGCACAGCGCGGCCACCTACGCCGAATTCGCGCGGGTTCACGCGGCGGGGCTGCGCCACTTGAGTCACTTCTGCAATCAGATGACGCCGCTCCATCACCGCGAAATCGGGCTGGTCGGAGCCGGGCTGCTGCACCGCGACGTCTACGTGGAGCTGATCTGCGACCGGCTCCACCTGGCGCCGGAGATGATCCGCTTGCTCTTTCAACTGAAGGATCTCGATCACCTCATCCTGATCACCGACGCGGTCCGCGCCTCCGGTATGCCCGACGGCGACTACACGCTGGGCGGTCTGCCGATCCGGTTGCGCGACGGGGCGGCGCGGCTGGTCTCCTCGGGGGCGCTGGCCGGCAGCGTGCTGACCATGAATACGGCGCTGCGCAACGTGGCCGAACTGACCGGGCTGCCGTTGTCGGAACTTAGCCGGACGGTCAGCACCAACGCCGCACGGGCCTTCGGCCTGACCGATCTGGGACGGATTGAACCCGGATTCCGCGCCGACCTGACCCTGCTGGACCGGGAGTTCCGGGTTCGCCGGGTGCTGGTGGACGGCCGGATCCGCCGTTAATTCCCGCTTCGGACTTGCTTTTTCCGGGGATGAGGGTATGTTATTAGGATTATGAAAAACTGGGATCTGGAAACCATTCTTCGTCTGTTCCGGGAGGGCGGACGCATCGCGCTGGAGTACTACCGCAATCCACCGACCGAACTCAAGGATGACGGTTCGGTGGTGACCGCCGCCGACCGGGAAATCGAGAATCAACTGGCCGCCGAATTCGACCGCCCGGAACAGGGCGTCTATCTGATCGGCGAGGAGACGGTCGCCACCCGGAGCGAGGAGTATCTGCAAAACGCCCTCTCCGGAATCGCCTATGTGGTCGATCCGATCGACGGAACCGCCCCCTACACCGCCGGGATTTCGGCCTGGGCGATCTCCATCGGCCGGATGGAACGCGGGGTGCTGACCGAGGGCGCGATCTACCTGCCGGTGGCCGACCGGGGGCTGTGCACCGCCGGGGACGGCGTCGTGGAGATCTCCGGACTGCTGACGGAATCGCAGCCGCGGGTGGCCCCCTTCACCTTTCGCCCCTGCCCCTACTCCCGCGGGGCGCACCTCTGCATCCCACAGCGGGTGGCCAAATACGGCCGGGTGGAGCTGCCGAATCAGGTCTTCGCCTGGTCGGCCTGCGTGGCGACGCTGGACGGCGTGCTGCGCGGAAAACTGCACGCCTCGCTGATCTTCTGCAAACTCTGGGATCTGGCGGGATGCTGGCCGCTGCTGTCGCGCTTGGGGGTGGTGTTCCACTTCATCGACGGAGGCGAGTTCAATCCGGATCTGCGCAACGGCGACTCCTTCCGGCTCGCGCCGGGGCCGTACCGCTGGGAGCTGCGCAACTACGCGGTGGCGGCGCCCACCCGCGAGGATTCGCGCCATTTGCTGGAACACTGTCAATGCCCGGTGCTGCACCGGGAGGAGTCGTGAACATGAGTCGTGACGTCACGCCGCCGCCGGAAACCCTCTACCTGGTCAGCCTCGGCTGTTCCAAGAATCTGGTGGATACCGAAGTGCTGGCCGGTCTCGCCCTCAGTTCCAGCTGGGGGCTCACCTTCGATCCGGAGGAGGCGACTGTCTACTTGATCAACACCTGCGCCTTCATTCCCGACGCCCGGCGGGAGGCGCGGCAGGCGATTCGCGCGGCGGTGCAGTGGAAAAAGCATCACCCCCGCGGCCGGATCGCGGTGGCGGGCTGTCTGGTCCAGCATCCGGCGGCGGCCGAGACCCGGCGGGAGTTTCCGGAGGTGGATTGCTGGCTCGGAGTCAACGCCCTGCCGGAGGCGATCCGGATTCTGCAGACCGGTGCTCCGGTGCCGGAGCCGGAGGATCCGACCTATCTCTACTCCCACGACACGCCGCGGCTGCAGTTGACGCTGCCGCATTTTGCCTATTTGAAAATCTGCGACGGCTGCAACAACCGCTGCAGCTATTGCAGCATTCCGAATCTGCGCGGGAAACTCCGCAGCCGTTCGCTGGACTCGGTGGTCCGGGAGGCCACCAACCTGCTGCGCAACGGGGTGCGGGAACTGGTGGTCATCGCCCAAGACATCACCGCTTTCGGGAGTGATCAGCCCGGCAGCCCCGATGCGGCGGCGCTGCTGCGGGCGCTGGACGAATTGCCGGGCGATCACTGGATCCGGCTGCTGTACACGCATCCGGCGCACTACACGGAAGCGTTTATCGAAACGCTGGCCTCGGCGCAGCATGTGGTCCCCTATCTGGATCTGCCGCTGCAGCACATCAACGACCGCATTCTCAAAGCCATGGGGCGCAAAGTCACCCGGCGCGACATCGAAGCGCTGCTCCGGGAACTGCGCCGGGCGGTGCCGGACCTCACACTGCGCACCACCTTCATCACCGGCTTTCCCGGCGAGACGGAAGCGGAGTTCGAGGAACTGCTGCAATTCCTGCGGGAACAGCGCTTCGAGCGCTGCGGCGTCTTCGCCTACGCGCCGGAACCGGGAACCCCGGCGGCGGCGCTCCCCGGGCGGATTCCCGGGAAACTGGCGGAGCAGCGGGCCGCCCGGCTGATGCGCGAACAGGAAAAGATCATGAAACAGCGCCAGCAGGCGCTGCTGGAGCGCGAGCTCCGGGTGCTGGTGGATCAGGTGGACGGCGATACGGCGGTGGCGAGGGGGCCGATGGACGCGCCGGAGATCGACAACCGGATCCTGCTTACCGGTCGCGGGATCTCCCGGTTGCATGAAGGTGAATTTCATCAGGTCCGGTTGCTGCGTTTGCAGGGGGTGGATCTGGTGGCGGAACTTAAGGAGCAAAAGCGATGAACGTTCCCAACCAGCTGACGACCGGCCGGGTGGTGATAATCCTGATTTTTGTGGTGCTGGCGGCGAACGCCGGGCCGATCACGCCGGAGCCCGCCGGGACCATCCTGTGGCTCCGCTGGATCGCCTATGTGCTGGCGGTGCTGGCCGGGCTCACCGATCTGCTGGACGGCTATCTGGCGCGCAAATGGAATCAGGTGACCGACTTCGGTGCGTTGATGGATCCGCTGGCGGACAAGATTTTCGTCATGGCGACCATGCTGGTGGCCGTGGAGTACCGGCTGATGCCGGGGTGGATCGCCGTGGCGGTGCTGGCGCGGGAATTCATGGTCACCGGGCTGCGCTCGCTGGCGGCCCGGAAGGGAGTGGTGATCTCCGCCGACCGCTGGGGCAAGCTCAAAACTGCCATGCAGATGGTGATGCTGGCGCTGGCCGGAGCCTCCTGGGTGGGGCTGTTCGACCTGACCAGCCGCCACACCTGGCAATGGTATGTCTGGAACGGTTATCTGTGCGGCATCGTGGTGGTGACCGTGCTCTCCGGCTGCGGCTACTTCTACCGCTATCGGCACATCTACTGGGATCAGCGCTGAGTTCCGTCCGGCGCGCCCGGCCGGAAAAAAGTGCAAATCTTTTCCCACCCCGGCTTGAAACCCCGGATTCCGGAGCTATATTACTCAAAATCAGGGAAATGGAGAAACCGGAATCCCGCGGCTGAATCCGATGGGGAATTCGGCGCTACCAGCCTCCGAGCCGTGACGTTCGGGGGCTGATACCGCGATTCCACACCCAATTCAGCGGCCGTTCCGCTCCGTTTCCACAACTTGCAACAGTTATGGCAAACAAGGAGTGTATCATGGCTGAAAGTAAAATCGTCTTCAATCTCGATGCCGAACGGACCATGGAGATCTCGACCGGCAAGATGGCGAATCTCGCCGCCGGGTCCTGTCTGGTCCGGCTGGGCGACACCATTGTGCTGGCCGCGGCCTGTTCGGGCCCGGCCCGGCCGGGGAGTGACTTCTTCCCGCTGCAGATCGACTATCGCGAAAAATACAGCGCCGCGGGAAAATTCCCCGGCGGCTACATCAAGCGCGAGGGTCGTCCCTCGGAAAAGGAGATTCTGACCTGCCGGGTGACCGACCGTCCGCTGCGCCCGCTGTTCCCGAAAGGGTTCTTCGACGAGGTGCAGGTGCAGTGCATGCTGCTCAGCGCCGACGGCAAGAACGAGCCGGATGTGCTGGCCATGGTGGCAGCGTCCGCCGCGCTGACCCTTTCCGACCTCCCCTTCCAGGGGCCGATCGGCGCGGTCCGGGTGGGCAAGATCGACGGCAAACTGGTGCTGAATCCGACGCACGAGCAGATGGAAAAGAGCACCATCGATCTGATCTACGCCGGACTCCCCGACCAGGTGAACATGATCGAAGGCTGCGCCCAGGAGTGCACCGAGGCCGAACTCGGCGAGGCGATGCGGTTCGCCAACGAGGCGGTCAAGGTGATGTGCGCGGCTCAGAGTGAGCTCGCGGCCAAGGCCGGCAAACCCAAGAAGCAGCCGAAGCTCTATCTGGTGCCGGAAGCGCTGATGGCGGCGCTGGAGAAGTTCTGCGCGCCGAAACTCGAAGCGGTCTGCACCGTTCCGGGCAAACAGGATCGGATGGTGGCCATGGATACGCTGCGCGACGAGGCGCGGGCGGCGATCCGCGGCGACTTCCCGGAGATGAGCGACGACGACTTTGCGCTGGAGACCGCCAAGGGCTTCGACGATCTGGTCCGCACCACCACCCGCCGGGTGATTCTGGAAAAACAGTTCCGTCCGGACGGCCGTTCGATCACCGACATCCGGCCGCTGTCGGCGGAAGTCGGCGTGCTGCCGGTGGTGCACGGCAGTGCGCTGTTCTCGCGCGGCGAGACTCAGGCGCTGGTGATCGCCACGCTGGGCAACGACAAGGACGCGCAGGAGTACGACGATATTTCGAGCAAGAGCGGACTTTCCGAAAAGCGCTTCTATCTGCACTACAACTTCCCGAACTTCAGCGTCGGCGAAGTGGGCCGGATCACCGGTCCGGGGCGGCGCGAGATCGGGCACGGCGATCTGGCAGAGCGCTCGGTGCGGCAGGTGGTGCCGAAAGATTTCCCGTATGTGATCCGCTGCGTGTCGGAGGTGATGAGCTCCAACGGTTCCACCTCGATGGCCTCGGTCTGCGGCGCGACGCTGGCGCTGATGGATGCCGGGGTGCCGATCAAGGCGCCGGTGGCGGGCATCTACTGCGGTCTGGTGACCGGAGACAACGGCGACCGGCTGCTGCACACCCACAACATCGGGGCCGACGATCACATCGGCGATATGGCCTTCAAGGTCTGCGGCACCCGCGAGGGCATCACCGGCTTCCAGCTCGACCTCAAGCTGCCGGGGATTCCGATCGACCTCCTGTGCGAGGCGATGGAACGCAACAAGATCGCCCGGAACAAGATTCTCGATGTGATTCACGACTGCATCGCCGCGCCGCGTCCGGAGCTGAATCCGCGGGCGCCGCGCATTGAAATCGTGAAGATCAATCCGGACAAGATCGGCGCCTTGATCGGCCCGGGTGGCAAGAACATCCGTTCGATCACCGAGGATACCGGCGCCAGCATCGACGTCGACGACTCCGGCGAAGTCAAGATCATGGCTTCGGACAAGGAGGCGCTGGAGGCCGCCAAGAACCGGGTGCTCGGTTGCACCGCGGAGCCGGAGATCGGCCAGATCTACCGCGGCAAAGTGGTCAGCATCCGCGATTTCGGCGCCTTTGTCGAGATCATGCCCGGCACCGAAGGGCTGTTGCACATCTCCGAAATGGCCGATTACCGGGTCCGCGAGGTCAAGGATATCTGTCAGGAGGGCGATATGGTCACGGTGAAGGTGATCGACATCGACAACTCCGGGAAGATCCGGCTCAGCCGGAAAGCGGCGCTGAAGGATCTCGGCGAATAAACCGCGATACCCGATTATCAAGGCGCGCTTCGTCTCGGGCGGGGTGCGCCTTTTATGTATCACACACAAGGAACAGGTTATGAACGAGCATGTACGGGAACACCTCCGGGAGCTCCGGAGCGGAGCCGGGGCGCGCCGCGAGGCCTTCCAGAGCCGACTTCGCGAACAACTGCGTCCGTTGCTGAACGAGCAGGCGGAATGGAAGTTCGAGCTGACCACGGAGTTTGGTCGTCAGGATCTGCAACTCTGTGCGGCGTTTCTGGCCGGCAACGCGGAGGAACGGGCCTTCGCCAATCTCTGGCTGCGCCGGATTCCCTTCGCCACCGTGGACCGGTGCGTGCCGGGGCCGACCACCGCCAATCCGGGGGCGGCCGCCGCCGGACAACGTCACTTCGGCATTTTCGACACCAGCATCGCCTGCGAATATCTGCTGCTGTTCGCGGAGCAGCTGGAGCCGGAGACAGAACAGCTGCTGCTTCGCTACCTGGCCGAGGGGCTGGAAGACTATCCGGGCATGCCCGCCCCCGACTTTCAGTTTCACGGCTACAACACCAACATGCCGGCCATGGCGGTCAAGACGCTGATCTGCGGCGGCGAACTGCTGCACGACGAGCGCTCGCTGGAGGTCGGCCGCTGGAAACTGCGGCGGCTGGCCGGTCAGCTGAGCCGGGCCGGCGTGATCTCGGAATACAACAGCCCCAACTACACGCCGGATACCGTCGGCCAGCTGAGTACGCTGGCCCGTTACGCCCGCGATCCGGAGTGCCAGGAGCTGGCCGCCAAGTGCGCCCGCCGGGTCTGGCTGGATCTGGCCGCGCACTATCACCCCGGACTCCGGACTCCGGCGGGGCCGTTCAGCCGGGCCTACGCCCACGATTACAACGGGTATTTGTCCAGTGAGTGCGGCTTGCTGTGGTTTCTGTTCGGGCCGGAGGCGACCGCCTTCAGTGCGCTGGAGGCGATCACGCCCCGCCCCGGGCTGGAGCTCATGCACGGCAACGACTGGCTGGAACACGCGGCCCGGCTCTGCTGGTACTCGCTGCTCGACGACTTCCTGCTGGAGGAGGAGACGGCGGCGCTGTTTCTGAGCAAATCCTATCCCTTTGAAGTCCGGGCGTCGGCCGAGCACGGGGATGCCGGTGACGGCTTCTCGCCGATCAAGCGGACCGCGCTGGTCACCCGGCTGGAGGCGGACTTCGCGCTGGGCAGCGTGAGCTTCCCCTTCCTGAACGGGGTGCAAACCGCCAGTTGTCATCTGGCGGGGAAACCGCTTGCCGCCTCCGGGGTGGCCCCGGTGCTGTACCCGGTTTACAGCGTCAACCAAGAGCGGCCCGGGAATCGGGAGTATAACGATTTTCAGCGCCGGACCTACGGAGAGGCGGAATTCCACAACCGCGCGACGCTGGTCACGGTTCAGGAGGAAAAGAGTGTGCTGGTCAGCGCCATTCCCCACCGGACGCTGACGGGTACACCGGTAACCGAACTGGAGCTGCTGCTGGTCGCCCCCGACGCCTTCGGCCAATTCGGCGGTTTCTTCGATGCCGGGGGCAAGCCGTTGGAGCCCGGGAAACGTTATCCCGCCGACGCCTGGTACGGCGCCGTGCTGGGCGGCGCCTTTGCCGCCATTCACCCGCTGGCCGGGAATCCCGGCGCCCTCCCCGCGCCGGAAGTGGAACTGTATCGCAACGGTCAGTACCAGCTGCTGGCCATCCGGAACTATCGCGGGGCGGAGCGCCGCTTCACCCGCGAGGAGCTGTGCGCCTGTTTCAACGGGTTCACCTTGGAGGCGGCGGCCGCCGCCGATTATCACGGCAGCTTATCGGCGTTTCTGGAAGCGCTCCAGGCGGCGCAATGGGAGGATCAGTTCTACTTCCGGACCCGGAGGCTGCGCTACCAGCGTCCGGCACTGCCGGACCGGCCGGAACTGCAACTTGCCCTCGATTACTCCAGTTGGGCTGACGGCTCCGCGCTGCGCACGGTCAACGGACGCTACGCCCCCGAACCGGTCTGGCAGCTGACCGGTGAAACGGCAATACCGCCCCTGCTCGGTCAGGATGGCTGCCCGGTGCCGCCGGGCGTTCCCTATCGCTCGTTGCAAGTGGCGTTCTGCCCGGATGAACCCTGGGCGATTTTTCACCACTAGTCCAACCGGATTCCGAAAAAAACAACCGCCGCGTCAGGGCATTTTCCCGGCGCGGCGGTAACTTTTTCACGGGCATCGGCGCCCGGCCGCGATCACGGCCGGGCGCCGGGGGTGCGGAGTTACTCCGCCAGCTTGAATTCGGTCCAGCGATCCGGATTGAGCTCCGCCTCCAGCGGCATGTCACTGACCAGATTGGTATCCGGATTGGAATAGTAGATCCGGGCGGTGTTGATGGTTCCAGCCTCATCCGAGAGGATGAAGCCGGCATCGCCGCGCATCTTCATTCCCGGCGTGACCTTGATTCCGAGGCTGCTCCAGGGAATCTCGGCTTCGACGGTGTAGCTGCCGGAGTTTTTGCCGACCTTGATCTTCGCCTCGGGCAGCTGACAGACCTGATCGAACTCGACCACGCCCACCGGCGACTGATAGCGACGCGCCTGCTCTTTGGCATTCGGCGCGACCTTCTTCATCAGCACCGCCACCGGCTTGCCCTGGAACGGGGCGATCACCACCCGCAGGTCGTCGGCCACCGCTTGGCGCTTGGCGTTCGCGTTCGGGCTCAGCTGAATATCGACCGCGTCGCCGGTCTTGAACAGCCGGGTGAAGTCCTCGCCGCCGTTCTTCCAGGGCGAGGGATCGCGCACCACAAAGCGGGCGAACAGCGCCTGATCGTTGTAGGCCAGACGGCACTCGCCGGTCACCGGCTGCCCCTCGGTCTCCAGTCGCATGGCCTTGAGCGCGTTCCAGCCCCGGCCATCGGGCAACTTCGCCACCCGGGCGATGGTGTAGGGCTCGGCCTTGGCCGCGGCGATGTTGCGTTCGGCATTGGCCCGGTCGGCGGCGATCAGCTCTTCGTTGGTCACCGTGATCGAGGGTGCGTTGAAGCGGCGGATATTTTCCAACCCCTTCACCTGCAGGATCATCGAGGCCTGGCGCGCCAGTCCGCAGGTCATCCGGACCACGCCGTCATCCTGACGCCCGATCCAGCCGTTGAACGGTTCCGCGCCCATGCTGAACAGTTCCATCGGCATGCCGCGGAGCTGCTCCTCGCTGTTGGGCAGACTCATGCCGGGCAAGCGGCCGTCCTGGAACATGGTGCCGATATAGATGCCGTCGGTGGTCATGTAGAAATCCTGACCGAGGTTGCCGCGCATCATGAACACATTGCCCGCCTCGCCGCAGCCGGGGATCACCCCGACCACCTTGAGCGGTCCGATCAGCAGCCCCGGTTTGGGCATGGTCGCCCGATGCGAGCCGTGCACCTGATGATACGGACTCGGATAACTCCACTGGATTTCTCCGGTGTTCTTGTCCATGCCGACCACATTGACCTGACGATTCTGGTTGGCGAAGGCCACCACCGTGTTCTCACCGGGCACCGGGACCGCCTCGTTGATCGAGAGATCCGCCACCTTTTCCAGCGTTTTTCCGCTGTAGCGCGGCGCGCCGTCCGGACCGAAGCCGATCGGCGTGTACTTCCACGCGGTCTGATCGCGGTCTCCGGCATAGAACGAGAGATCCTCCGGATCCATGCGCTGCCCCCAGCCGGCCAGCATCGGCAACGGCAGCTCTCCGCGCTGCTTGGCCGTGGTCTTCTTCTTGGCCGGATAGATTTCGCACTCTTCAAGCTGGACCACGCTGTCGCGATTGAGATCGTTCCAGATCACGCAGTCGAACTCGTTGAACCGGCTCCAGTCGCCCTTGTTGACCTGAAGCACCGCGCCGGACCGGTCGAGCTCACCGGCCAGCCGGCCGATGGTGGTGATGGCCGAAACCGGCCGCCAGGCATCCTTCTCCTTCATCAGAATCAGGAACCCGGCCCAGTCCCGATAGGGCGGCAGGAAGTAGTAGTCGCGCTCGCGGCCGGAGGCCTTGCTGGTGAACACATGCCCCTGCGCATGTTCCGCCCCCATCCGATAAACCGACTGCTGATCGGCGGGCGGATTCAGCGCCACACCGGCCATCTTCCAGGTCCGCTGCTGATGATCGAGCACCATCTCGTTGGCGCCCTCGTAGGCGAATTTCGAGTTGTTGTCGTGCAGCAGGGTACCGGTCCCGGCATAGCCGGTGTTGCCGATGTAGTCGCGATCCAGTTTCCCGTCCGGCTTCCAGACCGAAACCCGGCGCGGGAAATAGCTGTATTCGGTGGTCCAGATCCGGCCGTCGGCGCCGACCGCCACGCTGGACATATCGCGCATGCCCTCGGGGTTGAACACGCCCTGCGAGGCGCGTCCGCCCTTGACGCCGAAGCGCTTGAGCAGTTTCCCCTGCGGATTGTAGAGCTTGATCTGCTGATCGGCTCCGCGGTCGGCAATCGCCAGATTGCCCTGCGCATCGAGCGCCAGCCCGGCGGGGATTTCCACCACCGGATCCAGCGCCACTACCGTGCTCGCGCCGTTGGTGGTGTCCAGTTTGGTCAGTTTTCCGGAAGAGAAGTAGTAGACATAGCGATCATCGAAGGCCAGCGGCGTGAACTTCTTGATCTTGCCCTCCCGCGGCGGCAGCGTCAGGCTGTCGACCCGGGCCGGAAACTCCTTGAGTTTGGTCGCATTCTCACCGTCGATCAACAGCAGCCGGTCGGCCTGCGCCGCGATCAGGTTCCGGGAGCCGGCGGCGAGCGCCAGAACTTCGGCGGGCTTCTCCTCGTTCAGGATCAGCCGGAAGGGATAGGAGAACGGCAGTTCCTTGCCGTCGCGGACGAAGGGCGCATACTTGCCGGTAGCGGCCTTCAGCCGGATCAGCTCCTGCTCCTTGGTATCCCAGGCGTTCGGAATGCTGTAGACGTACTTGTCGTTGGCGGCGAGCGCGGTCATTCCCCGCTTCTCGCTCCAGATTTTCCGGCCGTCGGGGCCCAGCGCCCAGATGCCGTAGCCGCCCTCGACAAAGCCGCAGGCCACCACCATGTTCTTTCCGGAACGGGCCAGCGCCTCGGGCAGCGAGTGGTCGGCACCCCAGCCGCCGCGTCCGTCGGCGGTGTCCCAGGGGGGAGTTCCGGGGTTGTAGAAGCACATCTCATACTCGGCTCCGAGACCGTTCTGGGTCACGCCGCGCACCCGGTAGGTGCCCGGTTTCGCCAGTTTCTTGGAGTCGGTCAACCCGTCCCACATCACCTCGACCAGACGCTTGCCGTCCTTTTCCGAGACCGTATAGTCGGCGGCCGGGAACTCACCGGCGAGGTTGCGCACCCGGTTGCCGTCCTGATCCTCGATCACCAGCGAGAAGTAGGTCGCGTCGGCCGGGATGGTCGCCCGCACCGGAATCGTCCCCTGCAGCTTGGCGCCACCGGCCACATAGTCGCGCACCGCCACCGGTCCAGCCACCAGCGCCAGATCGCCCCAGGCGTCCTTGGCGCTCCAGAAGAACTCCCGCGAGGTCTTCCCGGGCTGCAAATTGTCGGCATAGCGGTGAATCGGCCAGGTCCGACCGGTGGGATCGCCCCACATGAATTCGACGCCCATCTGGATCTTGTCGCCGGCCTTCATCTTGACATCCTTGCGCAGCAACACCTTCCATGGAATCTTCAGTTCCTGGATAAAGCCGTCGCCGTCCGGCAGCTTCTTATAGGCCGACTCCACGCCCTGCTCCAGAACCGTGGACCCCTTTTTGCCCTTCATCAGCACGGAGGTCACGCCGGCCACCTTGTCGCCGCGCAGATCGTTCCAGTAGGCGATGTCGAAATTCGGGCGATCCTCGCCCTGACACCACGCCGTCACCCAGGCGATGGTTTCCGCGGTCCGGATCCGCAGCTGGATCGCATCCGCCACCCAGCCGCGGGTGGGGTCGAAATCGGGATCGATGGCGCTGTTCAGCGGCATCGGGTCCTTCCAGTAAAAGGACAAATAGAGATTGTCCGGATCCCACATCGCGGCGGTCTTGACCGAAAACCGATCCCGCACCGCGGTGTCGGCAAAACTCCAGATCTGTCCGGAAAGATCCCACTCGCCCAGTTCGCCGTCGACCTTGACCGCGCCCTTGGCCGGGACCGCAAAAATTCCCTCGTTCTGGGTCTGGCGCCCAATCATGTTCCGGGCGCCGTCTCCCGCGGTTTCCGGGCTTTTCTCATCGGTGCCCGGGGCGGTACAGCCGGAGAACAGCAGCGCCGCGGCGCCGAGCCCCCCTAACCATGGCGTCAACAGATGTTTTCTCATTCCACTCAATCCTCCAGTTTGAGTTTTAAGAGCCGCTGCGCCGGGATCTCGTAGACCACAACGAAGGGGCCGTTGAATGCGGCGTGACCGGGTTGATTCACTCCGGCCTCCGCCAACTTCGACTTGCTTTTGCCGTCATAGACGGCGACCCGGTTGTTTTCCCGGTCGGAGACCAGCAGTCGGCCGTTGCTGGCCGCCAGCTTCAGCTCCGGTCCGAACGAATCGCTCCAGCGGGCGCTCTCCTTCCAGTTCTGCCCGTCGCGGCCGAAAAAGATCACCTGGCCATCCGCCGCAGCGACCAGCGTCTCCGGGTCGAGCATGGCACAGGAGGTGTAGGTTTTGACCGGGCGGCTGGTCTGGAGTTGAATCTCGCCCAGATTTTTGCGCCAGTTGTTGCGCCGGTCGGTCGGCGCCACTTCGTGCAGCAGCGCCTGTCCGTCGCTCCCGAGCGTCAGCAGCACGTTCCGGTTGTTTTGCCGGTACGCGGCCACTCCGACCACCTCCCGGGGCAGCTTCATCTCCCGGAACCCGTTGGCGTACAGCTCCTGTTCCGCCAGCTTGCCGGTGACCAGAAAATTCTGCCCGTGCCGGGTGGCGAGCATTACCACCGTATCGGGATCGACATAGGCCGCACTGACCGGGGTCGGGGCGTTCCAGACCAGACTCAACCAGGCCGGAGCCAGCGCCTCGTCCTCCCAGTTCCAGATATTGCGCTCGGCAAAAATCCGACCCTTGGAGTCGACCGCCAGCGTTCCCGGCGTGGGCAAGCCGCCGATCCGACGCACCAGTTTGAGCTGCTTGAGCTCCGGGCGCCACTCCGCCAGCTGAATCACGCCGCGCAGGCCGCTGATGGCGTAGAGTCCGGGACGGATTTCGGCCATGCCCCGGCCGCTTTCAATCTCGTAATTGCACGGAACATAGCCGATGAAGTGGCCGGAGGCACCCCCCTGCACCACACCGGGGGCCGGTTCAAAGTCGGCGTCAAAGCGCTTGATCGTGCCGTGTCCGGCGGAGCCGAACCAGTATTTTCCCAGCGCCTGCGCCCGGTTCACGCCCGCCTCGCGCCGACCGATGAAGGTTTTGGGCCACTCATCGTTCCGGAGTTCCTTCCCGTTCTCCAACCGGCTGGCGGTCTTGCCGTCAACCAGATAGAACTTGCCGTCCGGCCCCCAGTCCATGCCGCTGATCCGGGGGTTGTCGGTCTTCCCGAAGAGTTCGGTTTTGCCGCTGGCCGGATCCAGCAGCCAGAGTTGCCGATCCTTGCCCAGCACCGCCAGTTTGCCGCCCCGCGCCGAGCCGGAAAGTACGGAGAACTCGCCCGTGACTCCCGGAATTTTTTCCGCCACGGTTTTATCCGGCGCCCCCACCTTCAGGCGATGGAGCTGCCCCCGCAGCAGCAGCACCAGATAGTCGCCGCAACGCACCATCCGATCGAGATGATCGGTCTGAGTCGGCAGCTGATAGGTGGCAACCAGCCGCCCGTCCAGCCGGTAGGCGTTCAACACACCGGAACCGGCCCGCTCGTAAAGGATTCCCGACTCGGGATCGAAAGCCACTCCGAGCGCGTTCACCTTGAGGGCGTCCGGGCCGTACAGCACCGGCTGCTCCACGGTTCCGGAGTTGGCCTGAATTCCCTCCAATCGGAGCGTCGCCGCCCCCGCTCCGGCACCGGCCAGCGCCAGCGCCAGAAGCATCCATTGCTTTCCCGTCATTTCCATTCCCCGAACTTGATTTCACCCCACTTGTCCGGGGACAGCATGGTCTCACCCGGGACATCGTTGACCAGACCGGTCGCCTTGTTCGACCAGTAGAACCGCGACAGATTGATCGTTCCCTGACGATCGCCGTAGACCACGCCGAAGTCGCCGCGGAAGGTCTTTCCGGCCGGATCGGTCAATCCCAGATCGCTCAGCGGAATCGTCGCATCCAGCCGGTAGAAGTCGCCGCCACGCTGAATGCTGACTTTGACGTTCTCCAGTTTGCGGACGTCGTCGACCTTCTCGCTGCGCCAGGGACTGGCGAACTCCACCGGATTGGCCCCGGCCGCATCCTTGAGCCGGTAGCGATAGAGCACCGCCAGCGGTTTTCCTTCAAACGGTGCGATCGACAGCCGGATGTCGCCGTAGGTCGCAGTCTTGCGATCGCTCTTGGCCGCCGGATCGGTGCCGAGCTGGAAGTCCACGGTATCGCCGGTCTTGAACAGCCGGGTCCAGTCCCGACCGTTGTTCACCCACGGCGAAGTGTCGGTCACCTGATAGCTCAGATAGAGGTTGGCCTGGTCGTACAGCGCCCGCACCTGAATGCTCCAGCGGTCGCTCGACCACTCGGCCACCGGGGCGACCTGCCCCCAGTTGATGTTCTTCTTGTCGGTCTTGGGCGGGATCACCGCCAGTTTCACACCGTCGGACTGCTCGGCGGCGGCCGCTTCGCGCGCCGCGCTCTCGATCATCTCCGGCGTGACCTTGAAGGTCCCGGCGGCACGCTTGACCTGATCCAGTCCGCTCAGGTGATAGATCCGGTAGCCGCTGGTTCCGGCGGTCAGCACATAACGCTTGTTGACCGCATCGTACTCGAAGTTGCCGCCGAAGGGCTCGCCGCCGACCAGACCCGGTCCGACCACCTCGGCCACCCGGCAGTCGGGGAACATCTCATCGACGTACATGCCGTCGGTGGTCATCAGGAACAGCCGCCCGTGGTTGCCGATCCAGATCATCACATCCCCCTCCTTATCCAGCGGCGCACAGCCCAGCGAGAAGAGCAATCCCTGAAACTCTCCCGGCCGCGGCAGCGGCGCATCGTGCGAACCGTGCACATTGGTCCAGCGGTTCTGGAAGAGCCAGTTCAGCTTGCCGTTCTGATCGAAGCTGAACATGAACGGCGAGGTGTTGGTCACCAGATTCCCGCGGGAGTCGTTGCTCGAGACGTCGAGAATGGTGCGGCTGCCACGGGGCAGCTCGCTCTTGAGCTCCTTCCCTTCGGCGATCGCCTTGGCCAGCGAATAATTCGGAGCGCCGTGTTGATTGAAGCCCTCGGGTTTCAGCGTCAGGATCTTCTCGACTCCCTCCGGCGTCCGATATCCCACCACCAGATTCAGATTGTGCAGCCGCATCCCCCAGCCGAAGGAACCGAAACGGGAGTTGGCCGGCGTGAACTCGAACTCATCGGCGTCAAAGTCGCCGTTGCCGTTCTTGTCCACCCACAGCACACCGACTTCCCGGCAGGTGGGATCGGCGTACTTCTGCTCCAGCTTCGCCTTGGGATAGAGTTTTTCAAAGGTATCGGAGTAGGCCGGAATCCGCTTCCACTGCAGCGCGTACAGCAACTGATGCGCACTGGAGATCAGCGCCAGGTCGCGCAGCGTGCCGTCGGGCATCAGTTCGGAGATGATGGTGGCCTTGCCCTGCCCCAGCAGGAAGGTCCGGCCGTCCTGATGGACAAACTTGTAGTTGAAGCATTCCGGAATCTTGCCCTTGATATGGCCTTCCGTCTGCTGCAGCACCGAGAGCATTTTCTCGGTTTTGGCCTGCTGATCGATATCCCAGAGCATCCGGAATCCGACCCAGTGCCGCGGATTTTCCGAATCGAAGCCCGCCGCCGGGCTGCCGTAGGCCGGGGAACCGACCTTGTCGTAGACCACCTTGCCGCTCTTCAAATCCCATTTGCTCAGGCGTTTGGGGTTGCGCCGATTTTCGGCGATCCACATGGCGCCATCCGGGCCCAGGGTCACGCCGACCGGATTGACCAGCCGCTCCGGCTGCCAGGCTCCGGCGTAGTTGCCGCCCGGAGTCCCCACCGAACGCTCCAGTTTGCCGTTGCGGCTGTAGATCTTGACCGTGTTGTCCGGAGCGCCGGTCAGGAAGAATTTTCCCTGCTTCAGGGCGATGCCGACCGGCTCAAACGGCACTTCAAACAGCGGCGAAACCTTCTTCCCCGCCGGATCGACCGTGCTGATCTGCTTGCCGCTGACCAGATAGAGCAGTTTGCCGTCGCTGGTCAGGACTTTCGGCGTCGGCACCGGAATGCGATCCACCACCTTGCCGGTCTCGACATCGATCTTCATCAGCTCTTCGTTGTCGGCGTTCCCGACATAGAGCGCGCCATCGCACAACGCCGCGCCGCGCAACGCAAAATAGCGCTCGCTCTTCTCGGGCTTGGCGCCCTGCCCCTTCGCCGGATTGGGTTTGCCGTTGTGCAGAATCGAGTACTGGGCGCGACTGCCCTTGGGCGAGACGATATTCCCGGTCTCGACATCGTACACGGTCAGGGTAATGGCCGGATTCTTGCCGCGTCCGGACCAGGCGCCGCCATCGTTGACCACATAGAGTCGGTTGTCGTCGGCGGCCAGAAACACCTCTTCGATGCCGGCGCCGCCGACCTGCGGATACCCGCGCACGAAGCTGCCGTCGGGATTCAGCGCGACGATGGCGAAGCCGCCTTCGGTGATGGAGGCGGCGGCAAACACATACTTGGCGTTGTCGGCCAGCGCGGTCATGGTGCCGTGATTCGATCCCCACGGCAGGAAGAACTTCTCATGGCCGTTGGCAAACATCATCTGGAACCGGGGCAGAATGCCCGGATGGGACAACGTCCGGAACCGGTATTCGCCCGGAGCCACCAGGTTGCCCTGCTCGTCGCGCCCGTCCCAGACAATTTCATGCTTACCGGAGGCGTAATCGATTCCGGAGACCAGATTGCGCAGACGGTTCCCCTCCTGATCCTCGATCACCACCGTCAACTTCCCGTCCATCGGCTGTTCGACCGGGATCCGGATCTGTCGTTCGCGATCGGTGACCTGTTCCCGGTACCGGGGATAATCGAACACCTCCCAGAGCCGGGAATCGGCGGGCAGCCGATTGCCCAGCGCCTGAGCCCGGAAGACCTCGCGCTGTCGCAGCGAACGATCCTTGTTCAGCCAGCCGACCTCCAGCCCCAGCCGCAACGTGCCGTTGCCGCCGATCTGCTCCGGAGTCACCACCACTTCCGCCGGAAAACTCCGCAGCGGAATCACCACTTTCTTCTCCGCGGCCACCCCCAGATTGCCGGCCACTCCGGCGTAGGGATTCTCCGCTTCCACCCGGATCCGGTAGTTGGCCCCCTCCTGCTTCACCGCCATTTTCACCTCGGGCGACAGTCGCTTGGAGAGCACCAGATACTCCGCCGGAGTAAACTCCGCCGCCTGTAACAGCATCATACTCCCGACCAGTCCGGCCGCCAACCAGATTTTTTTCATCCCACGCCTCCTGAATCTTGAAAAGCAAGCTCGAAAATTACTCTACAGCAAAGAATATGCCCCATATAACAAAAAAGCAAGTCAAAATCGCAATTTTTTTACATTTTTTTGGAAAAACCGCCGGGCCGACCATCGAGGGGCGACGCCGCCCGAGGATCTCCGGGCGGTGAAAACTCACCGGAACGCCGCCAGCGCCGTTTCGGGGGCGTCGTAAATTTCAAAGAGTTTATAGGCGCGGGTGAGTTCAAAAAGCTGCCGGGGTGAACCGCTGAGCCGGATCAGTTTCAAAGCTCCGCCCAGTTCATTGCTGCGCTTCAGGCAGAACACCAGCGCACCGAGCCCGGCACAATCCAGATACTCCATCCGGGCCAGGTCGAAAATGCACTTACCGGTCGTCCCCAATTGCCGCTGGAACTCCCGCTTCACCAGCTCCGCGTGCTCGAAATCCAGACGGCCGATGAGCTCAAAGATCACCACCTCAGCCTCTTCCCGGGCGACAATTCTCACGGGCTCCTCCTTCCTGCCTCCGGGACTACTATAACGCCATTCTCCGGAAAATGCAACGGCGGCGCCGGTGTTTCCGGTCTTGAAAAAAAGAACTTTCCGGATTATATTCCTCGCCAGATGCCGGAGTCTGCTCCGGAACTACGCAGAGGTGCCGACTATGAGTGAGCAGCAAGAATATCGCGAACCCGTTTCTTTTGAGGAGGCCATGCGCCGGCTCGATGAGCTGTTGCGCAAACTGGACGACGGCAATCTGGCGCTGGAGGAGTTGCTCAAAGCCTATGAGGAAGGGAACCGGCTGGTCGCCTATTGTCGTTCCCGGCTGGAGAAATTTGAACAGCGCATCGAGATTCTGAATCGCTCCGGCGAGGGTGACGGCCAGTGGCAGCCGTTTGAACCGGGCCGGGCCGACCGCTTCGAGCGGCCGACGACGGAATAATTTTTCCGACGCCCACTTGACAGGGGGCGCCTCCCGTGGTAAACTACCATACCGTCTGCAAAGTGGCAGCGAGGAGGGGTTGAGTCATGAATTTCATCGCTTCTTTCTGGTTTTACTGCATACCATTCCTGCTGATCGCGGTCATCGGCCTTGCCGTCCGGGCCGGGAAGCGCCGGCGGCAACTGCTGGAACTGGCGTTTGGCGCACGGGCTCAGGAGGGGGCGCTGGATAATCTCTCCCGACCGCTGCGCCGCTGGCGGATCTTTCTGCTGCTGCTGACCGGAACGCTGCTGCTGCTGGCGGCCGCCCGCCCTTGGTGGGGCACGGAACTGATGCCCTATCAGTCGCGGGGGCGGGATCTGGTGGTGGTCTGCGACGTCTCCAAAAGCATGCTCGCCACCGATCTGCCCCCCAACCGGCTGGAACACGCCAAGTATTTTCTCCGGGAACTGGCCCGGCGGGATGCCGGAGACCGGCTGGCGCTGGTCGCCTTTGCCGGGGATGCGTTTCTGGAGTGCCCGCTGACCGGCGACAAGGTGAGCTTTCTGCAATACGTCGATGAACTTTCGACCGACACCATTCCACTGGGCGGAACCGATCTGGAGCGGGCGTTGAAAAATGCCGCCGAGGCCTTGAAATCAGCGGGGGGCGGCAACCGGGCGATCATTCTGCTGACCGACGGCGATGAATTGTCCGGAGACAGTTCCAAAGTTCTGGAACAACTCCGGGAGCGGAAGATTCCGGTCTTCGTTGTCGGTCTGGGGGACCCCGCCACCCCGGCGCCAGTGCCGGAGACGGACGGCTCGATCAAACGCGACGCTGCCGGAAAAGTGGTCACCAGCCGCCTCAATGAGGAACAACTCCGGAAGCTCGGCGTGGACTCCGGCGGCGTCTATGTGCGCAGCACCGCCACCGATTCGGGCGTGAACGAAATTCTGCGGCGGATTGAGCAGCTCGGAACCGACGAACTGGGGTCGGGCAGGCGATCGGTGCCGCTGGAGCGCTTCATGTACTTTCTCTCCGCCGCGGCGCTGCTGCTGCTGCTCTACTTTCTGTGGCCCGAGCGGCGGCTCCGGCAGACGCTGCTTCTCCTGCTGCTGACCGGCTGGACCCTGACGGCGGAGGAGCCGCTGCCCCAGACGCCGGAAGCGGTGGCTCCGGCGGCGGACGCCCCGGCGGAGGAGTCGGGGAGCACCGACCCGGTTGCGCTCTACAACGAGGGCCGGGAACTGCAGTTGAAACAGCAGGGGGAAGCGGCGGTTCAACGCTACGAAGCTGCGATCCGCAACAGCGAAAAAGCTCCCCGCGTCCGCGCGCGGGCGTTCTACAACTTGGGGGTGGAAACCCAGAAGAGTGCGCGCGCCGAGCTGGCCCGGGCGTTGCAGCAGGTTAAGGCGCAGCAACTGGATCCGGCTTTGCAGACGCTGACGCAGACGGAGAAGACGCTGACCGCCGCCTCCGAGTTGTACGGTTCGGCCCTCGCCCTGCCGGAACCCGGCCTGGATCCGGCCAATCTGCAACTGCTGGCCGATGACCGCAACCGGGTGGAGGAGCTGAAGCGCAAGATTGAAGAGCTGAAAAAACAGCAGCAGCAGGCCCGGCAGGATACCCGGCAGGCCCAACAGGAAAATCAGCAGGATCAACAGAACCAGCAGGATCAACAGAACCAGCAGAATCAACAGAACCAACAGAACCAGCAGAACCAGCAGAACCAGCAGAACCAGCAGAACCAGCAGAATCAGCAGAACCAGCAGAACCAGCAGAGCGCGCTGGAGCGGGCCCGTCAATCGGTGGATCAGCTGAAACAGCAGGCCGAAGAACTTCAGCAGTCGCAGCTCAAAGAGCAGGCCGAAAAGGCGGCGCAGGAACTCGAACAGGCCCGCCGGGCTCAGGAGCAGCAGGACCGCGAACAGGCCGGGGAGCATCTGGATAAGGCGCTGGAACACCTCGGCTCCGCCGACCGGACTCCGGAAAAACCGCCGGAATCATCCCCGGAAAAGGAGCAGCCGGAGGCGGACGATTCGGAGTCGCAGCCGGATCAGTCCGACTCCGAAACGAAACCCGACACGCCGCTGCCGCAGGCGAATCCCGCCTCCCCCGCGGAGCGCGCCCCCCGGCCGGGCGAACTGGATCGTCAGAGCGCGGAACAGCTGCTGGAACTGCTGGCCGGTCAGGAGAAGGAACTGCGTGACGCCATCAAGGAGGGGAGCCGGAGGCGGCAGATCAGGGTGGAGAAGGATTGGTGATGATGAAACGTCTGGGAATGATCTTGATGATCGGACTGGCGACGCTGTTGCCGGTCACGGCGCTGGAGCTTCAACTCTCCAGCCAGACTGCGGCGGTGGGGGAAGTGCTCACGCTGACTTTGACCGACGGCAGCGGCGTACCGCAATTGCTCGATTATCCGTCGCTGAATCTGGGGCGCTGGGTCCGGAATCAAACACGGCAATCGACCCGGATCATCAACGGCCAGGCCAGCTACGGCAGCAGCTACTCCATCGTCCTGACCGAGCCGGGGGAGTTGGTCATTCCGGAGCTGGAGGTGCGGGTCGGCGGTCAGACGCTCCGGACCCGTCCGCAGACCGTCAAGGTGGTGCCAGCCGCCGCTCTGGAAGTTCCCGCCGGGCAGGGGAAACTGAGTCTGGATCAGGCGCTGTTCGGCCAAATCCGGATTCCGGACGACCGCCGGACCTTCTACCTCGGCGAAGAGATTCCGCTGGAACTGACGCTCTACATCGCCCCCGGCGTCGAAGTGCGGCAGCTCTCCTACCCGGAACTGACCGTTCCCGGCGCGGTGTTCGCCGACTACTCCCGACTCAACCCGGAAAACCGGCAGTATCAGCCGCCGCAGCAGGGCCGCACCGAAATTGACGGCCGCCTTTATCAGACCATTGTCTTCCGGACCTCCTTCCGGGAACTGGCCCCCGGTCCGGTCACCATCAACGCCGAAACCCGGGTGGGCATCCCCGAGCCGGAAACCAAACGCCGGAACCGCGTGCGCGATCCCTTTGATGATGAGTTTTTCAGCAGCTTTTTCGGGCGTTCCCGTCCGCTACTCCCCTACCCCGTCCGTTTCGAGCCGCCGGCGGAACTGGAGATCAAACCGCTGCCGCCACCCCCGCCGGGGGTTCACTACCTCGGGCTGGTCGGAGACTGGAAGCTCGACGCCCGGTTGGACACGGCGGAGGCCCGGGCGGGGGAACCGCTTTCGCTGGATCTGGTGGTCTCCGGCCCCGGCAGCGGCGAAACCTTGAGCGCGCCGAAGCTGGAACTGCCGAACTTCCGGATCTACCCGCCGGAGGTGAAACAGCTCGGCGAAGGCGCAGAGACCGCCTGGTCGATCCGGTAT
Organism: uncultured bacterium; assembly: GCA_949297015.1. Classification (GTDB taxonomy): domain Bacteria; phylum Verrucomicrobiota; class Lentisphaeria; order Victivallales; family Victivallaceae; genus CASFRF01. The sequence goes on from CASFRF010000034.1 coordinate 46,399, forward strand.
GTGGTCATTCCGCTGAAGGATGGGGCTCAGGAGCTGAAACTCAAGCTGGCGGTCTTCGATCCGGCTCGCGCGGAGTACCGGATCCGCGACCTCGACTACGCCTTTGAAGTCCGGCCCGGCAACCGCGCCGCCGCGGTGGTCGCCGGAGCCCGGGAACCCGAATCCGCCACCGCGGAGACGACCGGGGCGGAGCCCGCTTCCGAACTCAATTATCTCAAAAGCGCCACCGCCGGTCCCGTCCCGCTGCCGTTGGGCGCGAAGCGGCGCGCGCTGTGGTTCGCATTGCTGCTGCTGGGGCCGCTGGGCGCGGGCGCCATCGTGCTGTTCCGCCGCCGCCGGGAGCGCCG
>CASFRF010000035.1 GCA_949297015.1 uncultured bacterium
ATTGTAGACGTTGCGCGAGCCGGTCCGGTTCTTCGCGTTGCGCAGATGCGTACGGATGATCTGCACGGCCATCACCAGCACCGCCAGCGCCACCACCCCCACGATCACCCGGGCGATCGGCCGGTAGCGGTCGAGCGTCGATTTCGGGGTGGCGAACATCACGCCCGAGTTCGCCTTGTCCTCCACCTCCTGCAGCGCCCGGGTGTAGTTGAAGTTCTCCCCGTTGACCGAGAGGATCCGGCTGAGCACCTCGCGGTTCAGCGCGCCGTCCATGGTCATCCAGTACCCCATCCAGGGCTCGGTACAGGTGACGATCGCGCCGCTGTCAAGTTCCTCAAAATTCTTCTGAATCGCCTCCGGCACGTCGCGCAGATACTCCTCGTAGCCCAGGCGCCGCAGATCGGCCGGATTGCAGAACCGCGCCAGTCCGGAGAGCACGCGCTGACGAATTTCGTTGTCCCGCGTCTGCTTGTCGGCGATGGCGGTCATGACCTCCCAAATCTTATCCCGATCGCGCCGGGGACGGTCGGCGCTGCCGCAGTAGGAAACGACGAAATGCCGTTGCAGCTGCACCACCCGGCGACTGTCCGGCCCCGGCCCGGCCGGGAACGGGAACCAGCTGAGCAAATCCGGATTGGTCCCGCTGCCGAGACTGGTCAGGTCCTCCACAAAACTGATGATCATTCCGACTTCGCCGCGTCCCAGCAGTTCGGCGTTGCTCTCCTCCCGTTGGCTGGCATTGCTGTTGCGCAGCACGCCGGTGATCACCTGGTTCGGGGTGAAGTCGAGCCGCCGCTCGCCGATCTGCACATACCCGTTGCGGAGATCCTCGGCCGACAGATTGACCGGTTCGCCGCTTTCCGGATCCCGGAGCCACTTCCGCCAGCGCAGATGGTCGTAGAAACGGGTCGCGGCCAGCGCTGCCGGCGAGGTGAAATCGGCGCGCCAGAGGTACGATTCACCGCTTAGATCCTCCCCGTCCGGAGTCTTGAACTGCGTAGCCTCCGGACTGAAAGCGTATTCTTTGCCGGTGGTGGGACTGGTCCGGATTTGAACCACCGGTTCGCCCCCCGCCGACTGAACCCACGGCAGCCACCAGAATCCGTTGGGAGCCAGAAACAGGCCACGCACTTCACGCTCATCGGTGCCGGACTCCGGCATAAAGGTCAGCTTCTGCGCCCAGTAGAAGAGCTCGGCCCAAGTTCGCGGCGGCTGGTTCGGATTCAGCCCCGCGGCTCGCGCCAGATCGGTCCGGAAGATGATTCCGACAAAATTGTCCGAAGCCTGCGGAATGGCGTAGACCTTGCCGTCCACAGTAGCGACCCGCCGCCAGAGCGGGGGAATCTCCTTCCAGCCGGGCCACCTGGCCTCGTCGTCATCGATATAGCCGTCGCCGTTGAGGTCGTCGCCGATCCACTCGTTGAGCGGTGCCAGAAATCCCTGATTGATCTCGCTGCGCAGCAGGTGAAACCAGGTGTCGCCGACATCCGGTGCGGTCTTGCCCGCAATGGACATCATCAACGATGCTTTGCCGCTGCCGGGCAGCGCGATCGATCCCCACTGCCGGACCCGTACCCCGGGATCGGTTTTCATCAATTGGATCAGCTGCTGTGTCGTCGGCAGCTCCGGCAGGTTGGGTTGAAAGAATTTGTTGACGGAAACCGTACAGATCGGTTCCGCCCCCCGCAGGATTATTCCCCCCGACGCCAACATCAGAATCAGCACGACCCGGAGCCGGCTGCCTCGAAAGCTCATGTTTCCCTCCCTCGTCCGTAATCAGAGTTTATGCGGCAACCGTCTTGGTTCCGGAAGTGTCGGCGAAACGATTTCGATCTCTCCGCCGGGCCGGCGGTGCACCTGAATCGACGGCTCCGGCGGCAGCTCGTTCCGGCCGAAACGGATCAGAAAGGCCGCCACCCGGAGCGCGGCCGGAGCGGCATAGACCAGATGCGCGGTGTCCATGGTCCGCTGCGGCGCATTGCCGGAGTCGTCCGGAAGGCGACGGCAGATCAGTTGCGGATCGAGCGCCCGGAGCTCCAGCTGCACGCCGTCGCCGTAGTCGGCCAGCACCCGGACGCCGTCGAGCCGCACCCCGGTGGTGCCCAGATGAAAGTGGTACTCGTATGCCCCCGGCTCCAGCGTGGAATCCACGATCAGAAAAGTTCGCGCACCCAGCCGGAGCACCGAGCGGAAGTGCCGGAGCATCCGCGGATACATCACATCCCGACGTTCCACCAGCGTGCAGGCCGCCGGAGTGTAGACGGTGGCCCAGGGCGTTTCCCCCGTCAGCTCCATCCCCACCGGCCAGCCGCGCAGAAACCGCCAGTGGTAGTTGTGAATCTGCTTGCCGGGAACGATCCAGCGGCTGTGACCGCGGTCGGTCAGCTTGGTCGGCGAGGTCCGACCGGCCATCCCGGAGTCGCCGATCAGCACCCGCTCCGCGGCGTAGAGCCAGAAGCTGCCGTCATCGTCATGGTGATGCCCCCAGGCACTGCCGCTGCGCAGCGCCAGCAGCGTTTCCCCGACTTCGGGATCGGTTTCGCGAAAGAAGATCCCCAGCGCCGGAAGATACTCGTTCTGCCAGACCGGCGCCTGCACCGGAAGTTCCGGCGCGGTCTGGCCGCCGCACTCCCGGCCCAACCAGTTCAGTTCGGCTGCCAGCACCACGTCGTGCGGGGCGACCGCCCGGGCCAGATGGCGCCACAGAATCTTATACGGTTCCGGCGTCCCCTCGTGATCGCCGAAGGGGACCAGATGGCGCGCTCCGCCGCAGACCCGGTCGCGAGTCGAAACCTGAGCCACCGCGGCGCGGAGCATCCGTTGCAGTCGCGGATCGGCGAAGAAATCGTGCCTGCCGGTGTCGCGCAAGGCCAGCAGCAGCGGCAGCACGGTCAGCAGCACATGCTGGAAGTAGGTGTGACTCTCCTCCCAGACTCCGCTTTCGGGATTGACGTGGATTTCGAGCTGGCGCGAGAACAGCCGGATGAAGTCGTTCCGCCAGGCTGCCGCCTCGGGATGTTGCGGATACATCACTCCGGCAAACCCGAACAGGTTGATCACATCGGTGTAGAAATTCTGATTGGCCATCCCCTTGAGCGGCAGATTCAGCGCGTCCGGATCGTCCGCCGGCAGCATGGCCGAGGCGCCGGGATAGTAGTTCGGCGTGTGCATGATCATCGCCAGCAGCAACAGTTTGGCGCGCAGCTCGCGGACCGTCTCCGGCGGCAGGGCTCCCGTTTCGGCCAGTTCCTCCAGATGGAGCATGAACGGCGCGACCTGACGTGACGAGACCGGATTGGTGTCGGCGGCGCCCCCGGCGTACCAGAAGGTCACCACCCGGGTCCGGATGAACGCGGTCAGATACTCGACAAAAGCCGTGGCGTGGAGATCGCGCGGCGTGTATTCGCAGAATTGTCCGGCCATAAAGTCCGTCTCGCGGTCGAAACTCCAGCCGGAACGGTCGGCGGGGACCGCCTCGAACACTCCGGAAAACAGCTGCTGCAACGGCAGCAACCCGCGCTGGATGTGCAGTTTCCGCAACATCCCCTGCCGGGGGCGGCACGCCTCCGGATGCACCTGCAAATGCCGGTTCGGCGGGGGGACTCCCTCCAGATCGTCCCCGGCGGCGGGCACAAATTCGCCATGAGGCGCGACCAGCAGACCCCAGTGCCGTTCTCCGCTTCCGAGCCAGCCCTCCCAGGTCAGCACCGGCAGACACGCCGACCGGTCGCGCTGCGGATTGTACTCCACCGCCGGACCCGGCACGGCATCCGCCTTCTCCTCCGGCGGCACCAGCCGCCGGGTCTTCCGGTCGCCGTGGCGCAGTCGCCGCTGCCACACGTCCACGAAGTTGAGCCGGTTCCCCCGCCAGCTCCCGCCCGCCAGCGTGAACAGCCCGAAGACGGTGTCGCTCCCGGGGCGGAGAAAGGCGCAGCCGTCCGAAGCGTCGAGCTGGGACTGCTGGCTCCAGGGACCGAGGCGGCAGCTCTGCTGATCGATGCAATAGTCCAGTTTCCGGGTTTCATATCCGGGGGTGGCGTTCAGAAAGAACCCGAGCTCCGGAAGCGCTCCGGTACCGAATTCCCAGACCAGCTGGTCGCTCTCGTGCGCCTGAAACGCCTCGTCGATCCGGGCGAAGCGCTGCCCGGCGTCGAGGGTGATCCGGGTCCGGCTCCAGCCGCCGTCGGCCAGTCGGGCCAGAAACTCCGCCGCCACCCGCAGCGGTCCGCGCTCCAGCAGCTTCAGCGTACTTTCCACCACCGGCGAGAGGGTGTCGAAGTAACTGCCGCCGAACCAGCTGCCGCGATGGCCGAGCGCCAGCACCGGCCCCGGCGCTTCCCCCGGAGTTCCGGGTTCGCGCCGACCGCTGCGCGACAGTTTGAGCGCCAGCAAGCCGTTGTCCAGCGTGACGGCCGTCGCCTCTTCGCGCACCGTCACCGGGGCGATGCCGGGCGGGAGCTCCGGCTGGGCGGAATCTGCCAGTTCCAGCTCCAGCTGTGTTCCGGGCTCCAGCCGCACGCCGAGAAAGCCGCGCTCCGGGGCGGCGGCGGAACGCTGGAGCGGAAACCGCGTTCCGGTGTTTCGATCCAGCCAGCACGCATCGTCGGCGCTGCCCGCCGCCGCGGGGAAGGGCACCTCCAGAATCTGAAATTCCCACTCCAGTCCGCACTCTTCGCGGACCTGCAGCATTTTCCCGTCGGAAGACCAGGTCAGCATAACCGATATTCTCCTGTCGTCAAGAATTTTGAAGCAGTTGCCGCCGCAGCCGTGCCGCCTGACGCCCGGCGGCGTGTTCCCGGGCGATTTCCTGCAACCGGGCCAGACAATCGGCGATCAGCGTTTCCCGGTCCGGCGCCCGGTCGGTGAAGATCGGGAGCAACAGGTGATCGACCAGCATCATATTGACCTGATCCGCCAGTCGGCTGGTGTGCGCCGTTTCCGGGGTCAGCGGCGTCGGCTGCGCCAGCAGCATGTTGATGATCCGGTCGTACCCCTCCGGATAGAGCTCGGGCCGGGCCAGCGCCCGGAGCAGTGGCGCCCGGAACGGGGAAAAACCCAGACCTTCGCGCATCATGCTGTCCTGCACCTCGGGACCCAGCAGGAACCGGAAAAATTCCGCTTCGGGCTCTTCGCAGCCCAGTCCGGCGAGCGCCAGCTGACAGATCGGAAGCATCTGATAACCATCGGCGGCCAGCGGCAGGGGAAACAGCCGGATTTCCGAGCGGGGAGCCGGGGGACAGAGCGCTCCGTAGTGGAAACTGTTGCGGACCAGCACCCGGCAGTTGCTGTTGCCCAGCAACATGCGGGTCGGCCCCAGCCGGTGTTCCGGAATGTCGTTCCAGCGGTAGAGCTTCCGGTTCTGGATAAACTCGATAACTTCCGCCAGTTCCCGCAGCCGCCGGCGCAGTTCCGACTCGGCAAGCTCCGTCACCCGGAACAATCCCAGAGTCTGGACCAGTATCAGCGGATTGAACGGCAGCAGACTTTCAGCCCCGTAGAGCCGGTCGCACGATTCGACCAGTTTCCGCCAGCTGCTGCAGTCGGGTATCTCCGATTCCCCGCTGCGCACGGCGCAGAACACCATGGGACACTGAACCTGATAGGGCAGCCGATAGGCATCCGGCTCCCGCCCCGGCAACAGCGGTCCGGAAGTCAACGGGACCCCGCAGCAGCGTTCGATGGCCGCCAGCGGCACCAGCACCCGATCCGGGGTCAGCAATTCGGGTTCACAGCGAATGATGACGGTGGGCGCGCCCCCGCGACGCTGGAGAAACTCGCGGGCCGGCTCCGGTTTCTCGATGAAACGGCAGGAGACGGACCAGCCGGGATGTTGCTCCTCGAACCTCCGGATCATCCGACACCAGAAGTCCACTTCCCAGGGGAGATCTTCGCAGATCAGCACTTCGATCATCCGGTTCTGCGTGACGCGGGCGGGGTGCAATGCCGGATTGACTCGGAATCCTTTCTGCGGCTCCACCAGCAGCACGCCTTCGCTCTGCAGGGTTTTCAACGCGGCATTGACGATATGACGTGATTCGCCGAACAGAACGGTCAGTTCGCGGATGCTCGGCAATTTGCCGACAAAACCTTCGCTGCCGAGGTCGATACGCCGTCGCAGCTCGAGTTTGAGTTGATCGATTCGTTTGCTCATGATTTTGAAAGTTCCCGGTAAACGTCGGCCGGCGATACGGCCGGATTTTTGATTCCGGGATCAAGTATAACACACTTCCGGAAGAAAGGCAAGTCGTTTTTATGACAATTGTCAGATTTTTTTAAAAAAATGTTTGGATATAACGTCAAGATTAATAATGAATTATGAATATTTATAAAAAAATGACATATTTTTTTGAAAAAATGTTGCTTTTTCCGGAAAACTGATTTATAATTTATGTACGGGTGCGGGCGGTGCCCGGTAAGGTCGTAACTTGGTCTGGAAAGGGGATACTTCATGCCGAGATCGTCAAATCTGTTGTTGCTCGGAGCTGCCGTGATGCTGTATCTGGGTGGAGCCGGAGAACTCCACGCCCAGATGAAGTCGGGCAGCGGAATGCGCGATTATTACAAGGTCCTGGGGTTGGATGAAAAGCGGCGAGACTACAATTTCCGCGCCACGCTGTTCCGCTCCAATGAGGATTCCAACGTCTTCTTCCCCGGTGAACAGCCGGAGCTGGAGTTTCAGGTCCGGAATCTGACCGATCGCCCGCTCAAGGGGAACGCCCGGGTGATTCTGATGCACTGGGGCACCGCCAACGTGCCGGGAGATATCTGGCAGCCGCTGGTGTACTCCGCCGACGGAGTGGTCGAGACCATTCCGCTGACGGTCGAAATTCCCGCGCGCGGGTACCATAACTTCACGATCAAACCGAAACTCCCGGACAAATTCGGCGGCTACGCCCTGTTGTTTGAACTCGACGGCGAAGGCCGTCAGTTTCTCAGTTCGATCGTCCGGGCGGCGGCCAATCAGACCCGGCTGGAGCAGTTCCCGAAACAGGCCAGCGAATTCTTTCCGCCCGCGGCGATGAAAAAACTCGGTCTTCAGGCGATCCGCTTCGGCGTACCGTTCCATTTGCCCGGAACCCCCGAGCGGGAACGGACGATGGCCGATCTGGCCCGGGTTTTCGCCGAAATGAAGAAGAATCATGTGGTCGCCACCGTGCAGATCGGAGCCGGGTCTCCCGACCACGGCCAGCCGCTGGGTATGGTGCGGCCCCACCTCGATGACGACGGGGTGATGCAGCAGACCAAGAGCGACTTCGCCTGGCTGCCCGAGTACGACGAGGATTTCCGCAAATTCTGTTACGAGCTGATCCGGGATTACGGCTTCCCGCGCGGGCCGATCAACGGCATCATGCTCTGGAATGAGCCGTGGGAGGGGATCTCCATCTCCGGCTGGGGTGCCGACATGATCCGCTACCGCGACATTTACCGGACCATGGCCGAAGCCACCCATCAGGCCAATCGCGATACCGGCAGCAAGGTGCTGGTCGGCGGCTGCGACAGCTCGAGCAATACACTGGATAAACTGTTCCCGAACGAATCGGACGAATTCGCACCCTATCTGGATTTCTGCAGCATTCACTATCAGGGGTTGTGGGCCCCGAGCCTGTACCGCAAGTGGATCGAGCGCAAGCCGAACCGGGTGCTGATCTGGGATACCGAAAGCTGGGTGGCCAACAGCGAGGATCTGCTCTCAGGGGTGATCGCCGCCAACCGGGCTGCGGGCTACGATCGCTCCATGGGGTTTTACGGTGGATACGTCTTTGACAACATTGCGCACAATTCGACCATGGTCCAGACCGCGCCGATTCTCACCGACCAGGGCGAGGTGCGCATGCCGCTGCCGCTGGTCGCCTATCCCATGGCCGCCGGGGTGGCGGCCATGCAGAAGTTCATCGGCAATCGCGAATTCCGCGAAATCCTGTTCAACGGTCTCCCCTGGGTGTTTGTCTTTGACGGCTTGAACGGCGATCGCGAAGACGGCACCATGGTGGTGCTCGGCGACCTCAACAGTCTCTTCGACCAGATGGCGCTGTTCCAGCAGGTCCGGCCGCTGCGTGAACTGCAGGAAAAAGCGACGCTCCGGAAGCAGCTGGAGACCCTTCAGGAGGGAACGCCGGAGTGGACCCGGCTGTGCGAGGAGTTTCGCGCCCGGTTCCCGAATCACGGCATCAACGAGCGGAATCTCAAAGCCAAATTGACTTCGCTGTTGAATGAGCCCTGGCCGTTCCGGGATGCCGTGCTGGAACTCGATGCCGGCGGCAGTTTCGCGTTATTCGACGTCTACGGAAATCCGGTGGCGCCGCAGGATGGGAAATTCCGGATTCCGCTGGACAACCGCGGCTTCTATCTGCGGTCGACCGCGCCGGGGGGCTTCGAAGCTCTGCAACGGGCGCTGGCGGCGAGCCGGACGCTGGGGCTGGAAGCGCTGGAGCTGCAGCCGCGCGACTTCCTGACTCCGGTGAAACCCGGTACCCGGATGGTCGTGAGTCTCCGGAATGTGACCAACCGACCGCTGACCGGCGTGCTGTCCGGAACGGTTGGTGAACTTCAGATGCGCTTCCCGGAACGGATTGAGCTCAAACCCTTCGAACAGCGCGATGTGGAGCTGGAGGTGACCGGCGGCCCGGTCTCCCCGACCAATCAGTACCCGCTGTTCCTGACCTTCCGCGGCGAAGACGGAGCGTATGCCGAAGTGCGCGACGTCATGCGCGTCAACCAGATCGCCCGGCGGACGATCAAAGTCGACGGCAAACTTGAGGACTGGGAGGGCGTGTTGCCGCAGATCGTCAGCGCCGATCCCGGCCGTTCGGTCAGTCAGATGGAGAAGGCCTGGCTGCCGTTCCTGCAGTTTGAGGAGAACGACGCGGCGGGCATTTCGGCGGCCTATCTGGCCTACGATCAGGACTACTTCTACTTTGCCGCCAAGGTCGCGGACACGACACCCGATCCCGGCATGATGCGGTTTGAAACCCGTGATGACGACCGCTTCTTCTACCCCGAAGTGAGCTATCGTTACGATCAGACCAGGACGTTCAATTATGCGATTGAATCGGAGGCCGCCAAGGTCGCCGCCGGCTGCGGCGTGGAGCTGCCCGATGCTCCCGGCAAGCGCACGGACAAGGTGATCCGGGCCAAGATTGAACGTCTGCGGCTGGAATTGACACTGCCGGAAGACCGGTTGACCCGGGTGACGTTCTACTTCCCGTGGGGCGATTTCCGCAGCGGTCGCGGGGTTCAGCTCTTCGTGTATGATCAGAAGGGACGGGAACTGGTCGGCCGCCGGGAGTTGTGGAACGTTAAGGACGGCGCCTTTGTCACCTATGAGATGGCGGGGAAGGTGGCGGTGGAGATCGTCAATCCGCGGACCTGGCATCGGGAATCCGGACGGCTGGGCGGCGTGTTTTTCGATCCGGGGGAGGAATCGGCCAAATTCCAGTTGCGGGACGGCGGTTTCGCCAGGCTGCTGGGGGTGGACGAGACGCGTCCGGGGTTGTGGCAGGGACGCTTCGGAAAACTCGGGGTGATGCTGCCCGGACTGGAGTTCCAGCGCTTTTCGCCGGGGATCGCGGCCCGGTTCCGGGATGACGAGGTCAAGCAGGAGCTGGTCTGGCCCGAGGGCGTCCGGCGCTACAGCTACCGGCGGCGGACTGAGCTGCCCGATGGACAGAGTCCGGCGGCGGACAACGTGCAGCTGGCGTTCATGGCGATCCCGGAGGAGGAGAATACGCTCACGGTACCGAATCTGCCGGGGCGGATGCCGGGGTTCGTCAATTTGCGCCCCAGCGATTACGAATTTGCGCTGAACCCGGTGGCGGAGACCTGGGGCGGCGGGACCGAGATCTGGAAACTGGCGGTTCCGGGGACCTTCCGCAAGCACTTCTATCCGCGTCAGCCCAAGTCGCAGTGGGAGGGTCCGGTGCTGGACGGCAAACTGGAAATTCGGCACGAGGGCAACACCCGGATCGTGGAAGCTGCGATTCCGTGGAGCGCCATGCCCGAGGTCAAAGCGTTGATGACGGCGGGCAAGCCGGTGCGCTTCTCCTTCCGGATCAACGACAACCGGGGGGCGGCTCTGGAGTTGGGGCAGGGCCGGGCCGCCACCCGTTACGGGCGGATGACCTTCCA
>CASFRF010000036.1 GCA_949297015.1 uncultured bacterium
CGCCCGCCACCTGTCCGGTGGCCATGGCGGTGGCCTGCACCCGCAGCGCCGAATTGGCCGCCCGGTCGCTGGCCAGAATCCGCCCGGCCACGAGCAACCGGTCCTCCTGTTCCGGCAGCAGCGCCCGCAGCGGCACCGAAGGCTTGACGCCGGGCTTGAGATTTTCCGGCACGATCCCCCGGCGGTGATCGTGTAGATCGATCGGATAAAAGGCGTGACAGACCCCGTCCGGATAACGGATGCCGGCGGCGTACTCGACGCCGGTGATGGTGTGCCGCCCCCGGATCACCACCGACTCGCGCACGCCGGTCTCCATCGCCGCCCAGAGCAGCTGCAGCTGCTCCAGCCCCGGCTGCCGCCGGAGGAACCGCCAGGCCCGCAGCAGCGCCCGTCGCCCCTCCAGTTCCAGCCGGGTCCGCCCCTCGCTGGTGGCCGCGTCGGAGGCGCAGGCGACATGGTTGGCGTTCCGGCCGTGGAAGCGCAGGAAATTGGGCGAAAAGCCGTCATGATTCCAGCCCAGATCGGTATAACGGAGTTCGCCGCGGGCGACCGCCTCGGCCGCGGCCCGGGCAATGGGCTCCAGCGTTAGCTTTTCAAAGTCATACCCCTCCAGCCGGCAACTCAGCGTGGCGGGCTGAACCTCGCCGGGCTCGATCAGGGCGCATCCGGCGAGCCGGGCACCGGTGGCATCGCCCGAGGTGTCGATCACGATCTTCGCCGTCACCCGGCGCAATCCGGTTTTGGTGCAGAGCTCCGCCTCGAACCCCTCGCCGGTCCGGTGCAGCGCCGCGGGCATGGTGTGGAAGAGCAGTTCCACGCCCGCGGTCAGCAGCGCCTCGTCGCAGATGGCCGCGTAGAGCGGCGCCGACAGCGGGATCTGATACCGCGGGTGCTGCGCCCGGCCGCCCTGCGCGGTGAAGTCGGGCAGTTCGGTTCCGGCCTCGCGCACCGCGGCGGTGACCAGCTCCCAGCCGATGCCGGCGATCACCGGCTCGCCCCAAGCGTAAAACAGCCCGGGGAAGGCGATTCCGGCCACGGTGATGGTGCCGCCGGCGATGCCGTTCTTTTCCACCAGCAGAGTCCGGGCTCCGCTCCGGGCGCTCTGGATGGCCGCCACCGTACCGGCGGCGCCGGCGCCGATGACCAGCACGTCGTATGCTTCCGGTTTGCTCATGATGATTTACCATAGTCCGAGTTCGGAGGAAATGCAACCCGGCGGCAAAAAATTTGTAAATCCCGGGTTGCGGTGTTACAGTATAAGGTGGTATATATGGATTTACCGGGGAGAGCGGAAATATGAGCTGTCGAAAACCGCCATTGTGGCTGCTGGCGCTGTGCCTGCTGGGGACCTTCGGGTGCGCCAGCTCCAACAATCACCGCCAGCCGGAGGAGTTCAAGGATCATCTGATTCAGTGCGGCGTTCCGATTGAGAGCTGGGGGCCGCTGGATCCGGAACCGCTCCGGGCCACCAGCGCCGTGGCGATCACCTTGAATGGCAAGGACATCGGGGTTTACAAGTACAATCAGGACGCCAAGGTGCAACGGGAGCGGTTGAAACAGATCAAGGCCAGCGGCTGCGTCTACTTCGGGCGGGGCGGACTCAAACACCAGGCCTTTATTCACGGCTCCTTCGTGGTGGTCGGAGCCGAGAAAAACCTCGATAAATGGAAGATTCTGAAAGCACTGGACACGTTCAATTAACCTGAAAATACCATTGAAACCCAGGAAAGAAAGATTGCAAAGACAAATGGAAAAATACGTCTACTTTTTCGGTGCGGGCCGTTCCGAAGGCAACGGTTCCATGCGGGCGCTGCTGGGCGGCAAGGGGGCGAATCTGGCGGAGATGGCCGGGCTCGGACTGCCGGTGCCGCCGGGCTTCACCATCACCACTGAGGCCTGTGCGCTCTACGGCCGGATCGGCCGCGACGAACTCTTTCAGCGGATCGGCGACCAGGTGGAACAGGCGCTCAAAACCCTGGAGGAGGTCACCGGCAAAACCTTCGGGCGCGGCCCCAATCCGCTGCTGGTCTCGGTGCGCAGCGGCGCCGCCGCCTCGATGCCGGGCATGATGGACACCATCCTCAACCTCGGGCTCAACGCCGAAACGGTGGAGGCGATGATCGCCCGGACCGGCAATGAACGCTTTGTGCTCGACTCCTATCGGCGGTTCCTCCAGATGTTCTCCGACGTGGTGCTGGGGGTCGACTTCGACCGTTTCGAGGAGGCGCTGGAGGCGGTCAAGCAGCAGGCCGGGGTCAAGCTCGACACCGGGCTCGACTGCGCCGCGCTGCGCGAGGTGATTGCCCGCTATCAGCGGATTATCGAGGAGGCCACCGGCCGCCCCTTCCCCGCCGACCCCAAGGAACAGCTCTACCGGGCGATCCAGGCGGTCTTCGACTCCTGGGACAATCCGCGGGCGATCCGCTACCGCCAGATCAACGACATCCGGGGGCTGCTGGGGACCGCGGTCAACGTCCAGTCGATGGTGTTCGGCAACTCGGGCGAGAGCAGCGCCACCGGCGTGGCCTTCACCCGCGACCCCTCCACCGGCGCCAACGAGTTCTTCTACGGTGAGTTTCTGATCAACGCTCAGGGCGAGGACGTGGTCGCGGGAATCCGCACGCCGCAGCAGATCACCCTGGCCGGATCGCGCAAGTGGGCCGCCTCGCAGGGCGTCTCCGAAGAGGAGCGCGCCCGCACCTATCCCTCGCTGGAGGAGGCGATGCCGGAGTGTTTCGCTCAGCTCGACGCGATCCGGCGCAAGCTCGAAGACCACTACCGCGACATGCAGGATCTGGAGTTCACCATCGAAAACGGCAAGCTCTACATGCTTCAGACCCGCAACGGCAAACGGACCGCCGCCGCGGCAGTCAAGATCGCGATCGACCTCTTCCGCGAGGGCAAGATCGACGAGGAGACCGCGGTCATGCGGGTGGAACCCGCCCAGCTCGACCAGCTGCTCCACCCGGTCTTCGTCAAGAAGGCCGAGGAGCGGGCGCAGAAGATCGCGGTCGGGCTTCCCGCCTCGCCGGGGGCGGCTACCGGCCAGGTGGTCTTCTCGGCGGAGGAGGCCGAGCGCTGGCACGATCTGGGCAAGCAGGTGATTCTCTGCCGCATCGAGACCAGTCCGGAAGACATCGGCGGCATGCATGTGGCGGCCGGAATTCTGACCAGCCGCGGCGGTATGACCTCGCACGCGGCGGTGGTGGCCCGGGGCATGGGCATCTGCTGCGTGGCCGGGTGCGGCGATGTGAAGATGGATTACGCGGCCCGGGAGTTCACCGTCGGCGGGGTGACCGTGCGCGAAGGGGATTACATCTCGCTGAACGGTTCGACCGGTGCGGTCTACCGGGACCGGATCGAAACGGTGGAGCCGGAGCTCTCCGGTCCCTTCGGGGAGATCATGGCACTGGCCGACAAGTACCGGCGGCTCGGCGTCCGGACCAACGCCGACACCCCGCACGACACGGCGGTGGCGGTCAAGTTCGGGGCCGAAGGCATCGGTTTGTGCCGGACCGAGCACATGTTCTTCGACGGCGACCGGATCAAGGCCTTCCGGCGGTTGATTCTGGTGGCCGAGACGGTTAAGAAACTCAAGGACGGCGCGGGAGTCCGGGAGCTGTCCGAACTCCGGACCCGGTTGCAGGACGACGCGACGGGGCTCGAGGCGGTCGACCAGTACGAGAAGGCGCTGGCGCTGCTGCTGCCGCTGCAGCGTCAGGACTTCGTCGAGATGTTCCAGGCGCTGGCCGGTCGGCCCTGCACCGTGCGCTTCCTCGATCCGCCGCTGCATGAATTCCTGCCGCAGGACGCGGCCGGACAGGCCGAAATGGCCCGCGAAATCGGCGTGACGCCGGAGGCGGTCAAGCACCTGGTGGAGAGTCTGCACGAATTCAACCCGATGCTCGGGCACCGCGGCTGCCGGCTGGGGATCACCTATCCCGAGGTAACCGCCATGCAGGCGCGGGCGGTGGCCGAGGCGGCGCTGGCGGTGCCCGGGTCGCAGCCGGAGATCATGATTCCGCTGGTCGGCACGGTCAAGGAGCTGGCGCTCCAGAAGGAGATCGTCCGGCGGGTGATCGCCGAGGTGGAAAAGGAGAACGGCGGCGAGCTGACGATCCGGATCGGCACCATGATCGAGGTGCCGCGAGCGGCGGTCACGGCGCACGAGATCGCCCGCGAAGCGGAGTTCTTCTCCTTCGGGACCAACGACCTGACCCAGATGGGCTGCGGTTTCTCGCGGGACGACGCCGGGAAGTTCCTCGGCGACTACGTCAAGGCGGGAATCTACGAATACGACCCGTTCCAGGTACTCGATCAGGCGGGCGTGGGGGAACTGATCCGGCTGGCGGTGGAGCGCGGGCGCTCGACCCGGCCGGAGATCAAGCTGGGCATCTGCGGCGAGCACGGCGGCGAACCCAAATCGGTCGAATTCTGCGACCGGCTGGGCTTGAACTACGTCTCCTGCAGTCCCTTCCGGGTGCCGATCGCCCGACTGGCGGCGGCACAGGCGGCGATCAAGGCCCGGCGCCAAACGGAAAAGTGATGCGATCGTCATGTTAAGCAGCAACAATTTGAATATCGCCAGCCGGAGCGTGCTTTCCAGCCCCGGGGCGATCCGCTCGGAGCTGCCGCTGGCGCTCGATGCGGTGATGAAAGTGGTCAAGGCGCGGGCCGAGATCTGCGACATTCTGGACGGCAAGGACCGGCGGCTGATGATGATCGTCGGCCCCTGCTCGATCCACGATCCGGAGGCGGCGTTGAACTACGCCTCGCGGTTGAAGAAACTCAGCGACGAAGTCAAGGACCGGATTCTGCTGATCATGCGGGTCTACTTTGAAAAGCCGCGGACCACCGTCGGCTGGAAAGGGCTGATCTACGATCCGGATCTGAACGGCACCTACAACATCGAAAAGGGCATCTTCATCGCCCGCAAACTGCTGCTTCAGATCGTCGATCTGGGGCTGCCGGCGGCGACCGAGATGCTCGATCCGATTCTGGTTCAGTACATCGCCGACGCGGTGGCCTGGGCGGCGATCGGCGCCCGGACCACCGAGGCGCAGACGCACCGGCAGCTGGGCAGCGGCCTCTCCATGCCGGTGGGATTCAAAAACGCCACCGACGGGAACTTCCAGACCGCGCTGGACGCGATCGCCACCGCCTCCAGCGAGCACTCCTTCATCGGCGTGCTCGAGGATGGTCATGTGGGGGTGTTCCGGACCCGGGGCAACCCCTACGGGCACATCGTGCTGCGCGGCGGGAACAACGCGCCGAACTACGGCGCGGAGTACATCGCGTTTCTGAAGGTGCTGATGCGCCGCGAAAAGATCCGCCCGAACATCGTGGTCGACTGCAGCCACGCCAACTCGGGGAAAAAACCGGAAAACCAGCCCAAGGTGCTCAAGGCGGTGCTCGACCAGATCGTGACCGGGGAGCGGGCCATCGTCGGGGTCATGCTCGAAAGTTACCTCAAGACCGGCCGTCAGAACCTTCAAGTCGGCTGCCGCCCGGCCCCCGACATTTCGGTCACCGACGGTTGCGTCGGCTGGGAGGAGACCGAGCGGATGATCCGCGAAGCCTACGAGCGGCTGGGCTCGGAAAAACCATAAGCTAAGCTCGGGAAAGAGGGCAGGAATCATGAAGAAAAGTTTTCTGGCGTTCGATCTGGGCGCCTCCAGCGGTCGGGCCATCGTCGGCGACCTGGCGGAGGGGCGGCTGACGCTGACGGAAGTGCATCGCTTCGCCAACGGCCCGCTGCGGGTCGGCGAAGCCTTTCACTGGGACTACCCGGCGCTGGTGCGCGAACTCAAGACCGGACTGGGCAAGGCGCTGAAATTCGCCCCGGAACTCTCCGGCATCGCCATCGACACCTGGGGCGTGGATTACGCCCTGTTCCGGCGCGGCAACGGGGAACTGATCCGCCTGCCCTACCACTACCGCGACGAGCGGACCGAGCGGGCGGTGCCCGGGGTGCACAAACTGATTTCCCAGCACGAGCTGTACCGCCGGACCGGCATTCAGTTCATGTCGCTGAACACCATCTATCAGCTGTACGCCCACAACGCCGAGCACCCGGAGGACTTTCAGAACGCCATGCTCCTGCCGATGCCCGACGCCCTGGCCTTCGCGCTGGGCGCGGAGCCGACCGCGGAGTACACCGAAGCGAGCACCTCGAACCTGCTCAATCCCGAAACCCGGGACTGGGACTGGGAACTGATCGACCGTCTGGGCCTGCCGCGCGACCTCTTCCCGCGGATCGTGAAGCCCGGAACCCTCGGCGGCGTGCTGACCCGGGAGCTGCAGTCCGAATTCGGCTGTGGACCGATTCCGCTGATCAAGGTGGGCAGCCACGACACCGCCAGCGCGGTGGCGGCGGTGCCCGCGCCGGAACAGGGCGACTGGGCCTATCTGAGCTGCGGCACCTGGGCACTGCTGGGCGCGGAGCGACCGCAGCCGCTGCGCAGCGCCGAATCCGAGGCCGGACCGTTCACCAACGAGGGCGGGGTGGAGAACACCATCCGCTTTTTGACCAACATCATGGGCAGCTGGCTGTTTCAGGAGACCCGCCGGACCTGGCGCGAAAGCGGCCGTGAAATCTCGTTCTCGGAGATGGAGCAGCTGGCGCGCGACGCGGAGCCGTGCCGCTATCTGGTCAACCCCAACGCACCGGAGTTCCTGCCGCCGGGCGACATGCCGCAGCGGATCCGCGACTACTGCGCGCGGACCGGCCAGGGCGGGAAACTCGACGATGCGGCCGTGGTCCGGGCGATCTACGACTCGCTGGCACTCTACTTCGCCGCAAAAATCCAGGAGCTGGGGAAGATTCTGGATGCCGATTACCGGTCGCTGAACATCGTCGGCGGCGGGGTCAAGGACGGTTTGCTCATGGAATTGACCGCCGATGCCGCGGAACTGACCGTGGTGGCCGGGCCGGTGGAGGCCACTGCCACCGGGAATCTGCTGATGCAGGCGATCGCCCTGAAGCAGCTGCCGGATCTGGCGACCGCGCGGCGGGTGGTGCGGGACTCCTTCGCGGTCCGCGAGTACCAGCCCCGGGCCGAAATGAGCGAACGCTACCGGCGTGAAAGCGAGCGCTTCCGGAAACTGCTCGCAGTGCGGTGAAAAGGCGATTCCGGATCGGGGTTCGGGGGCTGCTGGCCGCCCTGGCGCTGAGCGGTCTGGCCGGCGGCTGCGGCCGCGCCGAACCGACCGTGGCAACGGAAATCCGGCTGGCCTCGGGCGGCCAGGTCAAGACCCTCGACCCGGCGCTGGCCGACGACGCCCCGAGCCGCAACCTGGCGGCGGCCTTCTACGACACGCTGCTGGAATACGACTATCCGGCGCGACCCTACCGGCTCCGCCCTTCGATGCTGGCGGAGATGCCGCAGGTCTCACCCGACGGCCGCTGCTGGCGGCTCCGGCTGCGCTCCGACCTGGTGTTCGCCGACGACCCGTGCTTTGCCGACGGTCAGTCGCGCCGGGTGACCAGCGCCGATGTGATCTACTCCTGGCTGCGGCTGGCCGACGCCCGTCTGCACAGCCCGGTCTACTGGACCATTCGCGGAAAAATCGAGGGACTCGATGAATTTCACCGGCGCAGCGGCGAACTCCCCCCCGGCGACTTCTCACTCTATGACCGCGGCATCCCCGGGTTGCGGGCGATCTCGGATACCGAGCTGGAAGTGCGCCTGACCCGGCCCGATGAACGATTCCGCTACCTTCTGGCCCTGCCCTGGCTGGCGGTGGTCTCCCGGCGCGGCGCGGAGTACTACAGCACCGCGCTCGCCGACCATCCGGTCGGCTCCGGTCCCTTTGTGCTGAATCGCTTCCGGCGCGACTACGAAGTGGTGATGGATCGGAATCCCGATTACCGCGAACAGTACTTCCCGGAGGCCGAGGATCCCGCTGACCGGACCCGCCGGCTGCCGCTGGCCGACCGCATCGTCTGCCGGGTGGTCAAGCAGCCGATGGCCAACTGGCTGCTGTTTCTGCAGGGGAACTTCGACCTGGCGGCGCTGGACAAGGACAATCTGGATCTGGCCGCCAACGCCCGGGGCGAGCTGGCTCCGGCGCTGGCCGCGCGCGGCATCCGGCTGCTCCGGATGCCGGAATTTGAAGTCCGTTACGTCGGGTTCAACCTCGCCGACCCGATGCTGCGCGACCTCCGGGTGCGGCGGGCCCTCGCCTTGACCTACGACCTGCGCCGCCGCGAGGAGTTCTACAACTTTCAGATGCTCCCGGCCTCGGGTCCGATTCCGCCGGGCGTGGCCGGTCATCTGGATACCCCGCCGCTGCGGACCGAGCTGGAGGAGGCCCGGCACCTGCTGGCCGAAGCCGGATACCCCGGCGGACGCGACCCGGAAACCGGCGAACCGCTGACCCTCACCTTCGATCAGGCCGGCAGCAGCTCACAACATCGCCAACTCGGAGAACTCGCGGCCGCCGACTGGGCCGCCCTGGGAATCCGGGTGCTGCCGGTGCTGAACAGCCGCCCCCGCTTCGTCGAAAAACTGCGGCAGGGGAGCTGCCAGCTGTTCCGCTACTCCTGGGTCGGCGACTACCCCGATCCGGAAAACTTTCTGCAGCTGTTCTACAGCCGCAACCGCGGGATCAACAACTACGCGGGCTATGCCGATCCCGAATTCGACCGCGGCTTTGAACAGCTGCGCCAGCGCCCCGACTCCCTGGAACGCGACCAACTGGCGGAGCAGCTGGCCGAACAAATCGTCCGCGACCTGCCCTGGATCTGCGAGGGATACCCCATCAGCTACCTCCTGAGCCACAGCTGGCTCCGAAACTACCAGCCGCACGATTTCGCCTTCAACCGCTGGAAATATCTGGCGGTCGATCCGGCCCGGCGCGAGGAGCTGCGCCGGAACTTCACCCCGCTGAACTTCGAGGAACTGCGATGAAAAGACTGCTGGCCGTCCAGCCCCGTGGCATGTGCGGCGGCGTCCGCCGGGCGCTGGCGGTGGTGGAAGAGGTGCTGGCCGAACCAGAACGCCCGGTCTATGTGCTGCACGAGATCGTTCATAACACCTACATTGTCGAAAACCTGAAACGCCGCGGCGTACTCTTTGTGGAAAGCCCGGAACAGGTGCCGCCCGGCAGTCGCCTGATCTTCAGCGCCCACGGCGTCTCCCGGGCGGTGGAACAGACGGCGGCGGCCCGGCGGCTGCGCGTGCTCGACGCCACCTGCCCGCTGGTCAAACGGGTCCACGCCGAAGCCCGGGCCGCCGCCGACCGGGGCGAAACCGTGCTGCTGATCGGTCATCGCGGCCATCCGGAGATCCAGGGAACGCTGGGGCAGCTGCCGCCGGAAGCAGAAGTCCGGGTGGTGGAGAACGCCGCCGAAGCGGCGACGCTGCCGGACTCCTATGCCCGCCGCCCGCTGCGGCTGCTGACCCAGACCACGCTGAGCGTCGAGGAGACGGCGGAGCTGACCGCCCTGCTCCGGCGGCGCTTCCCGCAACTGCAGGTCCATGAGAACATCTGCGCCGCCACCCGGCTGCGCCAGCAGGCCGTGCGCGAAGCCGCCCGGCAGGCGGAGTGCACCATCGTGCTGGGCTCTCCCCACAGCTCAAACTCCCGGCGGCTGCGCGAAGTCGCGGCAAAGGAGGGCAGCCGGGCGCTGCTGGTGGATCTGCCCGAGGAGCTCGACGAACGGGAACTGGCGGGGGTCAACACCCTCGCCTTCAGCGCCGGAGCCAGCGTGCCCGAGGAGCTGGAGAAAGCTTTGCTGCAACGTCTGTCCGAACTGGGCTTTCAGCAGGAGACGGAAGAGGAAGCGTCCGGACAGCCGGAATCAGAATAAAAAAAGAAAGCAGGCATTATAACTCTCAGACACACAATGTACCATGTAGCCAAAAGAGGCTCCGATGCAAAACTTGTTCAGAGATTAACCTGCTTTCTGGTTATTAATATATCCCGACTTCCCCGGATTTCAAGTCCTCCGCCGGAGTCAACTGCTCCAGCAGCGCCTTCTGAAACACCGAACTGTAGAGATTGCCCAGATGCCCGCCGCAACTGAACCAGGTCAGCTGCGGGCCGAAGGTCCGGTCCAGCCACGCCCGATCCTCGCCGGAAAGCAGAAAATCGTCGTAGTTGTGAAGGATCCGGATGCGCGGATCGCCGCGCAACTTGTCAGCGACGGCCCGCAAAGAACTGTCGGCCTTGAGCCGCTCCAGCGTCATCTTCTGATCCCGGCTCTGCCGGTCGGGCAGCAGACAGCTGGAGACATACTGCTCAAACGAGAGCCGGTCCGCCGC
>CASFRF010000037.1 GCA_949297015.1 uncultured bacterium
TTCGCCCAGCAGGACGTGGAGGAGCTCGGGCGGATCGCGACCATTCCGGTGATCAACGCGCTGACCGACGAGGAGCATCCCTGTCAGATTCTGGCCGATCTGCTGACCATGAAGGAATACTCCGGACAGGTCGAAGGGACCCGGCTGGTCTTCTACGGAGACGGCCGCAGCAACATCACCAATTCGCTGATCGCCGCCGCCCGGATCATGAACTTCGAGCTGGTGATCGCCGCCCCGCCGGAATTCCGGCCGGAGGAGTCGCGCCTGGCCGGGAATCCCAATGTGCGCTGGAGCGACGACCCGCTGGCGGCAGCGCGCGGCGCGGACTATCTGTACACCGACGTCTGGGTCAGCATGGGCTTTGAGGAGGAGGCGGAGCGCCGCCGCCGGATTCTGGCGCCGTTCCAGGTCGATATGCGCATTGTCCGGGCGGCCAAACCCTCGGTCAAACTGCTGCACTGTCTGCCCGCGCACCGCGGCGAAGAGCTCAGCGCCGAGGTCATGGATTCGCCCTACTCCATCGTCTTTGACGAGGCGGAGAACCGGCTCCATGTGCAGAAGGCGGTGATGTCGCTGCTGGCGGCGGGGAAGTAAGCGTCTGACAATGGGTTTTTTCGCACTGCTGCTGCTGGCGCTCAGCGTGTCGCTCGATGCGCTGGCCGTTTCGGTGGCCGGAGCGCTCTGCGACCGGCAGCGGCCCGGACTCCACGCGTTGGCGGCGGGCGGAGTGTTCGGTGGCTTTCAATTCCTGATGCCGCTGGCTGGATTCTACCTGATCCGTCCCTGGCAGGCGTGGGTCACGGCCTGGGATCACTGGCTGGCCTTGATTCTGCTCACACTGGTGGGAGGCAAAATGCTCTGGGAAGCGGCGCGGCCGCGGCCGGATTCGGAGCCGTGTGTCCGGAGCCGGCCCTTTGCCCCGGGCGTGCTGTTGCTGGCCGGGGTCGCCACCAGTCTGGATGCGCTGGCGGTGGGCATTTCGCTGGCGCTGCTGAAGATTCCGGTCTGGCCGGCGGCCGTCGCCATGGGACTGGTTACGGCGCTGGTCGCCGCCGCCGGAGTGCTGCTGGCGGTCCGGGTCGGGCGCGACCGGCTGCCGGAGCGGGCGATGACCGCCGTAGGCGGCGCGGTGATCATTCTGATCGGGATCAAGATCTTTTTCACCTCATAACTCAAATTCGGGAGGAGAAATGATGGATATACCGGTGCGTCACCTGCAAGCGGACCTGGTGGTGGTCGGCGGTGGACTTTCCGGCTTGATGACGGCGGTGGCTGCGGCCCGCAACGGGGCGAAAGCAATTCTGGTGCAGGACCGGCCGATGCTCGGCGGAAACGCCTCCAGTGAAATCCGCATGTGGATCTGCGGTGCCCACGGGGCGAACAACAAGGAGAGCGGGCTGCTCGAAGAGTTGATGTGCGACAACTACTTCTACAATCCCGAACTCAAATACACGGTCTGGGACGACGTGATGTTCAATCTGGCGCACCGCGAACCGAACCTGAAGCTGCTGCTGAACACCACGGTGCAGTCGGTGCGGACCGAGGCCGGGCGGATTCTTTCGGTCCGGGGTTGGAATCTGACCGAATACTGTTTCTACGAACTCTCGGGCAAGCTCTTTGCCGACTGCTCCGGCGACGGCATTCTGCGCCTTTCCGGCGCGGAGTACCGGCAGGGGCGCGAAAGTTCCGCCGAATTCAACGAAAGCCACGCCCCGGCGGAAGCCGACGCCAAGACCATGGGCAATTCGATTCTGATCCAGGTCCGGCGTACCGACGTCCACCGCCCGTTCCGCGCGCCGGAGTGGGCCTACCACTACACCGACGAGACCGCCCCCAAACGGCGGCTGTACGCCGACGACAACTTCTGGTGGATGGAGTTCGGCGGCGTGCGCGACACCATCCGCGACGCGGAGGAGATCCGGCTGGAACTCATGAAGATCGCCTACGGCGTCTGGGAGTACATCAAGAACCATCCCGACGGCCGCGGCCGTCAGTGGGAGCTCGACTGGATCGGCAAACTCCCCGGCAAGCGTGAGAGCGTCCGCTATGTGGGCGACCACACCATCTGCCAGTCGGAGGTCGAGGCGGGCGGGCGCTATCCCGACGTCATCGGCCACGGCGGCTGGAGCATGGATGACCACCACCCCGAGGCGATCTACTATCCGGGGCCCCCGACCATCTATCACCCGGCGCCCTCGCCTTACGGCATTCCCTACCGGGCGCTGTACTCCAGAAATATCGAAAATCTGTTCTTCGCCGGGCGCGATCTCTCGGCCACGCACATGGCGCTGAGCTCGACCCGGGTTATGGCCACCTGCGCGGTGATGGGTCAGGCGGTCGGCACCGCCGCCGCGCTGGCGATCCGCTACGGCACCACGCCGCGCGGCGTCTACCGCGAGCATCTGGCGGAGCTGCAGGACACGCTGCAGGATCAGGATCAATTCATCCCCTACCGGCAACGGCGGGTCAGCGACCTCACCCGGCGCGGCCACAGCACCCATCCCGAGCTCGCCGACGGCGACGACCGCAACCAGGCGGCCACCATTCCGCTGAACACCGCCTGTGCGATCGAATTCGATCATCCGGAGACGATCAAGTCCTGCCGGATCATCTTCGACAGCGATTTGTCGGACTACAAGAAGATGCGCTGCGTCGAAGGGGTTCAGGCCTGCCGCCGATTCGCCCCCTACTTCACCCGGAACTTCCGACTGGAGGCGAAACTCGACGGCGTCTGGCAACCGCTGGCGACGATCCGGGACAACCACCACCGGCTGGTCACTCCGGAGTTCGCCCCGGTCGCAGTCACGGCGGTCCGGCTGATTCCCGAGCGCACCTGGGGAGGAGACTCCGCCCGGCTGTTCTCCTTTGAAGTGCGCTGAACGGCCTCCCGACCGGCCCCGGGGCTCGTCGGCGCGGCTCCGGGGTCAACGCGACAGAGGCGGTTCGAGCCCGGCGTTCCGGGCCATCTGCTCTTCGTTGTCGCGGGTCATCTGCTCGATCCGGCGCATGATTTCCAGCTGCTGATGCGGAATCAGATTCCGGAACTTGGCGACGAACAGCGCCTCGAGCGCGTCGCCGCCCACGCGGGCGGCGGCAGCATCCGGCGCGGGTTCCGGGCGGGCGGAGACGTAGAGCTCCAGCAGCCACTCGTACTGATCCTCGGTGATGCGCACGCGCAAATACTCGGCGATCCGGTCGAACAGCTCCTCATCCGGGAACACCGTGCCGTGGACGATCCGGGAGATCGTCTGCTGCCGCACCCCCAGCTCCTCGGCCAGCTCGACCTGCGGCAGATGATGCAGCTTCAGAATCTGTCGAAGCGCCCTGGCGAATTGTTCACCGCCAGACCGGGTTGTCGCGGTCACTGAAAACCTCTCTTTGAATTGCTCGATCTCTGCGCTTACCATAGCCCAACGGCGCATTTTTGCAAGAACCTTCTTTTCTGCAATTCCAAAAAAAATTAAAAAAAACCAGTTAAAAACAATATTTTGACTTGTAATTCCGGAATATTATTGTATCTTTTCAATAAACGTGCAAATAAAATTCACTGCTGTCAAGTTTGATGGGAGGTTTGAGATGTCGCGTATGGAAATCCAGCGTCTGCTGGCCGGACTCCGGTTGCTGGTTCAAAGAGGGGTGATCCACGCCGACACTCTGGACTTGGTGACCCGGTTGCTGTACGAAAAACAGCTCATCCCGGATCCCCCCCAAACCGCCTCGACCGGTCAGTCCGGGGCCCCGGCTCCCGACCGGCTCTGAGCTCGAGATTCCCCGCCCCGGTGGCCGGGAGGGACGGCACGTTCGACCCACTTCCGGAAAATCCGCGTACAGTCCGCCCCGGTGGCCGGAGCTGCCGCCGGAGCGGGCTGCCCACTCAGAAACCGCACGGACTCCGCTCGAAAATTCCGGGCGGAAAGCATAATTTGTGCTAACAATGAGTGGTTCCTCCCCTTGCAAAAAGAGGCCGGGCCGCTATCTTTACCGTAAAGGTACGGAAAGACTGCGATCCGGCAGTAAAACTCAAACAACCAAGAGAGATTCGATGAAAACCAAGGCAATCGTTTTCCCCGCCGCGGGCGCGGTTGAGCTCCGGGAGCTCACGCTGCCCGACCCCACTCCCAAAGATCTGGTGGTGGAGACCGTCAAAAGCGCAATCTCCGTGGGCACCGAGCGCTGGCTCTATCAGGGTAAGCGCCAGGAGATCGCCTTCCCCACTGTTCCCGGCTACCTCGGAATCGGCCGGGTGCTGGAGGTCGGCAGCGAGGCGGCGACGCGCGGCCACCGGGTCGGCGAACTGGTCAACTTTTCGACCAGCCGGTTGCCGGCGGGGTATGACCGGACCTGGATGGGCACCCATCTTTCGCACGCGGTGATCAATGCCTGCGACGGAGTCGATTATGTGGAGGGCGAATTCAACGCCACGCTGATCGAAAAGGTGCCCGAAGGCTGCACCCCGGAACAGGTCGCGCTGACCCAGCTCTGCGCCGTGGCCTACCGGGGAATCGAAATGGCCACCGTGCCGGCGGGCGTCAAGGTGCTGGTCAACGGACTCGGCGTGCTCGGGCAGTTCGCGGTGCAGCTCTGCCGACTCAAGGGGGCGCGCGTGGCGGCGGCCGACGTGCGGGAATCGCGGCTCCGGCTGGCCCGGGAGTACGGGGCGGAGTGGCTGATCGATTCGCGCAAGGAGAAGGTGGTGGAGGTCGCGCCGGAGATCACCGGCGGCAAGGGCTTTGACATCATCATCGACACGTCGAGCATTCCGGCGGTCTGCATGGAGATCTTCCCCGCGCTGCGGCTCTACGGCAAATTCATCTTCCAGGGCTGGTATCCGCCGCCCTCGACCTTCGACTGCAATCTGATGCACGGGCGGATTCCGACCTGCTACTTCCCCTGCGGCGACACCGGGCGCGAAACCCGCGTGGCCATGGAGCAGGTGGCGGCCGGGCTGATCGACGAACTCAAGATGATCACCCACACGGTCCGGCCGGAGGAGGCCCCGGCGATCTACCGGATGATCGACGAGAACCGCGAAGAGTTCATGGGCATTCTGTTCGACTGGGGGACCCGATGAAAGCATTGATCGTCACCGCCGACCACCGGCTGGAAATGCGGGAAATCTCCCGTCCGGAGCCGGGGCCTTACGATGCGCTGGTCCGGATTCTGGGCTGCGGCATCTGTTCGACCACCGACCGGGAACTGATCAAGGGCACCCAGCCCTATAACCGGGAATATCCGTGCATTCTCGGCCACGAATCGATCGGCGAGGTGATCGCCGTCGGCGACAAGGTCACCAAATTCAAGGTCGGCGACTGGGTGACCCGGCCCTACGCGCTCTATCCGGGGCAGCACCGGGACGGGTTGGCCAGCGCCTGGGGCGGCTTTGCCGAATACGGGCTGGTGATGGATGGTCCGGCCATGGGCCTGACCGACGACTACACCGCGCTGCGTCAGAACGTGGTGCCCAAGGGGCTGACTCTGGAACAGGCGGTGCTGGCCATGGCGCTGGCCGAGACCGCCAGCTGGACCTGGGGCCTGCCCCCGGCGGCGGGGCGCGACGTGGTGGTGGCCGGGACCGGCATCGCCGGGCTCGGCATCGCGTTGTGGTGGAAGTTCGCGGGCGCGGAGTCGGTGACCGTAATCGGCCGCCGTGACGAGCGGCTGGAACTGGCCCGGGCCATCGCCGCGGACTACACCGTGAACTCCCGGAAGGAGGACCCGGTGGAGGTCATCCGGCGGCGGCTGCCGCAGGGGGCGGCGCTGTTCGCCGAAGCGGCGGGGAGTCACGAGCTGGTCAACCTCGGGCTGCGCTGCGTCGGAGTCAAGGGAACCGTGGGGATCTACGGGGTGACCCCGGATCTGAAATACGACTTCAACGTGGGCTGCGGCAGCGGGGAGTTCAAGGTGGCGCTGGCACCGGCCAGCGAGCATGTGGCCTTCCACTGGGTCTGCGAGGTGCTGCGCCGCGGCTGGGTGCCGGTGGATCAGCTGCTGAACCTCCGGCTGCCCTTTACCGAATACGAGAAGGCGTTTGCCGAGGTCAGCGCGGGACGGGCGGTCAAAGCCATGCTTTACTGGCGCTGACGCAGCCGGTTCCGACGTTGAAAACAGCCGTCGCCGATTGACAGAAACCGGCGGCGGCTTTATATTATGATGCTGCGTGAAAGCGGACAGCGAACATTGAATCGCGGCGTCTCAGCCGCTCAACGGGGAAGAGCCATGCACAGGACAGTCAAAGTCGGGTTGTACGGGGAGAACGGTCATCAGATTTATCAGGCGGAGAATTTGCCGGGGGTCCGGATTGTGGGAGCGGCGAAGATCGCGCCGGAGAAACTTCCGGAGTCGATCCGCGACCGGGTCCGCTATTACGATTCGCTCGACGAGCTGCTGGCGGGGGACTGCGAGGTGGTGTCGCTCTGCTCGCCCTATCGCCGGGATCAGGCCTTCGACGCGGTGCGCTGTCTGGAGGCGGGCAAGCACGCCTACGGCGAGAAGCCCAGCGCCTTCACCGAAAGCGAGCTGGATCTGATTCTGGCGACCAGCGCCCGGACCGGCAAAATCTATCACGAAATGGCCGGAACGCTGCTGGAGGCCCCCTACGCCGGAGTCCGCCGCCTGGTGCAGGAGGGGGTGATCGGCAAGGTGATCGACGTCCACAGCCAGAAGGCCTACCCCTGGTTCGACAGCCGCCCCGCGGATGAGGACATCGACGGCGGGCTGATGCGGCAGGTCGGAATCTACAACATGCGCTTCACCGAATTCATCGCCGGGGTGAAGATCGCCTCGGTGACCGCCCGCGAGACGTTGCTGGGCAATCCGGTGCCGGGCAGCCGCTGCCGCCGGGCCGCGGTGTTCGCCATGACCCTTGAGAACGGCGGCGTGGCCAGCGGTAACGCCAGTTACCTCGGCCCCCGGCAGCCGGAGTGGACCCGCTGGGGCTACGAATACGTGCGGATCTTCGGCGAGAAAGGGTTTATCGAGTGCCTCAATCTGGGGGAGACGGTCCGGCTCTTTCTGCATCAGGGCGGGGTCCGGGAGCTCGATCTGTCGGGCGAGCACACCGACTACTTCGGAGCCTTCGTCGAGGAGATCGCCACCGGGCGCAAGGTGATTCCGCTGGAGCTGGCCGATGAACTCAGCCCCACCCGCTGGGTGATCCGGGCCAAACGTTCGGTCACGGCGTAACATGGGCGCGCTGCGCGAGACCCCGATCCGCGAGTGCCATCTGGAAATGGCGGCCAAAATGGGCCCCTTCGCCGGCTGGCAGCTGCCGATCAACTATCCCGGAGGCATTCTCTCGGAACATCGCCACACCCGCGAGGCGGCGTCGATCTTCGACATCTGCCACATGGGCGAGCTGCGGATCGCCGGACCGGGCGCGGTCCCGGCGCTCGACCGGCTGCTGGCCCGCCGGATCGACGATCTGGCGCCCGGCGCCTGCCGCTACAACTTCCTGCTGAACGAACGCGGCGGCGTGCTGGACGATCTGCTGGTCTACCGGATGGCCGAAGAGGATTGTCTGCTGGTGGTCAACGCCGACACCACCGCCTCCGACCGGGCGTGGCTGCGCGCCGGGCTGCCGCCGGAGATCGCAATCGAGGATCTCTCGCCGGCGCTGGCCAAAATCGACCTGCAGGGACCGGCCAGCGCCGAGGTGCTGGCGGCGCTGGGGATTCCGCTGACCGAACAACCGAAATACTTCCACTGGGGCAAGTGGACGCTGGGGGAGGACCTGCCCTGCATCATCAGCCGCACCGGCTACACCGGGGAGCTGGGGTTCGAGCTCTACTGCCGAAACGAGCTGGCGATCGAGCTCTGGGGGTTGCTGCTGGAGACGCCGCCGGTGGCGCCGGCGGGACTGGGCGCGCGGGACACCCTGCGGCTGGAGGCCGGGCTGCCGCTGTACGGGCACGAGCTGTCGCCGGAGATCACGCCGCT
Source organism: uncultured bacterium (assembly GCA_949297015.1). Classification (GTDB taxonomy): domain Bacteria; phylum Verrucomicrobiota; class Lentisphaeria; order Victivallales; family Victivallaceae; genus CASFRF01. Next base: position 7,936 of record CASFRF010000037.1, read on the forward strand.
GGAGGCGGGATTCGGTCGGCTGCTCCGGCTCGACGACGACCGGGAGTTCGTCGGCAAGGCGGCACTGCTGACCCCGCCGACCCGGGAACTGCTGGGCATCCGGCTCTCCGGGCGGAGAGCGGCCCGGAGCGGGACCCCGGTCCGGGACGAAGCGGGGCGGGAGCTGGGGGTGGTCACCTCCGGGGCCTTCGGCCCGACGCTGGGCGTGGCGCTGGCCATGGCGCTGGTTCAGGCCGGGACGCTGCGTCCGGGAAGCCCGGTCCGGCTGGGGGAGGAGCTCACCGGAACGGTCTGCTCCCTCCCCTTCTACTACGGCTCCGCCCGGGACTGAGCGGCTCGCCGGGAGCTCAACGCCAGTCCAGCAGCGGCCAGCCGCGCTGCGCGGCCAACTCGACCAGCTCGGGGGTGGCGTTCACCGCAAAGGGGGCGCCGACCCGCTCCAGAATAAAGCGGTCGTTGATACTGTCGCCGTAGTAGGCCAGCTCGGACCAGTCCAGTCCCCGTTCCCGCCGCCAGACTTCGGCGATCGCCACCTTGCCCGGCCCGAGGCCGTAGGGACCGGCCAGTTCGGAAGTCAGATTGCCTTGCGCGTCCACTTTGAGCGTGGTGCCGAGCACTTCGCGAATGCCCTGGGCCTCGGCCGCCGGGCGGGCCAGTTCGACAAAGGTGGAGGTCAACACCGCCACCGGCAAGCCCTCGCGTTTGAGCTCCGCCACCCGGGCCGCCGCCCGCGGCAGGAGCTGGGCGCGCAAGGCGTCGGTGAAGTGCTCGCGCGCCAGCTCCCGGAGTTCGGCGAGCGGCCGCCCCAGCACCGCGCGGAATTGAAAGCGCAGAAACTCCTCCGGAATCAGCGTCCCCCGCCGGTACTGCTCGTAAAAGCGATCCGCCTCGGCGATGACCGAGCGCGGCGCGAGCCCCCGCGCCACCAGAAAGGACTGCCAGCTGACGTCGGTGTCGGCGGCGATCAGCGTACCGTCCAGATCGAACAAATGAGCCCGGATCATCCCCGCAACAACTCCTCCAGTTCCGCCGCAAAGCGGTCGTACAACGCCGCCGCCTTTTCGGGCGTTTCAGCCTCGACATAGAGCCGCAGCACCGGCTCGGTATTGGAAAAGCGCATCAAAGCCCACGAACCGTCGGGGAAATTGATCCGCAACCCGTCAAAGGTCAACGGCGAAAATTCCGCGTAGCGTTCCGCCATCCGCAAGAGGATCCCGCGGGCCTGCAGGGCGGTGGCCGGGTATTTGCAACCGCGCCCGAAGCCCGGCGGCAGCGTGGCCACGATCTCCGAGAGCCGCTCGCCGGAGAGGGCCAGCAGCTCCAGCATCAGCGCCATGGCGCTGAAACTGTCGCGGCCGGGGTGGATCCGACGCCAGATCACGCCGCCGCAGTTGCCCTCGCCCCCCAGATTGGCGCCGCACTGCAGCATCTTCTCGACCACATTGATCTCGCCGACCCGGGCGTATTCGACCTCGCAGCCGTAGGACCGGGCGATGGCCGCCACCACCCCGGTGGTCTGCAAGTTGACCACCATCGGCCCGGGCTGGCCATCCAGCACATGCTCGGCGGCCAGCGCCACCGTCAGCTGCGGCGAGAGCACCCTGCCGCCGTCGGCCACCAACGTCAACCGGTCGCCGTCCGGATCCTGCGCGAACCCGATGGCGCACTGTTCGTCGCGCACCACCCGGGCCAGCTCCGAGAGCGCCTCGGGCACCGGTTCCGGCGTCCGGCCGAAACGACCGTCGGGCACCGCGTTGAGCGCGATCACCTCGCAGCCCAGCGCCCGCAGGAACGCCGGCGACCAGCAGGCCCCGACGCCGTTGACGCAGTCCACCGCCACCTTGAACCGGCGCTCGCGAATCGCCTCCACGTCGATCTCCCGGAAGATCCGCTCCTGATGCCGCTCAAAAGCACCGCTGAAGGTCCGAATCTCCCGCAGATTGTGTTCGGTGCGGAAATCAAACCCGCCCTGCCCGTAGATATCGAAGAGCTCCTCCGCCGCCTGCGGATCCAGAAACATGCCCCGCCCCCCGATGAACTTGAGCGCGTTCCAGCCCGCCGGGTTGTGACTGGCGGTGATGGCGATGCCCCCCGCCGCCTCGCGGTCCAGCACCATCAGCTGCACCGTCGGAGTCGGCACCACGCCCAGCAGAATCACTTCGCAGCCGACCGCCTGAAGCCCGGCAGCCACCGCCAGCTCAAACATCTCGCCGGTGGGCCGGGTGTCGCGCCCGACCACCACCCGGCCGCGCCCCAGATACATGCCGAACGCCGCCGCCAGACTGGCCACCAGATGCGGCGTCAGGCCCTCGCCGACCACGCCGCGTACGCCGGACTCGGAAAATTTCAGATGATTGACGAACTTTTCCATACCCTACACCAGATTCTTCTCCAGCAAGGCGCGCACGTTCCAGGCCCGCTTCCGGGCCAGTTCCGCCGTGGTCGCCTCGGCGATCACCCGGATCACCGATTCGGTGGTCGAGAGCCGGGCGCTCAGAAATCCGTCCGGCCAGTCGAACCGGAGGCCGTCCAGCTCCGAGAGCCGCGCCGCCGGGAACTTCCCGTGCAACTGCCGCAGCAGATTGTATCCGTGCGCGGCGTGACAGGGCACCGTCTGCTTGAACAGGTGATACCGCTCCAGCCGCCCCAGCCGCGCCGACAGCGGCAGCCCCTGTTTCGCCACCGCCTCCAGCAGAATCCCGGCCATCAGAAAGCCGTCCGCGCCGCGCAGCCGGTCGCCGAACAGAAAGCCGCCGCTGCCCTCGCCCCCCGCAAAGCCCCGGTTCGCCGCCAGCGCCGCGGCGATGTACGCCTGTCCGACCCGGGTGCGGATCAGCCGCCCGCCGTGCTTTTCGACCACCTGATCGATGGTCCGCGTGGAACAGACGTTGGTCACCACCACCGCCTGCTCCGGCGCCCGTTCCAGCAGATAGTCCAACGCCAGCGGAAAGGTCAACTCCTCCGAGAGCGGTTCGCCGTCGTCCGTCACCAGCCCCAGCCGGCTCAAATCGCTGTTGAAGACCAGCGCCAACGCCGCCGACAGGGGGCGCACCACCGAGCGCACCGGCGATTCGCTCCGCGGCCGGGGCTCCGGATCGCGCGGCACCACCCCGCACGGCAGATCGTTCACCGCGATCAGACGCAGTCCGAACCGTTCTCCGAACTCGCGGGCGTAGACGGCCCCAGCCCCGTTACAGAAATCGGCGATCACCGTCAGTCCGGCCCGGCGGATCGCCGCCAGATCCAGCGCGCTTTCGAGATAGGTCCAGTAGGATTCCAGCGCCCCCGCCGGCAGTTTTTCCACCGGTTTGACCCGGTCGGCGGCGGCCTCCGGAAAACGCCGCCCGTGGTAGAGATCGAACAGCTCCCGCCGCCGCAGGTCATCGAAGTACGAGCCGTCGGCGGCCAGCGGAATCAAGGCGTTGCACCCGGGCTGCTGATGGCCGCCGGTGATCAGCAATCCGGCCGCCAGCCCCAGCTGCGGCACCAGAAACTGGGCCATGCCGGCGGTGAGCACGCCGCCGTCGATCACCCGGCACCCCGCGCCCAGCAGCGCGGCGAGCGCCGCCCGGCTCAGCGGTTCGCTCGACTGCCGGGTGTCGGTCGCCAGCAGAATGTCGCCTCCGGGATACATCGCGCCCAGAGCGGAGGCGAAATCGATCGCGTTCTCCGGCGTCAGGCCGCCGGAGCCGACCACGCCGCGCAGTCCCGCCGCGCCCAGACTCAGCAGTCGCTTATTCTCCACCACGCACCCCTCATGGTTGCTCCCGTCTGCGGACGAACACCGCTTCCAGCCCCGGACAGGAGTTCCGGGCCCGCTCCAGAAACGACTCGCCCTTCAAATACAGAATCGTCGACCACAGATCGGCCTCCAGCGCCCGCGGCGCAAACACCGTCACCGCCACTCCGCCCGAGGCCGGACGCCCGGCGGCGGGATCCATGATGTGCCCGTACCGCACGCCGTCGATCTCGACAAAGCGCTCGTAATCGCCGCTGGTGGCCGCCGCGGAATCCAGCAGCTCGCGTCCGGGCAGCACCCCGCCGGGCCGCTCCGGATCCCGGATCGCAATCCGGTAGGCCGCGCGCCCCGGCGGCGGCTCCGGCAGCGCCCGGAGATTGCCCCCGAGATTGATCAACCCGCGCCGCACCCCGAGCCGGAGACAGACCTCCGCCGCCCGGTCCACCGCGTACCCCTTGGCGAACCCGCCGAAATCGAAGGCCATGCCCGGAGTCCGGAAGCGCACCGTCCGGTTCTCCTCATCGAACTCCACTTGTTCCAATCCGACCCGCGCCCGCGCCGCCGCCAGCTCCTCCGCCGTGGGCAGCCGCGGCTGCGCCCGGCGCCGGGAGAAGCCCCACAATTCGGTCAGCGGCGTGGCCGAAATATCAAACGCCCCCTCCGAAACCCGGGCGGCCTCGCGCGCCACCGTCAACAGCTGCCAGAGCTCCTCGGAACAGACGAACGGCCGCGCCGCCGCTTCCGCATTGAGCCGACTCAGCTCCGAATCGGGCCGGAACCGGCTGAAGTGCTGCTCCACCCGTTCAAACTCCTCGCGCACCGCCCGGCCCGCGCGTTCGCACAACTCCGGGTCGCCGTAAAGCGTCAGCTCCGCCACCGTCCCCATCGCCGGGAACACCAGCTGCAGGGCCGGGAGCCCCGGCTCCCGGCGACCGCGCACGACGACGAACAACAGCACCACCACCGCCGCCAGCAGCACGGCGGCGGCGATCGCCGCAACGGCTCGGCGGCTCATGCCTTTTCCAGCGTCACCCGACACGGTTCGCCGTTGATTTCCAACGCCTCCGCCGCCGTCTCCGCCGAGGTCAGCGCCACCGCCAGCGTCTCCCCGGCGAGGTAATCGCCGAAGCGCTCCAGCACCACCCGGCGCGATTCCGGCAGCGCCAGCACCAGCCGGATCCGGTCGGAGACCTCCAGCCCCTTCTCCTTGCGCAGATTCTGAATCCGGCTGACCAGTTCGCGGGCGAATCCCTCCTGCTCCAGCTCCGGCGTCAGCGCGGTCTCCAGCGCAATGGTCACGCCGTCGCCGGTCGCCGCCACCAGTCCCGCGCGCTCCTCGCGCTGGATCACCAGATCGGCCGCGCCGATCTCCACGGCGACGCCGTCGCCGAACTCCAGACGCAGCGGCGTTCCGGCCAGTACCGCGCCCAGTTCACGGGAATCCAGCGCCGCAATCCGGGCCGCGGCCTCTTTCATGTGCTTGCCCAGCCGGGCGCCCAGTGCCTTGAAATTGGCCTTGGCGGAGCGGTGAACCAGCGTCTCCTCGTCGTCGCAGAATTCAACCTTCTTGACGTTGAGCTCGTCGGCGATGATCTCCGCCGTCTCCTCCAGCAACCGCCGCGCCTCGGCGTCCGGCGCCACCAGCACCGCCCGGGCCAGCGGCTGCCGGACCTTGAGATTGTGCTGAGTGCGCAGATGCCGCCCCAGCGAAACCGCGCTCATGGTCAACGCCATCTGCCGCTCCAGCTGCCGATCCCGGCAGTCGTCGGGCTCCGGATAGTCGCACAAGTGGACCGATTCGGGCATCGACTCCAGCCGCAGCGTCCGGTAGATCGACTCGGTGACGAACGGGATGAACGGCGCGGCGGCCTTGGCGAAGGTGACCAGCACATAGTACAAGGTGGCGTAGGCCTCGCTCTTGTCGGCGTCGTCGCGGCTCTTCCAGAACCGGCGGCGGCTCCGCCGCACATACCAGTTGGTCAGGTCGTCCACGAACCGGGTGAAGCGATTGGCCGCCTTCTGCAAGTTGTAGGCGTCGAGCTCAGTCCGGATCTCCTCGACCATCTGCGAGAGCGAACTCAGAATCCAGCGGTCGAGCACGTTGGTGACCTGCTGCGGCATCTTGTCGTTTTCCGGCTCCCAGCGATCCAGCTCGGCGTAGGTGGTGAAGAAACTCAACACGTTCCACACCGGGATCAGGATGCCCCGCAACACCTCGCGCACCCCGGACTCGGAGAAGCGCAGATCCTCGGCCCGCACCACCTGGCTGCCCAGCATGAACAACCGCAGCGCGTCGGCGCCGGAACTCTCCAGCACCGTCCGCGGATCGGGATAGTTCTTCTTGCGCTTGGACATCTTCTGCCCGTCCTCGGCCAGAATCAAACCGTTGACCACCACGTTCTTGAACGGCTTGCGGTCGAACAGCGCGGCGGCCAGCACCACCAGTGTGTAGAACCAGCCGCGGGTCTGGTCGAGCCCCTCGGCGATGAAGTCGGCCGGGAAGTGATGCTCGAAATGCTCCTTGTTTTCAAACGGATAGTGATTCTGGGCATAGGGCATCGACCCCGACTCAAACCAGCAGTCGAGCACCTCGGGCACCCGCCGCAGCGGCGAGCGGCCGGTGGGCGACGGAATCTCCAGCTCGTCCACAAAGTGCTTGTGCAGATCGGGCACCCGGCGACCGGTCAGTTTTTCCAGCTCCGCCACGCTGCCGACGCAGATCGTCTCGCCCTCCTCGTTGCGCCAGATCGGCAGCGGCGCCCCCCAGTACCGGTTGCGCGAAATCGCCCAGTCCCGGGCGTTCTCCAGCCACTTGCCGAAACGGCCGTCGCGCAGATGCTCCGGCACCCAGTTGATTCCGGCGTTGGCGCGGATCATCTTCTCCTTGATCCGGTCGATGCGGACAAACCAGGTCGAAATCGCCCGGTAGATCAGGGGGCCGTCGTCGCGCCAGCAGTGCGGATAGTTGTGGCGGATGGTACCGCGGTGCACCAGCTTGCCCTCGGCCTTGAGCCGGGCGATGATCTCGGAATCGACCTCCTTGACGTAACGCCCCTGATAGTCGGGGACCTCGGCGGTGAAGCGGCATTCGGCGTCGACCGGACAGACCTCGGGCAGTCCGGCGGCCTGACAGACCGCGGCGTCGTCCTCGCCGAATCCCGGCGCGGTGTGCACCAGCCCGGTACCGTCCTCGGTGCTGACGAATCCGGCGTTGAGAATCTGAAACGCGCCTTCGTCGTAGAGTCCGGCAAAGTAGTCGAACAGCGGCTGGTAACGGCGACCCAGCAGCTCCCGCCCGGTACCGCGCCAGACGATCTCCGGCGGTTCGGGGTAGTAGGCCTTGAGCCGGGACTCGGCGAGGATGTAGAACTCGTTGCCGTCCCGGACCTTGACATACACGATCTCGGGTCCGGCGGTCAGCGCCAGGTTCGACGGCAGCGTCCACGGCGTCGTGGTCCAGGCCAGGAACCAGGTATTCTCCTCGTCCCGCGCCCGGAAGCGGATGGTGATCGCCGGATCGACCACCTCGGCATAGCCCTGATTGGCCTCAAAGTTGGACAGCGGCGTGGCGCAGCGCGGACAGTAGGGCAGAATCTTGTGCCCCTCGTAGATCAGCCCCTGATCCCACAGCGAGCGGAACACCCACCAGATCGACTCCATGTAGTTGCGGTCCATGGTCCGGTAGCCGTTGCGGAAATCGACCCAGCGCCCCATCCGGGTGACCACCTCCTCCCACTCGGCGGTATAACGCAGCACGATCGAGCGGCAATCCTCGTTGAACCGGGCGATGCCGTAGTTTTCGATGTCGCGCTTGCCGGAGAAGTTCCGGAGCTTCTCCATCTCGTTCTCCACCGGCAGCCCGTGACAATCCCAGCCGAAGGTCCGGCGCACATACTTCCCCCGCATGGTCTGATAGCGGGGAATCACGTCCTTGATGGTTCCGGCCAGCAGGTGGCCGTAGTGAGGCAGCCCGGTGGCGAAGGGGGGGCCGTCGTAGAACACATATTCCGGCGCCCCCTGCCGCTGCGCCAGCGACTGCTCAAAAATTTTCCGCTCACGCCAGAAGTCCAGAACCTCCCGCTCGCGGGCGGGGAAATCCACCTGACTGGAAACTGCCTTAAACATTTACGACTCTTCCACTTCCAATTGTTCCACACCGATCACGTTGACGTACCGGACCCGCAACGTCTTCCCGCTGCTGCTCTGCACACAGACCATCCACTCCTCCTGCATCGCCCGGATCAGATCGACGTCCATGGTGCCGCCGTCCTTCAAATACAGCCGGTAGGGGCCGATCCGGCAGCCCTCCGCATCCAGCGGCTGGGCGTACAACGCATCCTTGATCTGCTGCCAGACCGGGACCTCGCCGTCGGCGGCCGCGGCGGCCGTCTCCTCCGGCTCCTCGGCCTCGGGCTCCGGCGCGGCCTCCGCCACCGGCTCGAGCAGCTCCGCGGGCACCTCCTTGCCGGCGGCGATGTAGCGCTCGGCGGAGCGGGCCCGGCGGGCCGCCTCGCGCTCGCGCCGGATCTCTTCAAAACGGTTGGTGGCCTCGACCTTCTGAGCGTCGAGCCGGGCCTCGGCCTGTTCGACGTCGGCCGAAGCCACGTCGAGCTTGATCACCCGCAGCGTCTTGACCAGCCGGAACGGGTAAAAATAGGGCATCACCAGCCCCAGCAGAAAGTGCTTGCGCACCGGGTGCCCGAAGATCTCCGCAATCGTGGCCGACAGGAACGCGCTGCCGAACCAGGCGCCGAAAAACAGCACAATCCCGATCAACGCCCAGACCGAAGGCAATTCGTGGCTGGACAACACATAGTAGATCACGCTCGACAAATAGGTCAGCGCCAGATAGATCCATTCCAGAATCCGCGTCAGAATCATAATCCCGCCTCTCCTTAACGAATCAAATAAAACTTAAACCTGATTAATATACTGTTCTTCCGCCCAAATATCAAGTCCCGGTCAGGATTCGAGCGCCCGCCGGGCCAGCTCAAGCTGCAACCGCCGCCGCTGTTCCGCCGGCTCCGCCCAGTCCAGCAGCGTGATCACCAGCCCCTCCGCCCGGGGGGCGGAACGGAGCCGCCGCCCCGCCAGCTTCAGCCGGACTGGACGGGCTCCCCCCTCCGCAGTCCGGGCCAGAAACTCGCCGGGATACGCATTCACCCCCTCCGGCACCAGCGCCGGATCCGGCAGGGTGAACACCTCCCCGGTCAACCGGTGTTCGAGCTGAAAAATCTCATCCCAATGCCGCCCCGTGACCGCCGCGCCGGTTCCAACCCGGCTCAACGCCAGCGCCGCGCGGTTGCACCAGTCGATCTTGCCCTGACGCCCGATCAAAATCACCGCGCAGCCCAGACTCTCCAGCAGCGTCCGGAACCGGCGCAGCTGGCGCAGCCCCGCCGAGCCGTCCCCCCGGGGCGTGACCTCCTGCAGCAGCCACAGCAATTCGCCGGGATCGCCCGCCCCGTCCGGCGCCCGGACCCGGAACAGCTCCCCGCGCCAGCACAGCTCCCCCGACTCCAGTTCCAAGAGTCCCGCCTCTCCGGTCCGCAGCGTCCGGGCCACGCGGTCGGCCGCCAGCTCCAGCCCCGGCAGAAAACAGGTGTGCAGAAAATTTCCGTCCGCCAGGCCATGCACAAAACACAGCACGCCGTCCGGCCGGAACCGGATGAACGCCACCGGCAATTCCTCGTAGCGGGCCAGCCGTTCGGTCAACTCCCGGGTCCGCAACGCCGCCCGGCGCCGGACTCGCCGCCGGCTGCCCCACAGCACCGCGGCCGCCACCACCGCGCCCAGTGCCCAGGGCCAATAGCGCAACCCGGAACGCCAGGGCCGGGACGGAGCATTCAGCAGCTCCACGCCCTCCGGAATCCGTTCCGGAGGTACGCCCCAGCGCTGCAGCGCCGTCCAGTCGAGCCGGATCTTCGGCGACGGCGTTTGCACCGGCAGCTCCGCCCCCCGCACTCCCGTCAGCAGTTGCCCGACCAGCCGCCCGGCGGCCCGACCGCTTTCGCGCAGTTCCGCCCCGCAGCTGCCGACCACGCCCCAACCCAATGCCGCATCGTCAAATGACAGGATCGGCCCCCCGGCCACCTGCTCCAACCCGGTTCCAGCCGACTGGACCAGCACCGGCGAGGCGGTCGCCGGTTCACTCCAGCTGTTGTACAAAATCAAGCTGTCGGGCGGCGCATTCCGCACCTGTTCCAGCATCGTTCCGGTATCACAGGTCCCGGCGTTGAGAGAAATCAATTCCGGGAAGCGCAACTCCCGGCGCAACTCCGCCACCCGGCGGTCGGTCGCCCGGCCGCGGGGCGAAGCGGATGAGATCACCAGCACCCGGCGCGTCGCCGGGAACAGCCGCAAGCCGAGTCGCAACACCGCACTCAGCTCATTCTCCTCGAGCACCCCGGTCACGTTATGGAACAACGTCTGCGGAAAATTTCCCGAACTGACGTAACCGCAGAAGACCACCTGCAACTCCGCCGGCAGTTGCTCCTGATGTTCCAACACGAAATCGAGCGCCTGGTTGTCGGTGGTGACCACCAGCTTCCGATCGGCTCCGGTCAGCAGCCGGTTCAGCTGCTGCAACACCGCACCGCCATTCACCGCCGGGTTCGGCTCCAGCTGGAAACGCATCACCGCGAGCTCCGGAGTCGGAGTCAGACGCTGGAGCTCCTCCTCCACTCCGGCCCGGATCGCCAGGGCCCGGCGCGACGGCACGGTGGCGGTGGAGAGCAGAACCACCCGATCGACGCCGCCGAGCGTCAGCCCGACCCAACCGAGCAGCAGCGTGAGCAACCCTCGGGCCCGCATCATACCGCCTCAGCGCCCGTAGAGCGTGTTGCCCGCGGCGTCGATCGCCACCACCAGCGGGAAATCGACCACCTCCAACCGGTAGATCGCCTCCGGCCCCAGCTCGGGATAGGCCACCAGCTCGCACTTGCGCACGCACCGGGCGATCAACGCCCCCGCGCCGCCGGTCGCCGCAAAGTAGACGCAGCCGTAACGCTTCATCGCCTCGACCACCGCCGGACCTCGCTCCCCCTTGCCGATCATCGCCCGCAGTCCGCACTCGGCGATCAGCCGCGGCGAATAGGCGTCCATCCGGCCGCTGGTGGTGGGTCCGGCGCTGCCGATCACCTCTCCGGGCCGAGCCGGACATGGTCCCACAAAGTAGATGGCCTGCCCCTCCAGCCGCACCGGCAGCGGGGTCCCCGTTTCCAGCGCCGCCACCAACCGCTTGTGCGCCGCGTCACGCCCGGTCCAGATCACGCCCGACAACAGCACTCGATCCCCCGCCTGCAACGCCCGCACCGCCGCCTCGGTGAACGGCGTCGTCAACTTCCGCGCCGCCGTCATAAGCTGAACCCCGCGTGCCGCGCCGCATGGCAATTGAGGTTGACCGCCACCGGCAGCGAGGCGATGTGGCAGGGATAGGGCTCGATATGCACCGCCAGACTGGTCACCGCCCCGCCCAGCCCCTGCGGGCCCACGCCGGTGGCGTTGATCCGATCCAGAATTTCGCGCTCCAGCGCCGCGTAGTCGGGGTCGGGATTCGGCTCGCCGAGCGGTCGCAACAGCGCCTTCTTGGCCAGGAAGGCGGCCTTCTCCATGGTTCCGCCCACCCCCACGCCGACCACGGTCGGCGGGCAGGGATTGCCCCCGGCATTGCGGACGGTCTCCACCACAAAGTCGGCCACCCCGGCCCGCCCCTGGGCGGGCTTGAGCATCCGCAGCGCGCTCATGTTCTCGGAACCGCCGCCCTTGGGCGCGAGAATCACCGTCAGCCCGTCCCCCGGCACCAGCGTCAGATGGATGATCGGCGGCGTATTGTCCCCGGTGTTCTCGCGCCGGAAAATCGGATCCCGGACGATCGATTTGCGCAAATACCCATCGTTATAGCCCTTGGCGGTCCCGGCGGCGATCGCCTCGTAGATCGAGCCGCCGTCGATGGCCAGCAGTTCCCCCATCTCCACGAAAAACACCGCAAAGCCGGTGTCCTGACACAGCGGCCGCTGCTCAGCGGCGGCGATCCGGGCGTTCTCCAGGTACTGACTGAAAAAATCCCGCGCCAGTTCACCGGTCTCGTGTTCCAACCCCGCCTTCAGCGCGGCCAGCACGTCCTCCGGCAACCGGCAGGAGGCCTCCAGACAGCAGAGCGCCACGCGGTCCACCACCGTCTGGAACGGCAGTCGCCGCAACCGCTCCGCGGGCGGCCGCCGATCGATTTGAATGTTCATTCCCATTTGGCTGTTTCCGTTTATGATTGCAGTTTGATGTAGTGCTTCTGAATCTCCGGCGTACGTTCGGCGATATTGGAGAGACTGTCGCCGATCTTCTCCAGTTCGCCGAGCATCTCGATGAAGATCACGCCCACCGGCAGCGAACAGTTGCCCTTCCGCAGCCGCTCGATGTGATCGCTCTCGTAGCGGGCGGCGAGCTTGTTGATCTTACGCTCGCTTTTGAGGGCAAACGCCACCTTCTCCGCCTCGGTGCTGCCCAGCGCCGCCAGCACATGGGCGAACTGCCGGTCGAGCACCCCCCAGAGTTTCTCCAGATCGTGCCGGCCCTGGTCGGAGAGCGGTTTGCCGGTCTCCTTGAGCCGCTCGGTCAGCTTCAGGATATTCTCGGCATGGTCGGCGATCCGCTCGGCGTCGTTGGTGCAGTGCATCAGCAGCGGAATCAGTTCCGATTGCGGATGGGTCAGCGGCCGCCGGGTGATCCGGACCAGATAATCGGTGACCTCCGACTGCATGGCGTCGATCTCCCGCTCCGCCTGCGCGAGCTCCTCAAACGCCTCTGGATCGGTATTCCCGGCGAGAAAATGACCGTTCACCGCCCGATCCAGCATCTTCCAGCCGCCCTGCACCATGCTCCGGATCGCCGCCACCGTCTGCTCCAGCGCCACCGAGGGCGTGGCCAGCAAATGCGGCTCCAGCAGGTGGATGCGGGTTTCCCTGCGGCTGCGGATCGGCAGCAATGCGTTACAGAGCCGGGCGAACTGTGGAATGAAGGGCAACAGCAGCACCACCGCCAGCACGTTGAACAGGGTGTGAGCCATGGCGATGTGACGCTCCAGATTCTGCGGATGCGCGGCGAAGGCGTTGCCCGGTGTCAGCAGATTCACCAGATAGAGAAACACCGGCGTGCGGCTCTCGCCGTACGGCACATAGAACAACACCACCATCACCAGCGTACCGAAAAGGTTGAACAACGTGTGGGCCAGCGCCGCCTGTTTGGCCACCCGGTTGGCCGCCAGCGAGGCCAGGAAAGCGGTGATCGTAGTACCGATATTGGTCCCGAGCAGCAGCGGCACCGAGGTGTAGAAGTTGATCAATCCGCTGCCCGCCAGCGCCAGCACAATACCCATGGCGGCGGAGCTCGACTGCACCACCACGGTCATGAAAATGCCGATGCCGATCGCTCCCAGCACCGGTCCCAGCGGCATCCAGCCTCCCGGCGGCGGCTGGCAGTCGAAACTGCCGAAGAACCGGATGAAGTCCGGGAAGGAGCCGAGGGTTTTGAGTTCTCCGGCCATCAGATTCAACCCGAAGAAGAGGACGCCGAATCCGAGCACGGTCTCGCCCCAGCCCCGGAGCATCCGGCGCCGGGCGAGGACGGTGGTCAGAAAGCCGAACGTGATCGCCGGCAGCGCCAGCCCGGTCAGATTGAACGAAATGATCTGCGCGGTGACCGTGGTCCCGATGTTGGCGCCGAAGATGATCCCGATCGCCTGCGAGAGGTTCAGCAGTCCGGCGTTGATGAAACCGATCACCATCACCGTGGTGGCGCTCGAGGACTGGATCACCGCGGTGACCACAGTTCCGGCCAGCACCGCCACCACGCCGTTGCGCGAGAAGAACTGCAGGATCTTCTTCATGCTCTCGCCCGCCGCCTTCTGCAAGCCGTCGCTCATCAGCTTCATGCCGAAGATGAACAGCGAAAGTCCGCCCAGCACGGAGACAATCACCGCCATCGCATCGAGTCCGTAGAACCGGACGCTCTTGCCGCGCATGTAGGTCCCGCTGACCGGGTCGGCCACCTCCACCGCGACCTGATACTCCCCGGTCTTGCTGCCCAGCCGGATCGGAGTGGAGGCTTCGCCCCGGGCATCGGTCCGGACCTCGGGCTTGAGGATCTCCAGCGTCGAACGGGCCCCTTCCGCAGTGGCTCCGGCGCGGAAGAACACCGGCACGCCCGCCGCCGGCCGCCCGTCCGGCCCCAGCAGTTTGACGGTGAGCGGCTCCGGCGTGAACCCGCCGGCCGCGGCCTGAACCTCGGCCCCGGTGATCTTCATCCCCACAATGAAACGCACCTCGAGCGACGGTTCCGGTTGATCGACCGGGGTCACCCGCAGATAGTGGTCGCCGATCCGGCTCCCGGCGCGGACCCGCGCATAGACACAGCCGCTGGCGTCGGTCCGGGTGAGCTCCGGCTCCACCTGCAGCTCGGACCCCGGAGCCGGTTCCAGGCGTACAGCCAGATTGGTGACCGGCGGCCGACGTCCGGGACCGCCGAGCAGCCCCGGACGCTTGGCGCCGGAAAACTCCACCCGCAACAACGCCGGGAACCGCTCCCCGGGCAGCGCGCACTGTTCGCCCCCCTCCAACACCACGGCCTTTTCGACCTCGCGACTCGGTTCCGACTGACCGCAACCGCCGAGCCAGAGCAACGGCAGCAGCAGAACATACCGAATCATGCGGAGCAGTGGAGCGGAGACGCTCATGGGCAAACGGCCTCCCGATGGTTGCTGAATGGTCATCGCAGTTGATTGATAATATAACACGGCAACCGGGCTCCCGCAAGCCGTGGCGGATGAATTTGCCGGGATTTCCGATTTTTTCAGGAATTTCCTTTTTTTTGCATTGTAATTTGGAAATCCGGGATTATAGTGGGCGTAAATGTGTATTCCCCCTTAGGAGAGATCATCCCGGGCTACCGGTATACACCAGCAACACCAAATCATGTAAGCAAGTACGGAGTTTTGAAACAGATGATGGAGCGAATCTGGATTCCCCGACTCGGCGCCTTGGGCGCAGGTTTTTTGCTTGTCACCGGAATCGGCGCAGCCGAACCGACGGTGTTCACCCCTCCGCCGCGGGAAATCCGGATCAAAACCCCGGAGGATATCGAACAGGGCAAGGAGAACGTCAAGGCCGTGGCACAACAGCTGGAGGAACTGTTCCGGGAAATCCCGGCGCCGAAAACGGTGAAGACCGAACTGATTCCGCCCTACTACAAGATCATTAAGATGCCCCCTTCCCGCAACGCGGAAACCGCAGGCGAGCGGGCGACGCTGATCTATCAGTGCCGCTACAATACCGCGGAGAAACTGCTGAACGCGGTGGACGCCATGGTCATCAACGGCATGTCCGAGGAGGCCGAAGAGCGCAACATGCTGATTGTGACCGACTCCGCCGCCAATGTCGAGGCGATCAAGGACGCTTTGATCGCCATGGACGTGCCTTCGCCGCAGGTGCTGATCGAAGCCCGGGTGGTGGAGGTGCTGGTCGGCGACGGCATGGAGCGCAATCTCTCGGCGACCTTCAACCATGTCAGCACGGGAATTGACGCCGAAGGCAACGACACTCCGGTCAACTCCAGCGCCGGGTTCAACACCTCGGTGCTGGGGCAGTCCACCCAGGATATTGGCGGCACCATGAACTGGACCTTCGGCTCCAAGGACAACAACGTCAAGGTCAGTTTCCAGTGGCTGCTCAACGCCAGCGATGCGCGGATCCTCTCCGCCCCCAACCTGTTTCTGACCTGCAACGAGCTGGCGCAGATCTCCACCGGTCAGGACACCCCGATTCAGGAGTTGTCCAACAACGGCAGCAACACGACCACCAGCACGACCTTCAAACGGGTCGGCGTCACGCTGAAGGTCACGCCGCAGATGATCAACCGGGATTCGGCGGTGCTCAAGATCGAGCCGGAAGTCTCCAACATCCAGAGTTATCAGCGGATCGTTCAGGCCGGCGGCTACTACGACGTGCCGGTGATCTCCATCCGGAACATGTCCACCATTCTGAAGATCGCCGACGGCCAGGTGGTGGCCATGGGCGGACTCTACAGCAATACCGAGTCGATGACGCAGGAGCGGATCCCGTTCCTCAGCGACCTGCCCTACCTGGGCGAGCTGTTCACCTCCAAGAGCTACACCAAGGAGATCACCCAGCTGATCTTCTTCTTGCGGGTCCGGATCCTGCAGCCGGACGAGGTGCCCGAAGGCCTGATGTTCGACCCGAATCTGGTCATCGAAGAGTCCGACCAGCTCGGCGAGATCATCCGCAACTCCTCGGCCCTGCCGAAACTCCCCGAGACCACGCTCGAACAGGTGGAACAGGAGTTCATCCGGGAACCGCAGGAGCGCGAAGGCCGTAATACGCTCCCGTTGACGCCGGCCCCGGAGGACGCTGAAAAATGAAGTGGAAACCCGGCAAGAAAACCATCGCTCTCGTGCTGATCGCGGCACTGGGCGGCGGCGGCTACTGGGCCTATCTCCGCTACCGGCGACCGGTCGCGGGCAACGCCGACTCCGCGGAGACCCTGGACCGGACCTTCACCGTCAAGCGCGACAACCTGACCATCGGTCTGCTGCTTTCGGGGACGGTGTCGGCCAGCGCCAAGCACAAACTGGCGCTGCAGGCGAACTTCAAGACCAAGCTCCTGACCGTGGTCGATGAAAACAGTCAGGTCAAGGCCGGCGATCTTCTGGCCACCTTTGAGACCGACGAGCTCAAGGAGCGGATCGAGGAGCTCCAGACCAACAAGGAGAATCAGGAAAAGGAACTGGCGCTGGCCATCGAAAACGAAAAGATTCAGGTCAGCACCAACTTGGTCGATCTGGCCAACGCCAAGGACCGGTTGATGAAGGCCGAAGACGCGCTGGTCAAGTACTACCGGCTGGAGCGGACCAAGACCCGCGACTCCTATGATCTGGCCATCGAAAACGCCAAAGCCAACTTGGAGACCGCGCAGAGCAACTACGACACCCGGGCCGACGAGATCAACAAGGCCGGATCCGGCGACGAGCAGACCCGTGAGGAAAACGAGAAGGAGCTGCTCGATCTCCAGGCCAAAATCTCCACCGCCAAGAACTCGCTCAAAAGCGCCCAGCTCGATCTCAAGAGCTTCAAGCGCTACGACAATCCGAACAAGCTCATGACCCTGCGCAGTGAGCTGGAGCAGTCGCGGTTGAACATGGAGAAGGCGCGGATCTACGCCGAATCGCAGATGGTGCAGAAACGGCGGCACATCTCCAATCTCCAGCGGAATCTGCGCAACATCAACAACCAGCTGAACCGCCATCTGGAGTACATGGAACAGATGAAGCTGATCGCCCCGGTGGACGGGATCGTGATCTATGCCGACCCCGACCGGCGCTGGGGTAATCCCGACATCAAGCTGGGTATGGACGTGTGGAAGGGCATGGTGCTGATGACCATTCCGGAGATGTCGAATCTGGTGGTCGACTTCGATCTGCCCGAGCAGTACCGGTCGCGGACCCGGCTCCGGGACAAGGTGGTGATCACGCCGGACTCGCTGCCGACCCTCAAAATCGACGGGGAGATCGCCAAGATCGCCACGCTGCCGACCTTCCAGATCGCCTCGGACAGCTCCTCGCCCAAGGTCTACAATTCGCGGATCCGGCTCCTGCAGCAGCATCCGAAACTGGTCAACGGCATGAGCGTTCAGGTCCAGATCATCTCCAAGATCATCGAAAACACGCTGTTCGTCCCGGTTGAAGCGGTCTTTGAGAACAACAACAAGTTCTTCGTCTACCGCCAGACGGCGCTGGGCCCGCAGGAGACCATTGTGGAGATCGGCGAATCGAACGACAACTTCGTGCAGATCACCAACGGTCTGGAGGAGGGTGACGTGGTCTACCTCTACCGGCCGTATCAGCAGAAGGAGAGCTGATGGCCCCCGCAGAAGAGAGCGACGTGATCGTCCGGCTGGTGGACCTGCGCAAAACCTACATGGCCGGTTCCCTGCCGGTACCGGTGCTGAAGGGGTTGAACTTCACGGTCCGGCGGGGCTCCTTTGTCGGCATCGTCGGGACCTCCGGGTCGGGCAAGTCCACGCTGCTCAACATCCTCGGTATGCTCGACGTGCCGACCTCCGGGCAGTATCTATTGGAGAACATCGCGGTGGAGACGCTGAGCGATACGGAGCTGGCGATCATCCGGAACCGCAAGATCGGGTTCATCTTTCAGAGCTTCAATCTGTTCCCGCATCTGACCATCGAGCAGAACATCGAAGTGCCGATGCTCTACGGCCGGGTGCCGGCCCGGATCCGCCGGGCCCGGGCGCTGGAACTGGCGCAGAAGGTCCGGCTGGGCCACCGGCTGGGCCACCGCCCGACTCAGCTTTCCGGCGGAGAGTGTCAGCGCGTGGCGATCGCCCGGGCGCTCAGCAACAATCCGGCCTTCCTGCTGGCCGACGAGCCGACCGGCAACCTGGATGAGAAAACCGGTATTGAAATCATGGATCTCTTTCACAAACTGAATCAGGAACAGGGGGTCACCATCATCATGGTGACGCACAACCCGGCGCTGGAGAGCCACTACGATCAGGTGATCCGGCTGCGCGACGGCCTGATTATGGAAAAATTCTCGGCGGAGGGCCTGCACCAATGATGCTGCCCCGCGATTTGCTGCAGTTGTCCCTGCACAACCTGCTGCTGCACAAGGTGCGGTCGATCCTGACCTCGCTGGGGGTGATCTTCGGGGTCGGCAGCGTGATCGCCATGCTGGCGATTTCGGAGGGCGCCAAGCGCAAGGCGCTCTCCCAGATCGAGGCGATGGGTATCGACAAAATTCTGGTTTACGCCAAAAAGCCGAGTGTCGAAGGCACCGGTGAAAACGCCGAGGAGACCGGCACCACCGAGCGTTACGGACTCACTTCGCGCGATCTGGTTCACATCCGGCAGATGGACAACGTCGAGCGGGTCACGCTGATGCACGACACCCGGCAGAAGGTGCGCAAGGGGATCGATCGCATGGACCTCAAGCTGGTGGCGGTGGGCTATCGCTTTCTGCTCGACTCCAACAGCCGAATCGAACAGGGGCGCTGGCTCTCCCCGGCCGACTACAAGCAGCAGAGCATGGTCTGCGTAATCGGGCAGAACGTCAAGCGCAAGTTGTTCAATCTGGGACAGACCGACATCGTCGGCTCGGTGCTGCGGATCGGGCAGCAGGTGTTCACCATCGTCGGCATTCTGCACAACGACAACGGCACCCAGTATCCCGAGCTGGGCAGTCCGAACGACATGATCCTCATTCCGACCACCACCTCCGACGCGGTTTTCGGAAGTTATTCCTTTACCATGTTCGGGCGTCAGACCCGGGTGACGCTGGTGGACTACGACTTGTTCATCGTCACCACTCACGAGATCATGCATATCGACGACACCTCCAAGCGCATCTCCGCCTACCTTCAGAAAACCCACGACAAGGTGCGCGACTGGGATGTGCTCGTGCCACTGGATCTGCTCAAGCAGCGCGAAGCGACTCAGAACATCTTCACCATCGTGATGAGTTCGATCGCCAGCATCTCTCTGATCGTCGGCGGCATCGGCATCATGAACATCATGCTGGCCAGCGTCTACGAGCGGCGCAAGGAGATCGGTACCCGTCGGGCGCTGGGGGCCCAGAAATCGGATATTCTGGTCCAGTTCCTGATCGAGACCGTCACCCTGACCTCGCTCGGCGGAATGCTGGGGGTGGTCATGGGAATCGGCATTTCGCAGTTGATCACGCTCTACGCGGATATGCCGACCGTCTATTCGATCTGGAGTATCGTCGCCTCGCTGCTGATCTCCAGCCTGGTCGGGGTCATTTTCGGCACCTATCCGGCCTGGAAGGCGGCGCAGCAGAATCCGATTACCGTGCTTCGCGCGGAGTAACGTGCAAACCGGCGCTCCGGAGCGCCGGACGATCGAGGAGGTCCGTCATGAATTTCAACCCGGAAACGCTGACCGTTCCCGCTTCCGCCTGGCCGGTGCCGATGATTCTCGACACCGACACCTACAACGAAATCGACGATCAGTTCGCTTTGATCTACGCCCTGCTGGCGCCGGAAAAGATCGCGCTGCGCGCGGTCACCGCCGCCCCCTTCCACAACCGCCGCTCCAGCTCCCCCGGCGACGGCATGCGCCGCAGTCTGGAGGAGATCAACCGCATTCTGGAGCTGACGGCGGCGGCGGACCGGGTCCCGGCGCTGCCCGGCTCGGAGAGCTGGTTGCCGGATCCGGTAACGCCGGTCGACTCGCCGGCGGCGCACCGGATCGTGGCCGAGGCGCAGCGGGCGGCGGGTCAGGGGGTCAAGCTCTTCGTGACCGCCATCGCGGCGCTGACCAACGTGGCCTCCGCGCTGCTGCTGGAACCGGCGATCGCCGACCAGCTGGTGATCATCTGGCTCGGGGGCAATCAACTCGAGGCGGACGATCCGGCGGAGTTCAACTTATGCGGCGACCTCGCCGCCGCGCGCGTGGTCTTTGAGCGCGCGGAACATCTGATCCAGATTCCCTGCAACTTCGTGGCCAGCGCGCTGCAAATGACCGCTCCGCGTTTGCGTTCCGAGCTGGCGGGAACCGGCGCGGTCGGCACCTATCTGTGCTCCATTTTCGAGCACTATCTGCAGGAGAACCCCACGGAAGCCAACAAGGTGATCTGGGACATCTCCGCGATCGCCGCGCTGACGGCTCCGGAGTTGTTCCGCTGGCGGCTGATCCCCCGTCCGACGCTGACGCCGGAGGGCCGGTGGCAGGCCTCCGGGAGCGACCGGCGGCTGAAAGTCGCCGCCGAACTGGATCCCGGGCGGATCTTTGAGGATCTCTTCGGCCGCATCCGCCGCCGGGCGGCGGATGCGCGCTGAGTTTTCACTTCACCGGCGTCAGCAGCAGGTAGTCGAATCCGGCGAGGAAGCCGCGGGAGGCGGGATTCTTCCCGGTCAACTCGAAGCTCAGCCGGTGCGGGCCTTTGGTGAGGTCCACTTCGCCGAACTGGAGCGCCCCGGTCGGGATCACCTTGTCGGCGTACAGATCCTGTTCCTCGCCGAGCTTCCGGCCATCCAGCGAGACTTGGATTTTCCCGTAGTCGGGGGCTTTGGTGAACTGCATTTCCAGTGCATAGCGCCCGTCTTCGTTGACCGGGAACTCCACCTCCAACCGCCCGCCGGGGCCTTCGGAGCCGCGCCAGAAGAGCTGCGAAACATCACTCCAGCGCACCGTTCCGAGCTCCGATTCCTTGAGGAAATCGCGCATGTGCTGCCCGCCGGCGGCACCGGTACTGCAGGAGATGACCCGGAGCCGTTCAAACTCCAGCACGCCGGGTTTCCGGAGCTCCAGCTTGGGATAGGTCGGCATCTCCGACGCCGCCACCGCGCCGTAGGGATCGCTCCCGGCCGGATCCAGATACCAGTAGGCCACCGCCCGGTAGCGGGTCGGCCGGTCGTTCCGGAAGTACTTCTCCAGATCCGCCTCGAACGACTTCTGGAACGGAATCTGATCGCAGAGTTGGAAGCGGTTCACGCTGATGTGACCGGCGTTGTCCTCCGAAATCGACTGGGTGTGGAAGGGCTTGGAAAAGAGTTCCGGGTTGCACCAGGCGTAACCGAAGTAGTCCTCCGACCCGGTTCCGAAGGTGGACGGGAACTTCTCGCCGTCCACATAGAACTTCTCGTCCCCCTCGCCCCACCAGCTGCCGAGGGGATTCCAGACGTGAAGCATCATGCCGCACCAGCGGCCCCGGCCCCGGGTCTCCAGCACCCGCCAGTCGATCGCCTGCCGCTCGGGTTCCGGCAGCGGCGCGCCGTCGCCGTGCCATTTGGCGTGGAATCTCCCGTACTCCGCCAGCGGCCGCTTCAGCGGCTCCACCCAAAAACTCGAGGTCAGCTTGACCGGCTGCGTCCCGCGGTTCACCACCTTGACCTCTGCCGCGGCGAACGGCATGAACCAGCGCGAATAGAAGGTGCCGTCGGCCAGCATGCCCAGCGGCCAGGCTTGATAGGGATTCAACCCCGGCGCGCTGCCGAAGAAGTCGCCCAGCGGCGACCAGACCGCGGGCTGCTCCGCCCCGTCCCAGCGCATTTCCACGATCAGATTCCGCAGCAGGGCGCGAACCGCCTCCTGATCGCCGGGGAGCTCGGGCTTGAGCTCCCAGCCGACGATGGCGCCGGGTTCGCTCCGCTGCAACAGCGTGGCCGTCGCGCCCGGCGCCAGTTCCAGCTCCTGCCGGACCGGCGACGCCGCGGTCTGCGGCCGCGCATAGCCCGCCGCCAGTTTGCGTTCAGCCGCCTGCAGCGCCGCCAGCTCTTCGGCGGCCAGCGGCAGGTGGAAGGTCGGAACCGTGGTCCCCTCCGGGAACGTGCTGTAGTTGAAGTGATAGTACTGTCCCCACTCCGGTTCCGCCGTGATCCGGCAGGACTTCTGGAAGGGGATCGGAATGTAACAATTGAACCCGCGCGCCGCGACGTAGGTCAGCATTCCGCCGGGCAAAGTCGCAAGACCACCGTCGAAAAGCTTCCGGAAGGAGTCGTGAAAGACCGGCTGCTCCGCCCCGTCGAGCACGATTTTGAGCCGCCCCCGGCCGTTGGGATTGGCCGACCAGATCCGCCAGATGCAGCCGGGCCCCTCCATCTCGGCCAGCACCTGTTCACCGTTCTCCAGGCGGATGAAGCCGCCGCCGTCGCCGTTGGCGTCCCAGCGCTCATACTTGCCGGTTTCCGCGTTGTAGCGACTGGCCCGGTCGAAGCTGGAAAACTGCGCCGCCCGCTCCCCCGGATCCGGCAACCGGGCCGGAAACTCCAGATCGGTCAACCGGTCCACCAGCGCCTGATAACTCAGTTGCTCCGCGGCCGACAACGACACCGCCGCCAGCCAGAGCCCCATCATACCGACTGCAACTTTTCGCATTCTTCCTCCTCCGGTTACTTCCTGACAGGCGCCTCCGACTCCAGGTCCGGCCCCCCCCGGCGTCTCCGACGAGGGAACGATCTTACGTTACCGTGTCGATCGCGACCTGTCAAGCCCCCGATTCAGAATTATTCCACAAAAATTCCACCAGCCCCGGCTCCGCCGCGCGGTCACTCCTCCTCCGCGTGGAAGTAGAGCTGACAGCTGTCACCGTCGTGCACCAGCAGAGGCAGTTCGACGCCGGCATTCATCAGCGTGTTGCCAAGGAAACTCCGCCCGAGTTCGTCACAGCGGTAGCGGAGTTCCGGCGCCAGCCCATCGAGCCGCACCCGGCGGGGGATTTCGTTGAGCAGACAACGCGGCTGCACCGCGCTCAGCAGTACCTCGCGCCGGTCGGGCGAGACGTAGGCCCAGACCACATACCCGCCGGGGGTGTCGAAGTCGCTGCGCAACCGGTAGAGCTGCCCCTGCTCCACCAGGTGGTGATATTGGTGATACCACCGGACCTGACGGCGGATTTCGGCCCGTTCCTCCTCGTTCATCCGGGTGAGGTCGAGCTCGTAGCCGAAGGTTCCGGCCATGGCCACCACCCCGCGGGTGGGAAACGGCGTCTGACGGTTTTCGGGATGACGTCGGCAGTCGGAGACGTGCGCGCCCATGGTCGAACCGGGATAGACCAGACTGGTGCCGTACTGGATGCGCAACCGGTCGATGGCGTCGGTATTGTCGCTGGTCCAGATCTGGGGCGCGTAGTAGAGCATACCGGCGTCGAACCGGCCGCCGCCGCCGGAGCAGCCCTCGATCAGCAGCTCCGGATAGCGTTCCAGCAGCCGCTCGTGCAAGTCGTAGGTGCCGAGCACGAAGCGGTGGAAGACCTCCTTCTGGCGCCCCGGCGGCAGAACCGCGGAGCCGACCTCGGTCAGATGGCGGTTGGCGTCCCACTTGATGTATTCGATGTTGGCGTGATCGAGCAGCTCAGACATCTGCCGGAACACCTCGTCCACGACCTCCGGGCGCGACATGTCGAGCACCAGCTGATTGCGCCCCTCGGAGCGGCCGCGGTCGGGCAGATGGAGACACCAGTCCGGATGCTGCTCATAGAGCCGGCTCCGGCGCGAGATCATCTCCGGCTCGAACCAGAGTCCGAACTTGAGTCCGAGCCGGTTGATCTCGCGGGCCAGCCCGTCGATCCCGGAGGGTAGTTTCCGCTCGTAGACGAACCAGTCGCCGAGACTGGAGCGGTCGTCATCGCGCACACCGAACCAGCCGTCGTCGAGCACCAGCATCTCCAGCCCCAGGGCCGCCGCCTCGCGGGCGATGGCCAAAATCTTCTCCTGATCGAAATCGAAAAACGTCCCCTCCCAGTTGTTGATCAGCAACGGCCGTTTGCGGTCGCGCCAGCGGCTGCGGATCAGATGGTTCCGGAACAGATCGTGGAAGGCGCGGCTCATGGCGCCAAGGCCGGAGTCCGAGAACACCAGCACCGCCTCCGGCGCGACGAACTCCGCCCCGGGAGTGAGCTCCCACTCGAAATCTTCGGGATTGATCCCGATCTGGGCCCGGGTCCGGTTGCCCTGATCGACCTCCACTTCGGCGCGGAAGTTCCCGCTGTAGAGCAGCGCCATGCCGTAGACCCAGCCGAAGCGCTCGGAGCTCCCCGGCTCGACCAGCGCAAAGAAGGGATTGTGCTGATGGCTGGAGAGTCCGCGGTTGCTGGCGATCGCCTGAATGCCGTGACGCAGCGGGGTCCGTTCGGTCACCCGTTCCCGTCCCCAGGCGCCCCAGAGTTGCAGAAATTCAAACTCGCAATGGTCGAAATCCAGCAGCGCCGAACCGATCTTTTCCAGCTGGACGGTCGCCGTTCCCCGGTTGACCACCCGCACTGAGCGGGCGATCACCGGGAGCTCCCGAAAGGTGCTGTAGGCGAGGATGAACTCCACGCCGGTGGCCTCGTCGGCCAGGGTCAGCTCCAGGGTTTCGACCTCCTCCTCGCTCCCGAAGGTGGCCGGCAGGCCCGGCAGTTTCGGCTTGCCGCGGAGGATCCGGTGACTCCGGTAACGCATATCCGTGGCGGTATTGCCGTGCGCGTCGCGCACCACCGCCGAGCTCAGGGCGTAGTCGCCGACGCCGTGGGTGGCGAACTCCCGCAGCACCGCATCCGGCGCCTCCTCCGCGGGGCGGCCCTCCGGCACCGGCGAAAAGGCCCGAATCATCGGCCGGTGCAGATAATCCAGGTCGAGCGTCTCCAGTTTCGGGCCGAAATAGAGGTGCGAGGGATAGCCGCCCGAATCGATCAGAAAGGCGTAGGTCGCGTTCCCGGAATCAAGTTTGAAAACCCTCTTTTGCGGTTCAAAGCTGATGGCCATTTTTCATTATTCCTTTTGCGTCTCATTGCTCCGGAAGTTCCATACCGGAGGTGCTTTCACTGAATATCAACGGCTCCGACTGGCGCAGAATCGCCTGTTCGAGGGCGCCGGACTCCGGCTGCAGCAGAAGGGTGATCCGGTACTCCTGAATCCCCTGATCGACCACCGGATAGTCCTCGTCGGGGCCGACCTCTTTCGGATCGTGGTGCGCGTAATACGGCGACCGCAGCAGCGTCAACCGCAGCGTGCCGTCCGGCTGCACGTCGCAGCTGAAGAGATCGCGGCTGACCACCGCCAGTTCCCGCCCGTCGGCGCTCCGCAGCCGGGTGTATTCAAAAAACGGATACTCCTCGCCGTCGAGCGGTCGCTCCAGCTCGCCGCCGGTCACCCCGTCGAGGCGGCGCACCACCTCGAAAGCGGGCTGCAACTCGAGCTTCACCAGCTGCCGGAGTCCGCGCCAGTCCAGACGCAGCCGCAGCTCCAGTTCGCGCATTCCGGCGTAGAGCCGGGTGAAGAGACGCAGGCGGTTCTCCCCCGCCCCGAGCTTCCGGACCTCCTCCCCCAGCAACGGACCGTTCAGCGTCGTCCGGCCCGGCGCGACGGCCCGGAAAACCGCACTCGGCACCACGCCGTAGCACTTGAGTCCGTGACTCCAGGTGTCGCTGGGGTCGTCGATCACCGTGACCTTGAGCGGGCGGCGCAGCCATTCGCGCGTCCCGTCGTGAATGGAGTCGATCCCGGTCGCCCCCGGCCGCACCCGCAGCCGACCGTTGGCCAGTCCCGACCGGTCCACCCGCACCGGAGTCCCGGGCGCGGGCGCCGGATCGCGGTCGAGCGCGTATTGCAGAATCGTCCGCCCGCCCGCCGGCACCCGGACCCGGAACACATAGCGCTGACCCCAGCCGCAGCAGGCCGCCGCCGGGATCAGCTGCGCCGGGACCTCGTTGCCGTCGGCGTCGAGAATCCGGCTCCGGCGCCGGTCGTAGCCGACGAATTCATTCAGGTAGTGGCGCCAGGGTTCGCACTCGAAATAGCCGTCGTAGGCGACCGGCTCCGGATTGTCCAGCACCAGCTGCTGCAACCGGTTCGGCGCCAGCGCGGCGTTGCGTTTCCGGGTCACCGCGGTCAGCACCTCCTGCGCCGTGGAGCAGGCGCTGCCGAGATCGTCGTACATCTCGGTATAGGCCGACTGCAGCGAGCTCCCGGCCAACACGTCATGGAAGGTCGCGAACAGCACCTTTTTCCAGGCCCGTTCCAGCTGTCCGGGGGTGTCGACCGGAACCAGTTCCGGATCACGCGCGGCCAGCGCTTCGGCCCGGGTCAGCAGATCCTCGCTGCGATGCAGCTCGCGCTTGATCCGATTCACCGCGCTGTAGCAGCCGATGGCGTGATGCTGCAGCTCGCCCCGGACCACCGGCAGCTCCACCCCGGAGGCGCGGACCTCTTCGAAATAGGCCAGCGGGTGGCTGAAGCGCAGTTCCACCTCGGGGCGATAGCGCAGATTCCGACGCAGAAATTCGATCTCGCAGCGGGCCGGACCGCCGCCGTGGTCGCCGATTCCCAGGAAGCACATCACCCGGCCCAGCCGGGGGTCGGCGGCCGCCAGCGCCAGATCGAGCGAGCGGCGCAGCGACTCCTCCGAGCCGTCGGAGTTGTATCCGGGCACCAGCCGGAAGACGGTCACCTGGTTGCCGGCGGGCGACTCCCAGCGAAAGGTGTTGCCGGGGAGCTCCTTTTCGTGGGGGCCGGGACGCTGCATGACGTAGTACTCGATTCCGGCCTCGCGGTAGAAGTCCGGCAGCGTGGCGGCGTGGCCGAAGCTGTCGACGTTGTACCCGACCCGGACCTGCACCCCGAACTTCTCCCGGAAATAGCGCGTCCCGAGTGCGTTGTGATGACGGAAGGAGGCGGGGCCCGGCAGATTGCAGTCGGGCTGGACGTACCAGTTGCCGACCACCTGCCAGCGCCCGGACTCGACGTGACGGCGGATCCGCTCGAAGAGCGCCGGATCGAGCGCCTCCACGATTTCGTAGAACCAGACTTCGCCGCGGGTCAGCACCAGCTCGGGGTAATCCTCCAGCAGCCGACAGGCGGTGCGGGCGGTACACAGCACCTCGTCGATCCCCTGCTGCCGGTTCCACAGCCAGACCGGATCGAGATGGGAGTTCAGAACCAGATGCACAATCATGACTGTCTCCTCCTCAATAATTCAGGGCCACCATCTGATGACAGCGGAAGGACTCGACCCGGAACCGGCAGACGCCGTTCTCGAGCGTGAACGGCAGCTCCGTGCCGCCGGGCTCCAGCGTCACCGACTTCACCGGGCGCTCCACCCGGACCGCGCACTCGACGTCGTGGAGCGGCAGCAGCTCCTCGATCACCTCCACCGGCCTGCCCAGCCAGGGACTGCCGGGAATGCCGCCGCCGCGGGTCACCAGATTGGCGTAGAGCAGATGGACGATCCGGCGGTTCTCCTGTTCGGTCACCGTCAGCCGCGCCATCGAGGGCAGATTGGTCCGGATCAGCCGGTCGGGCCCCAGGAAGGACTCCAGCGCCCGGGTCACGAACTGCCGCAGCACCACCGCGCCGGTCTGCCGGTAGAGCGTGAACACCGGATGCGCGAAGTAGAGCACCGAATCGGTCATCACCCCGGCATCGAACCCCGAATCCTCCGGCTGGTTCGGCGCGTGCTGATGGCTGCAGAAGTGCCGGAAATCGCGGTTGAAATAGGAGTCGTAGACCCGCCCCAGCGACTTCCCGCTGGTGACCCGGAGCCGGTAACAGCGGTCATACATTACAAAGGGGGTAGAGCAGAACTCCGGCGCGAATTCGGGCGCGGGCAGCAGATAGTTCGGATTCGACTCATCCAGCTCGCCGAGCTCCGCCCCCAGGCCGAGCCCGGCGTTGACTCCGCCCTCGCCGCTGAGCACCAGCTTGCCCCCCTTGGCGATAAAGGCGGAGAGCCGGGTCCGCAGCGCCGGACTCACCGGCAGCGCATCGGGCAGGATCAGCATCCGGTAGGCCATGAAATCCATCTCCGGCGCCAGGATGTCGAACGGGAT
Source organism: uncultured bacterium (assembly GCA_949297015.1). GTDB lineage: Bacteria > Verrucomicrobiota > Lentisphaeria > Victivallales > Victivallaceae > CASFRF01. The sequence continues at coordinate 36,022 of CASFRF010000037.1, forward strand.
GTGGGCTTCGAGCAGCAGCCGGGCGCAGCCGGTGTCGCCGTCGCGGACGCCGCCGTTGCCGGTGACCTCGGCAAAGGCCTCCTGCGGCAGGATCGCCACTTCGGCCACCCGGCGGGCGTCGCGGCAGAAGGGCTCCTTGTCGCGGACCTCGCGATAGGCCTCGCCGATCACCCGGTAGGTCGATTCATCCAGCTTGCCGGAGGGGTGCAGCTGATCGCCGATGCTGCAATGCGACCCCAGCGCCAGCATGGCCGAACATTCGTAGCGCAGGGCGTTGGGGTGTTTCAACCCGCCGAACTCGCCCCAGGTGGAGTGGAACTTCCCGGTCATACCCAGATACTCCAGCCCAGTCTTGGCAGCGAAGGCCGCCGACTGCGGGAAGTGGTCGTAACCCCAGCCGCCGGTGGGCAGCGATTCGAGCTCCAGATGGCTGAAGTACTGCAGCCGGTCCAGCCAGCCCGGACTGATGTGGCCGGAGTTGTGGAAGACCCGGGCCGAGGCGTCGCGCGAACGGACCGCCGCGGTGGTGCGCTGATAGTACTTTTCGAGCACCCGGTCGGCAAAGCGCCGCCGATCCTCGGGCAATTCGGGGTTGTAGCCCTCGCGCAGCATGTCGCGCAGACAGTGGGTGCAGCAGCACTCCCCCTGATTGATGATGTCGAGAAACACGCCGTCATGATCGGGGAACAGCGTCACCGCCTCCTCGATCAGGCGGCAGAGGTAGTCCAGATAGGGCGTGTTGAAGCAGAGTTTCCGGAACCCCGGCTGCAACGGGGAGCTGGCCCAGCCGCCGAGCCGACCGTCGGCCATCACTTCGCGCCACTCCGGATGTTCCTCGGCGACCCGGCTGTTGACCCCGGCGGTCAGGTAGATCGGCACCTTGATCCCGATCTCGTGACAGGCGTCGAGCTGGGCGCGGAGCAGATTGAATTTGAGCTGCGGATGCATGACTCCGACCTCGGTCGGGTGATAACTCCAGCCGTGGTGACAGACGCTGAAGCAGGTGATCGAATCGACCGCCGCCTCCTGCAGCGTCCGCTGCCAGTGCGCCTTGTCGAACGCCTCGCCGATGCCCGGAATCAGCTCCGAGGTGTGAAAATCCAGATGTATCTGCCGAAACCGCATAGCCGCCTTCTCCTTACAGGTTGAGGGTTTCGCCCCAGGTTCAATGTCAATCCCGGACCAGCAGGTCCGGCGTCAATTCCAGCTCCACCAGCTCCCGCAGCGGATAACACCCGCGGGGCGCCCGGACCCGCAGATAGTTGTCGCTCCAGCCGTAGATCCGACCGTCGGCGTGGAGCTCCTCGAAAATCACGCTGCGGACCCGCCCCAGCTGGCTGTCGGCAAAGCGCCGCCGTCCCGCCTCGGCCACCCGGTGCAGCGCTTCGTAACGCCGGGCCGCCACCGCCGGCGGGACCGGATCGGGGGCGCTCGCCGCCGGAGTCCCGGGCCGGGGGGAGTAGCGGAAAATGTGGATGTTGGCGAAGTTCTGCGCCTCGGCAAAGGCCAGCCCTTCGGCGAAGTCCCGCTCCGTCTCGCCGGGGAATCCGACGATGAAGTCGGTCCCTAAATGCAGATCGGGCAGCTGCGCCCGCGCTTCGGCGACGAACCCGGCGAACTCCGCGGCCCGGTAGTGACGATTCATCCGTTCCAGAATCCGATCGCAGCCGTGCTGCAGCGACAGATGCAGAAACGGACAGACCTTCGGCGTCCGCGCCAGCACCGCCAGCAGCTTCCGGTTGGCGGGGTGGGGCTCGGTGGAGGAGAGCCGGATCCGGAAGTTTCCCGGTTCCCGCCCCAGTTCCTCGACCAGCGCCCCCAGGTCGCGCTCCCCATCCCGGTAGGCGCAGGTGTTGACCCCGGTCAGCACCAGTTCGGGGAAGCCCGCCGCCAGCGCCTGCCGACAGTCGGCGAGCACCTCGGCGGCGGCGCGGGAGCGCTCCGGCCCCCGGACATAGGGGACGATGCAGTAACTGCAGAAGTTGTCGCACCCCTCCTGAATCTTGATGAAGGCGCGGCTGCGGAAGGGGAAGCGGCTCCAGACCCGCTCCTCGAAGATCGCCGGAGCGGAGTCCCGCATGGCGCGGTGCCGACTCCGGACCGGGAAGGCGCCGAGCTCCCGCTTTTCGGCGTTGGTCAGCACCAGCGCGTCCAGTTCGCGCCAGCTGTCGGGATGGAGCTCCGCCGCGCAGCCGGTGACCACCAGCCGGGCGCGGGGCCAGCGCCCCCGCACCCGCCGCGCCGCCTGACGGCTTTTGCGTTCGGCTTCGGCGGTCACACAGCAGCTGTTCAGCACCACCAGCTCGGGTTCCACCCCCGGAGCCGGAGCCGCCACTTGAAAACCGGCCTCCTCCAGCCGGGTGGTCAGTAGCGCCTCGTCGGCGCGGTTGAGCCGACACCCCAGCGTGATGATGATCGCCGTTCCGCCCACAGCCGAGCCCCGATGCCGCCTACGCCTCGGGCGTCACGGTGATGGTATATTTGACCGGCGTGATCGCGGCCCGGGCCTGCGCGTCGAATTCATTCCAGCGGTCGTGCACCGCCTGATCGACCACCTTGAGCGCCTCGGCCAGCTTCGCGTCGGTCTTGGCGGCGGGCAGGTTCCGCTCGAAATTGACCAGATAGGTCTTGGTAACCCAGGTCTCAAAGTCCTGCTTGCGGCGGACCGCCTGCGAGAGCGCCTCGAAATTCCGGCGGAACGGATTGTTCTCCGCGAACTCCTCCGCCAAGTTGATCCCCTGCTCGAGCTCCTCCCGGGTGAAGGTCTTCTTCGCCTCGCCGAACTGCACTGTGGCACGGGCGGCGGGCAGATTCCGGACCACCAGCAAAAACCGGTTCAAATCCTGATTGAACGGGCAGAACGCCAGAATCGAACTGTTCCGGTTCGGATCGTTGCCGACGCTGAAGACAAAGGGATAACGGACGCTTTCCAGCTCCACCGAACCCGGCTTGAAGGAGAGCACCTGGTGGCCCTCGTTGACCGCGGTCTTGCCGGTCGGGAAATCCATCTCGATCCGGGCGATTTCGCCGTCGAAGCCGAGATTCTTCAAAAAGGCGTAGGCGATCACCAGCTGGCCGTTCGCCGCCGGATGCACCCCGTCGCCGCCACAGACGTGATACCCTTTGCCGTATTTGGCCTTGGCCTTGGCCATCGTCGACATCAGAATCTCATGGACATCGACAAACTGCGCCCCCTGCGTCTTCGCCGCCTCGCTGCCGAGCTTGCCCATCTCCTGCAGCGTGTGATTGTAGACCTCGGCCGCCTGTTCGCTGCCGCCGCGCCGGAAGGTGTCGCTGTCCACGGCGCCGGGCGATCCGGCCAGCAGCCGGACCCCCTGCTGCTTCAGGAACTGGGCGATCTTCTCCGAATTCTGGCGATACTGCTCGCCGGTACGCGGATCGTAGGCGCGGTAGTTGCCGTCGTTCATGCCGTAGAAGGTGGTCGCCACCGTGGCCGGGAAGAACTTCTGGTTGACGGCCATCCGGTTCAGATAGTTCCCGGCCCGCTCCCCGCTCCAGCCGAAGGACATCACCTTGACGTCCCGGAGCCCGGAACAGGCCAGCACGTAGGTCTCGATGTTGTTGGTGTAGATCTTCTGCTCGGTGATCGAGTCGCCGATCACCGCCAGCCGGTCGCCGTTCCCGACCATCGGTTCGGCCGCGACCGCGCCCAACATCATCCCGGCGAGCGCGCCCGCCAGCCATCCGGTTTTACGCCAATTCATTTTGCTCCCTCCTCTTTCTCCGGAATTTCCGGGGTTATGGTCAGCTCATAGCGCACGGGGACCAGCGCCCGGGTCACGTTGGACTCCAGCTCCGTCCATTTCCGGATCGCCCCGTCGCGCAGCTCCCGCCACACGCGCTGGCCCTCCGGCGACTTCATGAATTCCGGCAGCCGGGCCGGAAGTTCCGTGCAGAAACTCAGTTGCGCCCAACTCTCGAAGGCCTGTTTGGCGGCCACCGCCCGGCGCAGCCGTTCAAAGGCGTCGGCCAGAGGATGGTCCTTCGGAAATTCGGCAGCGAGGTTGATCCCGCGCGCCAGTTCGGTCCGGGAGAAGCTTTTCTCCACCGTCCCGAGCTTGACCCGCAGCCGCTCCGCCGGAGCATTTTCCACCTTCAGGATCAGGCGGTTGAACTCCTGCTGAAAGGGCACCAGTTCGAGCAGCGAGGTCCCCGGAAAGGCGCCGTCCTGATCCGAGACGACAAAGGGATAACGCCGACTCTCCAGCGTCAGACGCCCCGGTTCGGCGGCCAGCACCCGG
>CASFRF010000038.1 GCA_949297015.1 uncultured bacterium
GTGCAAAGCCTAGCTTACTGATCGAACGAACCGCTCCGGCGGTTTGACATGCGATAATATTGACGTGGTTACGTTGCCCATAAAACCTCCGTTTTTCAATAAATGCGGAGATTGTTAACCTTGAAAAAACATTATGGTTAGTGTATATTATAAGCGCCTAAAAAAAGAAAGGGTAAAAATGTCAAACAAAATCATTTGCCCGAATCCGAATTGTAACTATGTTGGACAGGGAAAAAGAAGCGGAGGCGGTTGTGGTTGCCTCGTCATCGTACTGCTGTGTCTGGGAATTCTGCCCGGAATTTTATATCTCCTGTTTTGTGGTAAGCCGGGTCTTGTCTGTCCTAAGTGCGGCATGAAGATACGTTAATTTTTGTGCCGGGCCTCCCACATCCTGTCCATCTTCGCAACCCTAGAGGGAAAGTTCATGTCTTTGTCTCCAGTAAAACATCCGGAGAGGCGCGCGAGGAAAAAGCGGATGTCAAGCTGAATTTCCAGCTCTGACATTCGCGCTTTGCATTTATCCCGAAAACGGTGTATATTTCCAAAATATCTGAATTCTGGGGTTTATGAAAGCATTCTACGATTGCATCGTCGTCGGCGCCGGTCATGCCGGGTGCGAAGCGGCGCTGGCCGCGGCCCGGCTCGGGGCCCGGACGTTGCTGATCACCTTGCATCTCGATCATCTGGCTCAGATGAGCTGCAATCCCGCCATCGGCGGCATCGCCAAGGGGCAGGTGGTCCGGGAGATCGATGCGCTGGGCGGAGCGCAGGGCATCGTCACCGACAGTGCCTCCATCCAGTTCCGGATGCTGAACCGGACCAAGGGCCCCGCCGTGCAGTCGCCGCGGGCCCAGTGCGACAAAAATCAGTACCAGCGCAATATGAAGTTGCTGCTGGAACGCACCTCCGGACTGGATCTTCTTCAGTCCGAAGTCATTGGTCTGGAGCTGGATCAAGCCGGAAAAATCAGCGGGGTCCGCACCGGATTCGGCGAAGTGATCTTGGCCCGGACCGTGGTCCTGACCACCGGCACCTTCCTCAACGGCCGACTCCATTACGGATTGCAGCATTTTCCGGGGGGGCGGGCCGGGGATCCCCCCTCCTCTATTCTTTCCAACTCGCTGCGGGATATGGGATTACGTCTTGGGAGGCTGAAAACCGGAACGCCGCCCCGGCTGCTGGCCAGAACCATCGATTTTTCGCAGATGACCGAGCAACCGGCAGAGGTGGAACCCGAGGAGTTCAGCTTCTGGCCGGAATCGCTGCGGCCGGAACTCCCCCCTGCCCGGCGGCGCCACCTGCCCTGTCATCAGGTCTACTCCACCGACGAAACCGCCCGGATCGTGCGGGAAAATCTCCAGCTGGCGCCGCTTTATCAAGGGAAAATCGAAGGCGTCGGCGCCCGCTACTGTCCCTCTTTCGAGGACAAGGTGGTCCGCTTCCCGCAGCATCCGCGGCATCTGCTCTACCTGGAGCCGGAAGGGGCGGAGCAGACCGAATACTACATCAACGGCATCTCCACCAGTCTGCCGCCGGCGATTCAGCATCTGCTGATCCACTCGCTGCCGGGATTGGAAACAGCGCAGATCAGCCGCTACGCCTACGCCATCGAGTACGATTTTCTGTTTCCCGATCAGATCACCCGGTCGCTGCAGGTCAAAAAATATCCCAACTTGTTCACCGCCGGGCAGATCAACGGTACCAGCGGTTACGAAGAGGCGGCCGGTCAGGGGCTGGTGGCGGGACTGAACGCGGCCCGCTGCGCCGCCGGTCTGGAACCGGTGGAACTGCCCCGCGACTCCAGCTATATCGGGGTGATGATCGACGATCTGGTGACCAAGGAGATCGTCGAACCCTACCGGTTGTTCACCAGCCGCGCGGAATACCGGCTGCATCTGCGGCAGGACAACGCCGATCTCCGGCTCTGCGACTTCGCGGCGAAACTCGGGCTGCTCTCCGCGCCCTGCTACGCGTGGTTTCAACGCTACCGGAAACTCCGCGAGGAGACGCTGGCCGCCTGTCACGCCACCCGGTTCGCCGGGAAAACCGTCTTTGAACACCTGAAAGCCTGGCACGGCGACTGGCGCCGGACGCCGGAGCCCCTCCCCTGCCCGCCGGAACTGCTGCCCGCCGCCGGACCCGATCCGCTGACCGCGCGGGTCTGGCGGAGTCTGGTGATCGACGCGCATTACGAGGGTTATCTGCAACGGGAGGCTGTGGAGATCCGGAAACTCGGTCGGCTCGAAGAGTGGAAAATTCCCGAAGGTTTCGATTACCGGTCTTTGCCGGCGCTGGCTAATGAATCCCGGCAGAAATTGGAAAAAGTGCGACCGACCACCCTCGCCCAGGCCTCCCGCATCGATGGCGTGACTCCGGCGGAACTCGCACTGCTGCAGGTCCATTTGACCCGGCGCCGGCGCCGGGAAAACATCGGGGAGGCCCCATGCGCGGACTCCTGAAGGCGCTGTGCCGCCGCCCGCTGGCGCTCGGCTCGCTGCTGGTGGTGTTGCTCTATCTGGGGGCGGCGCTCGGTACGGAATGGTACGCCTGGCGCTGCGAACGCGCGGGCGTGATCCCGATCTATGCCCGGACCGACGACGCGGCGCGCTTTGCCCCCCCCTCCCCCCGCCACTGGCTGGGGACGGATTACCAGGGGCGTGACGTCGCCTGGCGGGCGGTGGCCGGGTCGGCGACCGCGGTCAAAGTCGGGGTGATCGCCTCGCTGATTGCAGTGGTGATCGGCGTCTCTCTGGGGCTGGCGGCGGGTTATCGCGGCGGTTGGCTGGACGATCTGGTGGTCTGGCTCTACAGCACGTTCGCTTCGATGCCGACGCTGCTCTTCATCCTGGCCTTTTCGCTGCTGGTTTCGCGCGGTTTTCTGAATCCGGATCTGACCCGGGCGGTGGCGGCGCTGGGTAAATTCCTGCGGGCGGAACCCGGCATGCTGGCCATCTATCTGGCGATCGGGCTCACCGGCTGGGTGACGCTGTGCCGGGTGGTTCGCGCCGAAACCATGAAGCTTAAGGCCCTCCCCTATGTGGCGGCGGCCCGGGTGGCCGGAGTTCCTCACTGGCAGATCGTGATCCGGCACCTGCTGCCGAATGTGTTTCATCTGGTGATCGTCTACTTCACGTTGTGTTTCGCCTCGGCGGTGATGAGCGAGGTGATCGTCAGTTATCTGGGGGTTGGGGTCCAGAGCGCCCCCAGCTGGGGCGTGATGATCTCCGACGGTCAGGAGCGGCTCTGGCGGGGGGTCTGGTGGGAGCTGACGGCGGCCACCGTGTTCATGTTTTTTCTGGTGCTGGCGCTCAACCTGCTGGGCGATGCGCTGCGCGATGAACTCGATCCCCGGAGCCGGAAATAATCCCCGTCAGTCGGCGAACCGGGTCAGCTGCAGCTTCCGGAAAATCGCTTCGCCGCGATCGACCAGCAGCCCCAGTTGTCCGTTCAGGCCCTTGCCGTAGGTGAAGCCGAGCAGCAGCCGTTCGTTCAAATAGAGTTCCAGCGCCTCTTCCCGCTGTACCAGCCGCAGCCGGAAGCGTCCCGGCGGAAACTCCGTTGCCGTGCGCATTTCCGTAAACCCGAAGTCGGGGAGCGCCGCCGCCAGCGCCCGGCAGGACTCCGGTTCGGCCAGCAGCGCCAGCCCCCGCTGCCGGGGAAAGCCGGGGAAATCATCCTGCCGGTGAACCACAAAGCCCGCCGCCGCGGCGTGACACTCGAGCTCGCACTCCAGCATGAAGCAGAGTCCGCCGTCTCCGTTCAGCGGCAGCACGCTCCAGCGATCGAGGCAGCGTCCGGCCAGCGCCTCGCCGTCCTGCCGCCAGCGGGCATCGGCCAGCGGCCAGATCTGCCCCCAGGGAGTGGCCGGGAACGCCGGTTGAAGCGGGGTCGGAATACCTCCGGGCAGCGGCCAGTAGTCCAGACCGAGCCGCCCTCCCCGCACCGTATAGCGCTTGGGGGTACTGATGAAACCGACCTGCAGCGGCGAATCGAGGTTTTCCCGATCGCGGCGGATCCGGTCGGTGTAGAGCACCAGCCGCTCGCCCTGCCAGAGCAGGGAGCGCGCGGAGATCGGCGAATTCCAGCGGGCGCCCAGCAAAACCGGATCCGGCGGCGCGGCAAACGGCCCCAGCGGCGAATCGGATTCGGCGTAGATGATCGCCCCGGTTTGACCATCCGGCAGGCCGCCGCGGGAGCCGTAGAAGTTCCCGGTCAGCATGGTCAGATACCAGCGCCCGGCCAGCGGAAAGACCTCCGGCACCTCCACGCAGGCGAAGCGATCGGTGGTGAAGACCACCGGTCCCGGCCGCCAATGGAGCAGATCGGTCGAGAACGCGGCCTGAATGGCGGTGGTTTCCGTCAGATTCCGGCCCGGTCGGCGGGTGGCGAAGTAGCCGTAATAACCGCCGCCGTCGGGCGCTGCGATGATCGCCAGATCCCGGCAGTCGGCGAGTCCCGGAACCGGCGTGGCCGTCGGCGTGATCACCGGATTTCCGGCATAGCGGACAAAGTGTTCGCCGTCGCCGAGCGCCAGCCCGATGCTCTGTTCGCGTCCGCCGGTGCGCGTACCCCGCCGGGTGTAGTACAAACCGACCCGGCCGTCGGGAAAGTTCACGGCGCAGCCGGTCCACGGCTGCAGGTCGTCGTCGGGATCAGCCGGAGCCGGAGCCAGCACGTTGGGGCGTGTGGTCCAGGAAATCAGATCGGTCGATACCGCATGCCCGAGTTGCTCCTGTTCGGAACTGCCGACTCCGGGCTCCCGGTCCCGCTGCAGAAAATAGAGGTGGCAGACGCCCTGCCGGACCAGGGGCCAGGCGTCCCAGATCAGCATTCCCGGCGGCGCGTAGGGGGTCATTTCCCGGCTTTGGCCTCCTGCAGGGCGCGGGCCGCGATTTCGGCAAGTTTCGCGGCGCCCGCGGCGTTGGGATGGACACCGTCGGCGAAGTCCTGCTTCCGATTCAGCATCGGGGTGTTGAAGTCGATCAGCCGGGCGCCCGATTTTTCGACCACCTGCCGGATGGCCGGAATGGTCTTCTCCTGCAGGATCGAATTCTTCAGCTCCCAGCGATCGACGAAAATCGGCGGCGGCAGCACCACGAAAATCTCCGGCTTTTTGGCCAGCCGGGTCCGGAACTGATCGATCAGATTCAGATAATCGCCGACGAATTCATGGCCGAACTGCGACCAGTTCGCCTCCCGCGAATCGTTGGTGCCCAGCGCCATGATGACAATGTCGGGATTGGCTTTGAGTCCGTTGCCGATGGAGTACGGATCCTTCTTCCGCAGCAACGCCCGGCCGCCGACGCCGAGATTCAGCACCTGATATTCCTCGCCGAGCAGCTTCTGCAGCTGCGCCGGGTAACTCTCCTGAGCCGGGTTGCGCACGCCGACCCCCTGCGTGATGCTGTCGCCGCAGCAGGCGACCACGATTTTCCGTTCGGCGGCCACGGCGGCGAGGCCAACGCCAAACACGAGCAACAGAATCCCATACCACTTTTTCATTGCGCAACTCCCTTCCTGTATGCAAATTTACTGAATTTTGGAGGCCGCGGCGACGGCCGCTTCCAGCTCCGCATCCGGAACCGAAAGAAGATACAATCTCCGTCCGAGCGCCAGATACCGGACTTTGCCGTAGCTTTCCGGGAAAGCCTCATCCTTCGGCTGCTCGAATTCAAATCCGGATTTTCCCGCCACCGACCACGGTTTCGCCTCCTTCCAGTTGCCGATCGCCGCCAGCGTCTTCGCCGCCTGCTCCGGCGTGGCGAATTCGGCAATGGTGACGGCGTTGCCGTAGGCCAGCCGGTGCAGACCGTTGACCCAGGCCCGGCCGGAGACGTCATCCAGCGCTTTGGGCGCCAGGTACTTGATCCGCCAGAGCCGTTCCGGAGCGAATCCCGCCTGATCGAGGTAGGCCCGGTATTCGATTTCGTTCGGCTGGGTCCAACCGGCCTGAATCAGGCTGCCGAGCTGCCGGGGAAACTCCGGCGGTGGCGTCGGATCCGGTTTCCGGTCGAGCAGCGAGGGTTCGGTCACCGTCCCCCCCTGCCCCGCCGGGACGATGCCGTTGAGCAACCCCTGCTTGAAGGCCTCAACGGCCCGCAGCACTCCGGGGACCGAAGTTCCGGAGATCTTGATGATCACCGTGGTGTAGGGATTGTCCTTGACCCGGCGCGAGTACAAAAACGGATTCCAGTCGCACTCCACGGTGCCGAAATCGCCCTTCCAGCTGCCGTAGCCGAGCACCTCGAAGGCGCCGGGCCGGAGCCCGATCTGATGCCCCCGGCACTTGTCCAGCAGCGCATCCTGATCGGGCAGCCCGACCAGCACCAGATGATTGTACGCCGCCTGCTGGAAGGCGGAGTCCGGCAGCAGACTTTCGCTCGCCACCGGAACCGGCCGGGCCGAGGTCGCGGCGCCGCACCGGGCCAGCGCTTCAAACACCGGCGCACCGGCCAGCGACTGCGCCGCCTTCCGGATCGCCGGATCGGCCTCGGCGGAGGTGGCCACCAGAATCTGGCGCTCGGCCGCGAGGCCGGTGCCTCCGATCAGCGCCGCAAACAGGATCAAAATGAGCTTTTTCATCTACTTCTTCTCCGTAATCATCAGCATTCTTCCCGCGGTCGCTGCAAACGGCAGGGTGTAGCTGCCGTCGGCGTTCGGCTTCAACTCCTCAAAGCGATCGAGATCGATCACCCGCAACGCCTTGCCGCGAAGCTGCGGATCGAAGCCCCCCGCCTCGAACCGGACGGTCGCCGGGACCGACTGGTCGGAGAGACTCCCGAACGCCAAGAACAACGCCCCCTGACTGCGGAAGGGATTGACCACCAGCTGCGGAGTGGTGGTGATCTCCACCCCGGTCAGCTTCATCACCGCGCGGACCAGCGCCGGCAGTCCGGAGGCCGGGAGTTCGCTGCCGTTGAGCGGGCAGTAGAGCAGCGGCGCTTCGCCGGGCCGGGTGCGGACGTAGCAGGGAATGCCGCCGACCTCCCCCTTCCGGGCGCCTTCGGTCCAGAACTTCAGCGCCGCCGCGGATTGGTCGTCGCCGCCGAAAGCGACAATCGGGGTCCCGTTCTTCAGCAGCCGGGAGACGGTTTGCAACTCCTCGCCTTGCCAGTCGGAGGCGTCGAGCAGCACCAGCGGATTCCGGCCGTTCCACTTCTTGAGCGCGTGGCTGGAGCCGACAAAGCCGATCGGCAGTCCGTTCTTGATCAACTTCTCATAGAGTTTCCCCATCCGGTATTCCAGCTGATTTTCCGCGTTGCCGGTGGCGAAGAGTCCGAAGCCCATCTGGCCGCCCCGCGGCGTCATCCGCCGCAGATGACTGTCCCAGGAGACCACGAAGCCGTAGCCCGTGGGCTCCTCCGGGCGGATGAACCGCGTGAAGTTGAAGGTCCGCGCGGAATTCAGAATCTCGTGCGGATAGAACTTGGTGGAGATCCCCCCCTGCAGACCGTAGCCGAGCACATGATAGGGCTGGAAGCGCCCCTCGGAATCGACCCGCCCCATAAAGTAGGTGCCGTACCACTGCCGCCGGGCCGGTTCCACCGGGCCGTTGTTGGCGAACCAGTACTGGTTGGATTCGGAGTTGATCCAGCCCCACTGCTTGTACATGCCGCTGCGCAGATTCGGATTCGCCGCCACGATGGCGAAGCGGGTGGCCAGGCTCCAGTAGAGATCCTGATTGCGCAGCTCCCAGAAGAGATCCGTGCCGACTCCGGCGTGGGTTTTGCCCAGCGCGTCGCCGAGTTCGCCCCCGGCCAGCGGAAAGCTGCCGTGAGTCTCGAACATGAAGTCGATTCCATGATCGGCAAACATCTTCTGCGTGGCCTGGACCTTCTTCGCGTACTCCTCGAGCTGCCACTTCTGCCAGACGTCGGCGTAACGGGTCATGATCTCCTCGGAGATTCCCTTGCGGCTGCGGGCGGAGAGGCCTTTGCCGGTGGTTTTCCGCAGATAGCGGTCGAAGCGCACAAACATGTCCCAGCCGAAGGAGTTGCCGATCGGGATTCCGTTCCAGCGGTCGGAGCCGACCACCCAGAGTTTCTTCACGCCGCGATGGCGTCCGTTCAGGATCTGGTCGAGCAAATTGTTCATGGTGATGTCCCAGCCGTAGGTGCCGTCCGGGAGGTAACGCCACGGATTGGTGTAGTGGCTGTTCCGGGTATCGGTGGTCAGACCCCGCGCGGGTTGATCGAGATTCCGGCTGCCGGTCTCCATCAGCCCGTGAGTCAACGCCCAGATCTTGTCGTGCGGACCGCCCCAGCCCTGCGTCCAGTTCTGCATGCCCAACCCGAAATCCCCGTGATTCACCCAGCCCGGCGTACACAGCAGCCCGATTTCGAGGTCTCCGAACTCCTTTTTGCTGATCACCCGCGGATGCTCCGGCAGCGCGTAAAAGACGTCGTATTGAGTTTCCGCCAGCACGTTTTCGCCGTCCACCAGACGAATTTCATAGCGCACCGGACCGAACTGATCGTGCGCCGGCAGCTGCAGCGGAATCTCGCGCAGGGTGTACGCGGGCAGCGTCAACGTTTCCCGTTTCAGAATCTTGCTCTCGCCGGTCAGCAGATCGCTGCGCGTGACCTCCACCGTGCCGGTGACCGCCACCGGATCGGCGACCGGCCAGCCGAACACCTCCCACTCCTTCATCGAACAGTTGGTCGGGCCGTTGTTGATGTGGTTGGAGCCGCGCGGATCCAGGTTGTTCATGACCAGTTCCACCCGGTTGACCTGCTCCGGCGTGAACTGCTCCTCCCAGGCGGCGTACATCTCGTCACCGTTGCTCCGGTAGGCCGCGTTTTTCCGCTCCAACAGGGTTTTCTGCTCACTTTTGAGTGTCAGATTGCGCGGTTGCGTGCGATCCTCGAAGCGGTAGGTGCCGTAGGCCTCGATTCCCATCCCGGCGGCCACCACCGGGTGCGGCCAGGTCAGCGAGAGGCGATGTTCCGGAATTTTCGGTCCGCTCCAGCCGCCCTGATTCTTGCCGTTCTGGCGGACGTGCGCGCGGGAGAGCGACAGGTCGTTCAGCGCATCGGTGGTCGGATTGTCCGGCGTGGTTTCATCCTTGACCGCGGCCAGCGGCGCCACATTGCAGTAGCGGTTGGCGACCCGGATGGTCAACTCCGGCGCGGAGCCGACCGGCCAGACGAAGCGCCGCCCCCAGTCGCCGCTGTAGCCGCCGTCGATCGAGTCGTCGAACTCGAGCTTGGGCCAGCATTCGGCGTTTTCACGCAGCGCGATGGAGACCGGCGGCGCCACCAGCACCGCCTGCCGCACCTCGCTGGCTGTCGCCAGCCGATCGGGCTTCAGGATCCCGGCGCGGAGCCGACGATAGGGCAGCGAGCTGCCGACTTCCACGATGGCCGGGTCGCCCTTGAACGCGCCGCGTTCCTGCAACGCGACCTTCCGGGTCTCGCCGGGTTTCAGCGTGACCGTTTGAGTCGCGGCATTCAGAATCTCCCGCTCCCAGTTGGCGACCTGATAGCTCAGCGCCGTCCGGATCGGCCGGGATTCGAGATTTTTCAGCTCCACATAAAGCCCGTCCGGCTGATAGTCGGGGATCCGGATTTCCACCCGGTCGGAGAGCTCGCTGTCCGCTTTGACCGGCTGGGTCAGACTCCGCACCAGCCGCTCGGCGAAGGCCGCCGCGCCCGGCAGCGTCGCAGCCGTCCGATCGTGCAGAGAGCCGCCGAAGACGTAGACTCCGGCGTTGCCGGTGCGTCCGGCGATCAGCAGCGGCATGCCCGTGGCGGTGGTTTCCAGAATGCGCCAGTCGGAGTTGTACAGCGGCTTCTCGTAATCGGGGTAGCGATAGCGCAGCTGACTGTTCTCCATGGGGGAGCCGGGCAGATGCAGGTCGAAGGTGGTGTCCAGCGCCCAACCCTGTTTGCCGGCCACCGGAACGCTGTCGCGGCGGAGCCGGTGGTCTTTGATCGACCAGTCGTTGAACGGCAGCAGGTCCGCCAGTTCGGGATGGACCGGGACCGGAGTCGTCACCCCGATCACCACCGTCTTTCCGGTTTGAATCGCCTGCCGGATCCGGGTGGCGGTCCCCGGCTGATCGAGGCGGCCGCCGAAGAATTGCAGCGGAGCGTCGGCGTTGTCCGCTCCGGCCGGTTCGCAGCGGAACCCGGCGCGGTTCAGCGCCGCGATCAGCGCGGCCGAGGGCATGGTCTGATCAAACGCGGCGACCGACTTCAGCTTTTCCGGCTGGGCGGGCAGTTCCTCCAGCGCCGCGGACCGGACCAGCAGTCGTTCCGGCGTGGCCTGATTCTCGACCCGGATTCCGAAGTTCAATTCCATCCGGTCCACCCGGTAACGGCCGCCGGCAGGTTTGATCTGGAAGCGCAGCAACGGGGTATTGGCCGCGTTCAGCGTCACCGGAACGCCCGGTTTCAGATCGTCGAGCGTCAGGTTGGCCGCCAGCGGATTGCGGTTCGGAATCGATCCGCCCAGCGTCACCCCGAGCTGACAGAAGAGTAGATGCGAGGATTGTTCCAGCAGCGTCAGCTCCAGACTCAGCCCGAACTCGGCCGGAGGAGAGCCTTCGGGCCGGGCCAGCGCGGCATTGATCGCCTTGACCGCCGCCGAATCGGCCGGAAAGACACCGACAAAGCTGCTGGCGCCGTTGCCGACCCGGCCGCCGGAGGTTTCGATCAGCTCCACTCCATTGCGCGTGGTGCGCAGTTCCGCTCCGGTGTTTTCCGGGTTGTCGGCCCGGAATTGCGGCAGTTGCGCCGCCGTTCCGGCGAGCGTCAACAGCCCCAGCCCGAGTCCCGTTAATACTTTTTTCATCATGGTCCTTCCTCCCGAAGGGGTTGTCGACGGCGAGCGCCGGATTTACTTTTTCCGATAATCGAAGTACCAGCGCCCGTTGGCGTTGGAGATGTCCAGCGCCTTCAGCGTGAACACGTTGCCGACGAGCGACAGACAGTTCCGGCTGCCGTCGGGATGTCCGTTCAACTGGGTATTGAGGTCGCCGGCGCCGATGCTGTTCTTGTAAAAGCCCTGGCCGTAGTTGCTCTGGGTGCCGTCGGCATAGCCGACGTAGTACTGCGGGCTGGCGTCATTGAGCCGGAAAAAGTCGGTGACCAGCGCGATTTTGGAGAGCGGATACCCCGGGTCGGTGCCGTTGGACGGCCCCTTCCAGGCGTCGAGATCCAGCGGCATGCAGCGCAACACCTTGGGCGAACTGTCGTAGCCGATGTTCACCCGGTAGCTGCGGCGGGAGGGCCGGATGCCGTCGGCGGTGAAGGTCTCGTAACTGTCCAGCGGACAGGCGAAGAACTTGACCTTGGGATCGTTGGGTTTGGAGCTCTGGGTGAATCCGGCCACCTCCGCGTTGCGGGCGGCGTTGGGAACGTACTGATAGGCCTGCGTGGTGTCGCAGGTCGGGTAGTAGTCGGAGAACTTCTTGCCCATGAACTCGAGCAGATACACATCCCAGCTGTACCCCCAGTTCCGCCCCCAGCCGAAACGCGGCGGGAAGACGTTCCGGGGATAGTCCGCGGAGTAGGTCCCGGCCGCCACGCCGATCTGCCGGAGCTGCGAAATGCAGGCGGTGTTCTTGGCCCGATCCCGGGCCTTGCCCAGCGCCGGCAGCAACATCGAAGCGAGAATCGCGATGATCGCAATCACCACCAGAAGTTCAATCAGCGTAAAATTTCTGCTCTTCATGATCGCTCCTTTTCTGTTTTCCGTTGACGGGAGATGCAATGCCCCGACTTATTTGACCCGGTAATCGAAATAGTAACGGCCACGACTGTTGGTGAGGTCCAGCGCCTTGAGACTGAAGACGTTGCCCGGGAAGGCCAGTACGTTCCGGCTGCCGTCCGGATGCGCCTTCAGCGCCTGCTGCCAGTCGCCGCTCGGATTGGGATTGTAAAAGCCGGCGTAGGTGCTCCCGAGGCCGCCGGTGTAGCCGACATAATAGTCAGCCCCGCCGGAACTTACATCGAAATAATCGCTCACCACTCCGATCTGGCTCAGAGTGAACCCCGGATCCGACGACCCGTTGTAGGGGCCCTTGAAGGCATCCAGATCCAGAGGGACACAGATGTTCATCTTCATATGATTGCTCATGCCGTGATTCACCCGGTAGCTGCGCCGGGAACGCCGGTTGTTGTCCGGAGATGCCGTGTGAAAATTCATGGGGCCGGAGGCGTCGAACGGACAGGCAAACGCCTTGGTCTTCGGATCCGGCATGTCACCGGCCTGGGTGTAGCCGTTGGTCCAGTTGGCGCCCGTCGTCGGCACATGGCGATAGGCCTGATTCATATCGCAGTTGGGGTACATGGCCTGCGCCGATTTTCCCATATAGGTCAGCAGCGTGCCGTCCCAGGAAAAACCGAAGCTCCGGGCCCGCCCGGTGCGCGGCGGGAAGACGTTCCGGGGGTAGTCCGCGGAGTAGGTCCCGGCCGCGACTCCGATTTGCTTGAGGTTGTTGACGCAGGCGATGTTTTTGGCCCGGTCGCGCGCCTTGTTCAGGGCCGGGAGCAGCATCGACGCCAGAATGGCGATGATCGCAATCACCACCAGCAGTTCGATTAAGGTGAAGCAAGTGACGTGGAATTTCGGATTTCGGAATTTCATTTCAGGTCAGCTCGGTTAACGGATTTACGGTTGCTCATCGTAGATGTGAATATTGTCCAGCGCCACGGTCAGCGCTCCGTCGCGGCCGCCCAGCGCCTGGCCGGAGCGGAACCGCAGCAGCCGGTAGGCGTTCTCCGGATTGATCTTGACCTGATCCGCCCGGACCTCGCCGTTGATGGCCACGGTCAGCGTGGCGGCGCTCAAATTCAGCGTCATGGCAAAACGGTACACCTTGCCCACTTCATAAGTTCCCAGATCCACCCGGCTGCCGCCGACCGGATAGAGCGCCATGGTGCCCGACTCGGGCTTGGCCGCGGCAAAGTTCAGCTGCGCCAGATCGATGCCGCTGTTGCCGGTAATCCGGATGCTGAACGCGGTCTCCAGACGGCCGTCGGAGGCGGGCTGATAGGCGAGCGGTTCCAGATCGAAGTCGAGATGGACCGTGCCCGCGGTCACCAGATTGTTGCCGCCGTCGAACACCAGCTCCGTCATCGGGGAGCTGCTGAGTCCGATTCCGAGCCGCAGCGGTCGGTCGGGAAGTCCGGCGGTCTTCTCCGCCACCTGCACCAAGCCCGGTTTGAGTTCCGCCACCCGGGTCGGCTGCGTCGAAACCGTCCCGCGGCGGAAGGGCGCCGTCGCCGGAGCCGCCTCCGGGGTCTCAGTGTTGAAATCCACTTTGAAGTAATCCCGGGCCAGCCCCGGGAACGCCAGCAGCATGGAGCCGCAGATCAGAACGGAAATTTTGCTCATCTTCTCACCTTTCCTGAGTTATTCAAAAGAAAATTCCAGTTCATTGCTGAACGAACGTTTCCAGTCGGGGCTGAAGGTGCTGCCGGTCGAGGTGGTAATGGCCCTCCCCTCCCCCAGTTCGATGGAAGCGGCGCCTTCGCGGTTGGCCCGGAACGTGAATTTCACCGGCTTCCCGGCGTCGCGCAACGCCTTGACTTCGGGCATTTCCGACCAGGGAATGGCCGCTTCCACGATCCGGATGTTGCCGTCGTAACGGATCACCAGTTTCCCGCCTTCAACCGCTCCCTCCCAGGCGGCTTTGGGTTGACGCGGATAGAAGTGTTTGCGCGGCGCCTCCGGCACCTCCAGCCGCCAGATTTCGGTCCCGCCGCCGAACTCGTCCGCCACCTGATTGAGCGCAAACTGGCGGTCGGTCGAGCGGTAGTTGATGAAACCGACGGGACGCCCCGGCAGGGTGTCGAGCACTACCGGATCCTGATCCACCGGAATCGAATTGAAGGCGATCTGCAAATTGGCAAAACCGCTGGAGGCCCCGTCCGGCAGGATCGGACGCTTGCGGTAACTGAAGCGCCGGACCCCCTCCGGCCAGTGGTATTCGTGATAGGTCACGTCGTCGCGCTGCCGCACCCGGATTCCCGCGCTCAATTTTTCCAGATGGTTCCCCGGCAGCAGATAGCCGAGCTCGCCGAAGCGGCCGCGCCAGAGACCGGGATTCTGTTCGTCCAGTTCCAGAAAGGTGGCCTGCGCCGTCGCGCCGTCGTCGCGCACTTTGAGTTCGCCGCGGTAGGGATCGAAGAAGATTCCCGCCAGCCGTCCGGACTCCCGGTGCCACCAGCGCTGGTTGATCACCTCCAGCGACACCTGGCCCGCCGCGGCAAAGGAGACAAACGCGCCCCCCTTGACCTGCCAGACCGGATGTTGCGCCAGTTCCCGCCCGCTGGCGGTATCCAGCAGCCGCACCAGACACTGGCGTCCGCTGCGGAAATCGGAGTACGGCAGATAGGCCGTCACCTGAGTCAGCCGCCCGGCCGGGAGCTCCAGATCGAAGCGCAGACGCTCGATCTTCGGACGCACCGTGCCGGAGAGGCGGCCGCCCTCGGGGCCCTCCACCCGGGCGTTGGCGTCGGCCTCCTCCTGCCGATCCCAGGTAAAGGTCCGCTCCTTGACGTAGTCCCGGCTGACCTCAGGATAGAAGAAATCATCGTCATTGCGCCGGGCGAACCGCAGCGTCCCCTTGCTCGGCGCCGGATCGGTGATCCGGGCCGACAGATAGAAGAAGTCGTCATCCGCCGCCAGCCGGACCTCGGCCTGACCGCCCCGCCGCAGGTCGCTCACCTGATCGAACGGCAGCCAGGCGGCCTCCATCTGCGTCCGGGCGGCGTGGTCGGAGCTCAACGCCCGCTGCGGCAACACGCCCTCCCAGTCGCGCAGGTCGCCATCCACCTGAATCGTGCGCCGGGCGATCCGGTTGACCCGCATCACGTCGCTCAGTTCGCTGACCCCGTCCGCCCCGGCGTCGAATTGAAATTCGGAGCGGTAGAAGTTCTCCGGATCGGCCGCGCCGCCGACCACGCGGAGCGCGACCTGCCGCCGTTCAAACGGCCGCAACGTAAGCTGTTTCGGATAATCCAGCTGCAGCTTTCCGACCTGCGCGGAAAGGGTTCCGGTCAACTCCCGGTTCAGCACGTTGTGAATTTCGAGCGTGAGTTCGGAACCCTCCCGCACCGGACTCAGGAAGTCGTGCGGCAGCAGCTCCACCGGCGTGACCCCGTAAAGTTGACCGGCCAGCACCGCCTGTTCCAGCTTTTTCGCGCCGCCCCGGGCCCGGGAACGCAGAAAGTAGCTCGCCGAATCCAACGGCAGACGGTATTCGCCGCGTTCCGGCGCCACTTCGTTGCCGTAGAGATCGAACACCTGATATGCGGGATCCGCGGCGAAGACGAACGTCACGCCCTCCCCCGCCCATGGTTTCTCCAGCGTCTGCCGCCACAGGGAGATCAAGTTCCGGTCGTTGATCTTCAGATGCGGCTGAAGTTTCCGCAAGGCGGCGACGGCCTCCCGCCACTCGCCGGTTCCGGGCTGAAGCTTTTCCAGCTGCTTGCGCCAGAACTTCTTGGCCGCGACCTCCTTGAGCCCGCGGATTCTGGAAAGCGGCGCCCCGTCGCCGAAAATCCGCTCCAGATCACCGGAGAGCACAATCGTTCCATCCTCGGAATCCCGGCCGAACCAGCGCTGCCAGAAGCCGGGATTCTCCTCCTCGTCGAGCCCCTTGAAAACGAAGAGCCAGGGGAGACCGTCCAGCAGCAGCACCCGGTCGAACGCCCGCTCGCCGATGAAGTGCTGCGTCGCCGCCAGCGCCGCCGCCATGGGATAGGCGATCAGCGGCAGTTCCACCTCGCGTTCGCCTTCCGACGTCTGAATCCGGGATCGCCGGTTGCCGCGGTTGTCGTGAAGATTGTTGCCGAAGACATAGCCGTTGAAAAAGCCCATGGAGCGGTCGTATCCGGCCGCGCGGTTGGCGGCCACGGTGGTGGCCAGCACATCGTCGGCGTTGCCGACCCAGCTTTCGGTATCCCAGATCAGGACCCGTTCGGGCTTGCGGTTGAGCCACTTCCGGTAGAGCGACGGCGCGCTCAAGCCGTGATAGTGTATGCTGCAGAAATCGAGTGCGGGCAGAAACTCGTCGGATTCATTCGGGAACAGCTTGTCGAAGGTGTTGCTGCCGGAATCGCAGCCGCCGACCAGCACCCGGACTCCCGCCTCCTGTTCCGCCTGGCGGGTGGCTTCGGCCATAATCCGGTAGAGATCGCGGTAGCGGATCATGTCGGCACCCCAGCCGGAGATGGAGATCCCCTCCCACGGCTCGTTCCAGAGCATGATGCCGTTGACCGGTCCCTTGGGCCAGCCGTAGCGGGCGACCAGTTCGTAGACGAAATTCCGGTAGTCCTCGTCGTATTGCGGATGCCAGACCCAGTCGGCCTTGGTCTGCTGCATGATGCCGTTTTCGTCCAGATGCGGCCGCGGCACGCCCATGACGAAGCCCTCTCCGCCGGTGCCGATCTCCAGCGTGGCAGCGACGTGATTCTCCTGCATCGCCCGGAAGGTCCGATCCAGCGACGCCATCAGCTCCTCGCGCCCCTTGGTGCCGGCCAGTTTGAAGGGAACCCCGAAACGGACCGCCTGCAACCCGACCCGCTTCATCGCCGCCGGTTCAAAGAATTCCCCCGCCTGGCGCGGGAACTGGATCGGGCGCGATTCGTTCCGCAGAATCCGGCAGATCGAAGTTAAAAAGCGCACCCCGGCTTCCGGCCCCGGGTTCAACACCAGCGCATAACCGCCGAAGCGCTCGGGCAACCGGGGCTTGAGCGTGACGTCGACGTACCCGCCCGGCGCAATCCGGTAGTGTGCCGGGATCTTCTCCACCAGTTCCCGGCGACTCATGACCGCCGACCACATCTCGCCGGGGATCTGCCGACTGTCCCAGCGCAGCAGCTCCCAGTTGCCGGCGAGCACCAGCTCCCGGTCGCTGCGGTTGCGGATCTGAACGGCGAGTTCCGGCTGTTCACCGGGAAAGAAGACGTTGCCCGGAGCGTTGCTGCGGAAGTTGATCAGTTCGTAATCGTAGTCCCGGCGGTCCGGATCCAGCCCCAGCGCCTCGTAGTAGCCGGGCATTTCCGTTTCAAAATCGGCGATGCCGAGCGCGGGAACGGCTCCCGCCAGCAAGGCGCCGAGCAACAGCCCCGCGCACCATCCGGTTCTGAGTCGAATCATGATCACTTCTCTATCCTCGCGGTTCGTGTGGATTTTGAAATCTCTATAATTATAATGTAAAAGGCGACCGAATGCAAGTAAAAACCAAACAATTTTGTTGATTTTTTTCAAGATGCGCCGCAAAAATGTGAAAAAATCAGGCTTTTTCAAAAAAAATCAAAACAATTGTTATTTTTTGATTTGCATTTTGTCCGCGCCGGGGTATTGTATGCCAGAAAGACGTGAATAGTGATTTTTTATAAGCATGAATATAAAATAAGAGGCCGACCATGTCCAGACGAGTGAACGCGCTGAAGCAGAAAATCGTCGAAAATATCCGCAACCGTACCCCCGGGTTCCGGGAGAGTGTGCCGAGCATCCGGGATCTGATCTCCCGCTTTGACGAAACCCATCATGTGGTCAACAGCGCCTTGAAGGAGCTGGTTGACGACGGCGTGCTCAACTGCGTCGCCGGCAAGGGGTTCTTCATCGCCCGGGAAACTCCGGCGCCGACGGAGACCGGCGAGGCCGGACCCCGGGAGCTCGAAGTGGTGGTCATGGAGAAGATGATCTGGCAGATCGACTTCTGGTGCGCGGTGTTCCGGATGTTCAGCGACGCCTATCCGCAGTTCCGGGTCTCCCCCCGCTTCCTCTGGAACAACACCGACGCCATCGCCTTCTTGCAGGGGCAGCACCCCGACCGCTCCACCGTGGTGCTGTGCATGACCAACAAGGTGGCCCGATCCGTGCCGCTGATTCCGCCGCCGGAGCTGGAGCGGATGCTCGGTATGCCGTTGACCGGCGAACCGCTGCTGCCGGGGTTGGAAAGCTACGGCGACGGGTTCCGGGTCTATTATCAGTTGCAACCTTCGCTCTGGTTCTACCGGCTGGGGCGGCGACCGCCCCGATACGACTGGCATCAGGGACTGTACGGACTGCTGGAGAGCATGGCCGAGGTGCCGGACAGCGTCGGCAAACTCAGCCCGTTGAGCATCTCATTTGCGCTCTCCACGCTGGGCATCGACGAGGAGAACGATCTGAATTGTCCGGAGTTGACGGACAAGCTCCGTGAACTGGCCCGCTGTTTCGCCTTCACCCGCGATCACCGTCTTTTGAACCTGGAGCTTCCGAACGAGGCGATGACCGAGATCCGGGAACTGCGGGAGGGAAATCTGTACTGGGTGCAGCGCAACTCCTTTTACGCCGGAGCCGTGGGTCTGTCGCAGCGGCTCGGAAAGTTCGGCCTGATGCCGCCGCCGGTGCGCCCGGGGGAGCACTTTCAGATTCCGGTCTGCAGCGCCGCCGTGGCCGGAACCCGCTGTACACCCGGCTGCGCCGAGTTTATCCGCTTCCTGCTGAGTCGCCCGGTGCAGGAGTTGATGATGCAGCGTGGCCTGGGCTTCTCCCCCTTCCCCCGTTATCTGGAGGCGGCGCTGGCCGACGAGAAGCATTATCCGGAGGGGTTGCCGGAGGTGATCGGATTCATCCGCGAGCAGATCCCGCTCCGGCACAAACGAAACTTTGAGTCCGACGCGATTTTTCAGGAGCTGGCCGATCAGCTGGTCATGCCGATTCTGACCGGGGAGTCCTTCCCCGAGGAGCGGATCCGGCAGCTGGCTGCCGGACTTCGTCGGCAGGTCGCCGCGCAGCCGGGTGGTGATAAACTCAGTTTGCTGCGGCAGCGGCTGCTTCAACAGGGGTGAACGGATGATGAACATGTTGCATTGGGTGGCTGGAGGAACGACGCTGATTTTGCAGGAGTCCTGCGGGTTTCAGCATGAGTATCAAGTACTTGAAATTCCGATTCCGGAAGCGCTGCCGGAGCGGTTCGGGCTGCGGGATCGCGCCACGGGGGAGCTTTTGCCGGTTCAGCGTTCGCGCCGCCATCCGGACCGGGGCTTCGTGACGCTGACGCTGGCGCCGGATCAGCGCCGGGAACTGGAACCGGTGCCGGGATCGGCGCCGGAGTCGGCGTTGGCCGATCCGGTCTGCTTTGACGGTTCGGTGCTGAGCAACGGCCGTTGCGCGCTGAAGCTGGCGGAGGCGGGACCGCTGACCGGACACTTTCCCTGCGGTCCAGTCCGGGGACTCCGCTATGCCGACGGTGACTGGTTTGGAACCACCCGGTTCGATCTGGCCGAGCCGCTCCGGGAGCTTCGGCGTTACGAGGTGGAGTCCGGGCCGCTGCGGCGGGTGATCCGCTTCGAGGCGCTGGGTGACGCCCCCGGGCCGGTCTATGTGCTGGAGTTGACGCTCGATGCCGGACAGCTGCTGGCCGAGCTGGACGAGACCTTCTCCGGCGGAGCCAACGACCAACTGGTCTGGTACTTCCCGCCCGCCCCCCGGGGCTACCGGCTGGACACCACGCCGGGTTACCGCACGCTGTATCTGGATTACGCCCTCGACCGCGAGGTGGCGGTGCTGGGGAACTGGAGCCAGTTTTCGCAACTGAACTACGACGACGGCTTCGCCTTCCGGCTGCACGACGGAACGATCTGCGGCGCCGTCACCCTGCGCGGCGGCGAGTGGCGCGGCAACCGCCGCAATCAGCTGAGCTGGGCGCTGCGGCGGCTCTATCCGGAGGATCCGGCGTCGCGGCGGCTGGTTCCGGCCCGGATCAAGGCCGACGCCATTCCGGAGGAGCCGGGCGAACGGGTCCCGGCCCGCGACCGCTGCGGCACCGTGCCGAGGCTGTGCTGGGAGGGCGAGATCGGCTCCGGTCGGCGTATCTGGGGGTTGCTGCTGTGCGACGAGACCGCCTTCCGGCCCGCCGCCGGAGACGACGCCTCCTGGGACGGCCCGCCGCCGGAACTGAGCCATTTTGAGCAGCATCCGGACCGGAAATCCTTTCAGCGGCGGCAGGGGTTGCTGCGGCGGCTGTTCATCCAGCGGGGCTTGTTTCCGCTGCAGGAGCAGGTGCGTCACGCCTTCGTCTGGCCGGAGGAGGATTACGCGACGCTGCCGGAGTTGCCGGAGCCCCCGGACTCCCCCTTCTGGCGGATGCTGTTGAATCACGCGCAACCCCTCGACGCGGCGGCGTTGCGGCGTCACCTGCTGGAGTTCCTCCGCTGCCGAACCGAGATCTTCTGGTACGGAGCCGGAGCCATCTCCACCAACGTGGTGGTCTCGCGGCCGGTCGGACCGCTGGCGCTGTGGTTCGTCGAACTCTGCCGCCGCGGCCTGATCCCGCCGGAGGAGCGGCGCGAACTGCGCCGCCGTTTCGCCACGCTGGCGGTGCTGGTGAGCCTTCCGAACTACTACCCCGGCACTTCGGCGATGACGCCGGGAACCGATCCGGAGGCGATGGATCCGGGCTTGCGGGGCATGGCCAATCAGAATTTCTACACCGATGCGATCAACCTCTCCGGACTGGTCGGCTGCGCCCTGCCCGGACATCCGGAGGCGGCGAGCTGGCGGCAACTCTTCGTGCGGCAGTTTCAGCGGCAGCTCGAGTTTCACGTCAATCCGGCCAGCGGCGTCTGGGAGGAGAGCCACACCTATTTCCAGCACGTCCTGCTCACCGTGGGGCTGCTGTTGCGCCTGCTCCGCCGCCGCGGCGAACACGATTTCTTCCGCGATGCGCGGTTGCAGCGGCTACTGGCCGGAGCCATCCGGCAACGGACGCCCCGCGACCGCCGGTTCCACGACAGCCGTCATCTGCTGCCCTTCGGCGATCACGGCGCGGCGCCGGAACTCTACTGCCCGCTGTGGGCGTTTTATGCCGAAAGTCTCGCCGCGACCGCTCCGGAGACGGCGGCGCAGCTGGCCTGGTTTGCGCGGGAGTGCGGGTTCCGCGGTGCGTCGGCAATCCCGCCGCAGGCTCCGGAGCCGGTCAGCGAACAGCTGGCCGGGCTCGGGATCTTCTTCCGGGATCAGGATCCGGAAACGGGGGAGACGCTCCTCGCGCTGCGCAGCGGCAGCATCTGGGGGCACCATCACAACGACGACGGCAGTTTCTGGCTCTACGGTGCCGGACGCTGCTTGGTCGGCGACGCCGACGAGGGGGAGGTCCGGGCCGGAGAACTGAAATTCCGGGACCAGGGGCACTCCCGCCGGACGCTGGAGGGCGGCGGCATTCTGAACTACCTCTGGCGCTCCCACCGCGGCTGGCCGCTGGCCGTGGAGCTGGGGGGAGAGCTGGAGTACGCCACCGTGTTCTCCCCCTGCACGCTGCGTCAGCTGGAGGATCAGAAACTGCCGCTGAGTCAGCCCTTTCTGTGCTTCCGGACGGTGGTGAAACTCAGTGCGACCCGCTATCTGATTCTGGATTCGACGCCACAGGCGGTGGCGACCGAGACCAATTTCCATATCAACGGCGACCGGGTGGAACTCACCCCGACCGGAGGGGTCCGCGCCTGGTATCCCGATCTGGAGCTGTGTCTGACGCCGCTCTTCCACAGTCGGCTGGAGTTGATTCCCGGCCGGGAGGGCGAGACCCATCGGCTTCGGAGCCACCACCAGGGGAGACGGAACTACGCGGCCTATCTGCTCGCTTTCGGGCGGAGCGTTCCGGAAATCGAGCTGCGGTCCGACGGCATCGACTGCGCCGTTGACGACGGCGGGGAAGGTTTCCGGCTGCGGGCCGAACCCGGGGGCTTCCGGCTGGTCCGGCGGGGGAGCGAACGGTGTTTCCTCCACCACCGGGAGGGTTGACAAAGTTCGGATTCCGGAGTATATTGCGCTTCGTTTTTGTGCGATCCGGAAGGTGTCCCATGAAATTTTATCGAAACAGCGCCGAAGCCCGGGCGGAGCTCGGAATGGCGCCCGGCGTCGATGTCTCCGCGGTGGAGGCGGAGTACCCGTTTTTAACCAATGACTATTACCTGCGGCTGATCGATCCGGCGGCGGGAACGGCGGACCCGATCTATCGTCAGAGCTTCCCCGCGCCGGAGGAGCTGGCGGACCGCAGTTCCAGTTTCGATCCGCTGGCTGAAAACGAGCAGATGCCCACGCCGCGACTGATCCACCGCTTCCGGGACCGGGTGGTACTGCTGACCACCGGCAAGTGCGCCATGCGCTGCCGCTTCTGCTTCCGCAAGCGGACCTGGAAGCAGGGGGCGGACTTTCCCGATCTTACGGCGTCGGAGCTGAAGAGAGCGACGGAGTACCTGACCGCCCATCCCGAAATCCGCGAGGTGCTGGTCTCCGGCGGCGATCCGCTGATGCTGGGCAAATCGCGGCTGCGGGAGATTCTGACGGCGCTGGCGGCGGTCCCCTCCATCGAAATTCTGCGGGTGGGCAGTCGGATCCCGGTCGTGGCTCCGGAGCTGCTGGACGAGGAGTATGCCGCGCTGCTCGGGTCTTTTCCGGGACTCTGGTTCGCCACCCACTTCAATCACCCCCGGGAGCTGACGCCCGAAGCCCGGGCGGCCTGCACTCGCCTGATTCGGGCGGGGGTGCCGGTGGTCAATCAGACGGTCCTGCTCAAGGGGGTCAATGACGACGCCGGAGTGCTGGAGGAGCTGTTCCGCACGCTGGTCTCGTGGAAGGTCAAGCCGCACTATCTCTTCCATGTCGATCCGGTGCGCGGGGTGCGGCATTTCGCCACCGGCATCGCCAGCGGGCTGGAAATCTTGCGGGCGTTCCGGCCGCGTCTCAGCTCACTGGCCACGCCGACCTTCGCCATCGATCTGCCCGAGGGCGGCGGCAAGGTTGCGCTGCAGCCCGAATACGGGCGCGACGGTCGTTATCTCGATCTCCACGAGCGCAAGCTGATCGCCTACGGCGAGTTCAATTCTCCGATTGATTGATCCGGGGAAAGTAGACGTGGTTGGTCTCCTGATTGACCAGATCCTGGGTTCGTACCCGGACTCCGCAGAGCCGGTAGAAAAACTCCTCCAGCGCCTGAGTCGCCACCGGACTGCCCGCACCGCCGATTTCCGAAGGGTCGATGGTCAGTACCGGGTGACCGCCGAAACTGCTGCCGCTGCCGACCAGATTGGCCGCGATCCGGGCGGAGTTGCCCAGCTGGTTGAACCGGGAGAAGCGACTGCTGTCGACGCCCGGCAGGAGGCTGATTTCATTGAGCGTTGCAAACTGGTAGTTCTCCTCATTCTCGGCGGAGTCGGAGACGGAGGAAAACTCCCCGGTGGAGAGGGTTCCGGACTTGGTTACCAGCAGGGAGTCCGGATCGTAGGGCAGTTCGATTGAAGTACCGACATCCCGCCGCCGGTAGGACCAGGTGGCGATGTCGGAGCCGTCGTTGGAGAGCGGCGGTTGGGACTCCCGTTGCATGGCCAGTTCGGCGTTGAATCTCGCATCCTTGTAGATGCGCAGGGAGTTGATGCCGAGTCCGGCGACGAACAACAGCCCGAGCATCACCGCCAGCAGGGCGATCAGCCCGGCCAGCAGTTCCAGAATCGCCTGTCCACGCTGGTTTTTTCGATTTTTACGCATCTCAGTTCACGTTGGGCGGTCCGGCCGGGACCCATTCACCGGGACCGGGAGTCGGGCCCGGGCCGGGGGTGTAGTTGCAGATTTCGTTCTCTTGTGTTTTGAAGTTGCCGTCGGCGTCGTACTCGACGTAGGAGTTGCCCAGATAGTAGCGCCGGTGTTCCTGATCGTGGTAGAGCCGCCCGCTGGAGGCTTCGGCCGGCGGATTGTCATCCTTCCCGACGTAGGCAGCCTGAAGCCAGCCGGGACCGTCGGAATTGGCCGGATAACGGTAACTGGTCCCGAACAGCAATTCGACCGGAAAGTCGGCGAGTGATCCGGAAAAATCGGGATTGTAGCCCTTGCGTCGCCACTGGGGATCGCTCAGCTGCCGCAGGGCACTCAAATACCAGTCGTATTGAGAGTCGGCCTCATCGAGACTCTGCAACTGGGCCAGCAGCATCAAGAACTTGTAAAGGTCGGAAAAGTCGGCCTGAAACACGACGAAGTTCTTCAGCGAGACCGGGATCCGGGCCACCTGTTTGAACACCGGCAACACGATCGGCACGAGGACCGGATTGTCACCCGAGGGAAAAGCCCCGACCACCTGAGCCGCCGCGCCGTAGCGATTGTCGAAATTGTCCGGATAGTTGCTGCCCAGCCGGACGTCGCGCTGGATAAAGGCGTTCTCGCGATTCCAAGTCTTCAGCGGTTGATCGGGGTTGCGCACCGGCAGCAACCGCAGATTCTCGGCATCGATAAAGGTCTCCGCATAGGCGACCGGGCCGTTGTAGAGGAAAGATTTCCGCAAGTCGGCCCGCAGTCGGCCGTCGCCGGTCCAGGCGTATTTCAGATAATCGATGTCGTCCCACCAGGAGTCGTAACGACACCAGCGCAGATAGGGCAACTCCTCCGCGTCACTGTCCCAGTAGTCACGGCCGGGATCCACCTTCTGCGCCGCCATGAGTCCGGCTTCCGTCTCTGCCGCGTTGCTCGCGTTGGAGAAGGTGACATCCAGGGAGTAGATCTCGCTCTGATCGGGAAATGTCCCGGGCGAGAATTCGGTATCTCCCCACCAGCGCCCGAAGAATTGGTCATCTCCTTTTTTGAGCAACATCCGCAATACGCCGTGGCAGAAATTCTCGGCGTGGATCGCCGTGTAGAGATCTTCATCCACCAGCCAGGAGGGATCGACCCGGATCAGTCCCGGCGTCCGGCCGCTGGGCCGGATCGCCAGCTGGCCGTCATCCAGTGCCGCGATCAAATTGGTATAGGGCTGGCGCCAGCGGTAGTAGTTGATGATCTCCGGCTGCAGCAGGTAGTGGGGACTGGTCAGCAACTGTTCGTGATAGCTGGCCAGGTCGCGATTGATGTTTCGTGCGCCCTGGGCTGCGCGGACTCCGTTCTGCTTGGCGGCCTGCTGGGCGGCGGCGAAGCCGATCAGGGGGCCGACAAAGGCCAAGCGGGACTGCATTTCGGTGAGGGTCTTGACCCGCGGCGTGATCCGGTCCCTCACCTCATCCACATAGTCGCTGCCGTCCTCCGTCATTTCCGGGGGCGGAGCATCGAGTTCCAGCAGGCTCCGGGTGGCCTTGATCAAATTGATTTCGCCGATCAGATTCAGGGATTCGCGCTGCCATTCGGCGGCGGTCAAGGCGGCGGCCTGCTCCGCAGTCTCGGTCTTCATGCGGCCGCGGATGATGATGAACAAATTGAAGATCACCAGAATGCAGACCAGAATCACCATGCAGACCATCAGCGAAATGATCAGCACCTGCCCCGGTTCGCGCCGCCGCCGGTTCATTGCTCGCCCTCCTCCAGAAACAAGTGCGAGTAATCATAGCCCCGGGCGCTGCCGGTGATGTCCAGTCCCTCCTCCCGGTTCAACAGATCGGCGAGTTCCGGCAGCAGTGTCGGTGCTCGATACAGCGTCACCCGGCCGCCGGAATAGGGCCGGCTGCCGGTGCCGGGGGCCTCGGTACTGACTCCGAGATAGGGTTTGCCCACGCCGCGGCTGTCCCAGTACTCAAAATAGACGCCGTAGTCGCCCCAGCTGCCGTGCTGCAGATAGTCGCTGCCCCAGTGGAACCAGCTGAACCGGTCCTCGTCCGGCGGAAACGGCTGGATCGAGAGGTCCTTGCCCGACATGCCGATCGCCGCCAGCCGACCGCTGCGGCCAATGATGTAGTCGGCGAACCCCAGATTGCGGCTGCGGGAGACGATGTAACTGGCGTACTCCCCGTAAATCTGCTGCACGCACCACAGAAAGACCTGGAGAAATCCGGCCAGAATGAACATCAGCAAACAGATGCACAACAGCGACTCCAAAATGGCGGCGCCGCGTTCCTGCGTTCGCTTGTTCCTGACTCTGGACATAGGGTTCATTTATGACTTATGAGAGAATATACATCCGCCCGGACGGAAATTCCAGTGGCGGTTGACAAATTCCTCCCGAATCGAAGGAGGAGTCTTATGAGTGCATCATTCTGGTCTCAATTTCCGCCGGTGCTGCCGGGGCGGCGGATCGCCGTCGAGGATACCGGAAACGGTTACCGCGTTCACTACGCCGGGCCGGACGAGTCCGCCGGACTTTATCGCGGTTATTTCCAGCTGCGGGCGGAGATAACCGGTTCGCTGTCGCGCGCGGCGGTGATCGACGGCACGCTCGCCGACGCCGGGGCCGCCGCCGAACTCCCGGCCGGGTATGCCGTCATCAACGAACAGCTGCTGGCGCCGGAGGCCGCCTGGCTGCCGCTGAACGAAGGGATGAACTACGTCTATCTGGATTTCTCGCTGCTCGAAGCCAGCGGGGAGATCGCCGTCGACTATCGCTGTGAGTCGCTCTTCCCGCCGCCCGAGGAACTGCATTTGAAGTGGTTGCTCGGCACGGTGGAGTTGCTGGAGTCGGGCCGGGTCCGGGTTTGCCAGCAACAGCACGGGGCTATCTACGGCAGCATTTTCCGGCACTGTCGCGAACCTCTGCTCTGAGTTTCGCGACGAAGTGCAGCGGGTGATAGGTCAGCACCACTTCGCCGGAGGCGGTGCCGTATTGTTCGCAATAGCGCTGTTCAAACGCGTACAGGCGGGCGCGGCTCCAGCGCCGACCCGCCCCGGTGGCGGTGACGCCGGTGGCCTTGAGATGGGCCAGCACGGCGGCGGGCGAGGCGAAGGACAGTTCTACGCGCTCCTCGTGCGCGGCCAGCAGCTCAAAGCGCCGCTCCAGTCCGGCGGCCAGTTCCGGGGCGGCGGGATAGTCGAGTCCGACGCCGGTGAGCTCACGGATTTCACGCAGATTCTCCGGCCCGAAGCTGGAAAAGGCGAAAATTCCCCCCGGCGCCAGCGCGGTTGCCACTTTCTCGAACAGCGCCGTCCAGTCCCGCACCCATTGCAGCACGGCGTTGGCGATCACCAGCTCCAGCGCGTCGGGGAAACGGATCTCCTCGGCCGGTCCGAGCAGAAATTCGGCCTCAGGCAGCGGCTGTGCAGTCCGATAGAGATCGTTCAGAAACCATTTTTCGCACGCGATCCGCGACTGCAGTTTCCGGGTCAGCAGCCCGCCACCGCAGCCGAGTTCCAGCACCCGGGCAAAGGAGTCGCGCGCGGTGGCACGCTGCAAATCGTCCAGCAGCCGTTCCGCCATCCGCTCCTGGATCAGCGCCGATCGCTCGTAAGTGGCGCCGCTCCGGCGGAAACGCCGGGCGATCACCTGATGCCCGGTCATCGCCCGGCCTCCAGCAGTGCTCGCCAGGAGTCGATTCCGGCAAAGGGGTCGTGTCGCCAATCCAGTTCGGTGGCCGGGATTCCGGCCGCACTCCAGGCCGCCCGCTGTGCCGCCGGCGGGAAAATCCGGTCCCGGCGGCCGATCAGGGCCCGGCGGAAAATTCCGGGGCCCGACTCCGGCGCCGCAGCAAGGATCGCCCGCTCCAGACTGGAGAGTTCCTGTTGCTGCTCCTCCGGATTCCGGCGCAGCACCGGCAGCGAATCGGGGCCGAAGACCCGCCGGAAGAAGCGGTTGCGCGCCGCCTCCTGCGGCCAGGCCTCGATGGTGCCGCGGAAGATCTCCGGCGCGATGCCGCAAGTCGCGGAGATCGGACACAGCGTGCCGTTGACGGCCAGTGCCTCATCGAGCGGAATTGCAACCGTCCGGTTCGCCGCCCAGACCCCCAGCGACCAGGCGATCAGGGCGACGTGGGAATATTGATGCCGGGCTGCGGTAAAGTCGAAGTCGACCGCGAGCGTGGTGTAGTCCCAGAACACCGCCACCGCCAGACCGTCCGGCGCCAGCGCGCGGAGCCGTTCCGGATCCATCGCCCAGCCGTGGAAGAAGAGCAGGAGCTCCCGCTCTTTTCCGGTCCGCTGCAACCATTCACAGCGCATGGGCTTGCTCCAGCAGCTCCAGCAACTGCGCGAAGTCGTCCTCCGGCAGTGCGGCGTTCAAGGAAAAGCGGAGCCGGGAACCGTGCTGCGGCACCGTCGGCGGCCGGATCGGAAAGACCAGAATGCCCGCCCGCTGCAACTGTTCGGCCAGCGCCACCGTCGGTTGCGGTTCGCCGACGATCAGCGGGACGATCTGGGACTCCCCGCCGGTCTCCCATCCCAGTTCGACGAGTTTCCGGCGCAACCGGCAGCCGTAGTCCCGGAGGCGGCGCCGCCGCTCCGCCAACTCCGCGCGATGGTGCAGCACAAAGCAGCTCCAACGCAGAATCACCGGCGGCAAGCCGGTGCTGAAGATCAGCGTCCGCATCCGGTTGATCAGATATTCGCGGACCTCCGGCTCGATCATGGCGTAGGCGCCGGTGGAGCCCCAGGCCTTGCCGAAGGTGCCGACCAGCACCTCGATTTCCGCCGTCAAGCCGAGTTCGGCGGCCAGCCCGCCGCCGTTTTCGCCGTAGACGCCGACGCCGTGGGCCTCATCCAGCACCAGTTGGGCGTCATAGCGATGTTTCAACGCCACCAGCCGGTTCAGATCGGCCAGATCGCCGTCCATGCTGAACACGCTTTCGCTGGCCAGAAAGACCCGGCGGTAATGGCCGCGTTCCCGTTGCAGAATCAACTCCAGCTGGTCGTAGTCCCGGTGCCGGAAGCGTTTGTAATCGGCCTCCAGCAGCTGGAGCCCGTCGATCAGGCTGGCGTGGTTGAGTTTGTCCGAGAGCACCAGATCCCCCTTCCCCGCCAGCGCCGGGAGGATCCCGACATTGGCGTGGTAGCCGCTGTTGAAGACCAGCGCCGCGCGACCGCCGTAGAGCCCGCTCAATTCCCGTTCGAGAGCGCCGTACTCCGGCGAGTTCCCGGTCAGCAGCCGGGAGGAGGCGGCGGAGAGCCCGGGCAGCCGGTCGGACTCCAGCGAGGCGTAGAACGCCCGGCGCCAGGCCTCGTCGCCGGCCACGCCCAGATAGTCGTTGCCCGACAAATTCAGATAGGTCCGGCCGTTCCATTCGGCCCGGCCATGGTCCAGACAGCTCAACTCCCGCAGCTCCCGGAGTCGTCCGGACTCCCGCAATTCGTCCAGTTCCGCCGCCAGTTCACGGCGCCATTCCGCCATGATCAGAACTCCTCCAGTTCGCGCAGCAAGGTCAGATCATCCGGCACCTGCCGGCCGCGGGTGGTAAGGTATCCCCCGGTCATCAAACTGTTGAGCCCGGACAACATCAGCAGGCCCTGAAAATCCTTCATCCGGGTCTCGCGTCCGGCGGCGAACTTGATCATTTTGGTCGGATTGAGCAGCCGGAACAGGGCAAAGGTTTTGGCCGCCTCCGCCGGCGTGACCGAAGGCAGGCCCTCCAGCGGCGTCCCCGGAATCGGCAGCAGCACGTTGAGCGGAATTCCCTCCACGCCGAGTTCGCGGATGGCCAGCGCCAGTTCAATCCGGTCGTCCCAGCTCTCGCCCAGCCCGATGATGCCGCCGGTGCAGTTGGTGACGCCGAACTCCTGCAAATAGCGGATGGTCTGGATCTTGTCCTCGATCCGGTGGGTGGTGGCGATCAGCCGCGCATAGGCGGCCGGATTGGTCTGCAGATTCATGTTGTAGCGCCAGGCGTGATGCTGCGCCAGCGCCTCGGCGCAGGCCCGGCTGAGAATCCCCAGCGAGACGCAGAGATGGAGCTCGGGAAACTGCCGGTGCAGCTCATCGAGCTGGGCGCAGATGGTCTGGAATTCGGGATCCTCCGGGTCCTCGTAGCCGTAGCCGCTGGTGACATACCCGAAGACCCGGATCCCGCTGTCGACGACCTTCCGGGCCGCCGCCAGCACCTGCTCCAGCGGCAGCAACGGATAGGTTTCGATCCGGGTCTGATGGTGCGCGGACTGGGCGCAGAACCGGCAGTTCTGCGTGCAGACGCCCGATTTGGCGTTCAGAATCGAGCAGGCCTGAAACTGCGGGGCGAACCGGTGACGCACCTTGTTGGCCAGAGAGATCAGATCCAGCAGGTCCGGACCTTCGATTCCGGCCGCCAGCGCCAGCGCCTCCGCCCGGCTCAGCTCGCCGCCGTCCAGCACCTTATAAGCATTTTCAATCAACGGATTCAACATGTTTTCTCAACCTTCTGCGATAATAGATCACCAGTCCCAGATCCAGCGCCACCATACCGGCGTTCAGGACATAGAGCCAGAGCACCCAGTCGGGATTGCCCCGGGCGAACTTGTTGGCGACGCCGCACCCGTAGCCGATCAGCACCAGCCACAGAAAAATCAAACTCTTGCTCACCGGGTTTTTGACCCGGAAGGTCTTCCAGATCGACGCCGGCCAGCTGGCGCCGAAACAGATCAACATGGCCGCTTCCCAGAATCCCATTCTGTCGACTCCTTTTCGGTGAAGCGATACTATACCACAAAAAAACGCTTTTGACAAACCGTCGAAGGCAAAAACAACGGGACTCCGGCCGCTTCCGGCCGAAGTCCCGACCACGCCCGCGCCGCTTCGGATCAGCTGGCGGGCGTGCTGAAGACGTTGATGACCCGCACTCCGCAGATCCAGTCGGCCAGCGAGCGGCCGCTGACGATCACCATCGGAATCATGACGATTCCGAACAGCAGCAGCGCGATGGTGTAGAGGAAGGCCCGCAGGAAGTAGACCTCCTCAATATCCTTCCGGGTCAGGAACATGCCGAAATACCACATGCCGATGGTCTGCGCGTAGATCGACAGCGCCAGCGAGTAGTAGAGAATCACCAGCGGAATGAACAGCCAGCAGGCCCCGAGCAGCACCCGGTGATAGCCCTTGGAGTCGATCACCATAAACTCCCACATGCTGAACTGCGTCTCTACCAGTTCCGGATCGGTCAGCTCCTCCGGGGTGGCGGGCAGCTCCGGCGCGGCGGGGGCGTCGCCCTCGGCGGGGGCAGACGCGGCGGGGACCGAGGTCGGGGTCTGACCGAGTTCGGCTTCGATTTCGGCGTTGTGCGCTTCGCCGCGTTTCATCACCCGGTCGAGGGCCGGAATGGCGGTCCGGATCGGATTGTCCGCCGTGCTGCGGCTTTCCGCCGCGGCTTCGGCTTCTTCGACGCCTTCGACGGCCTCCGACTCCGGTTCGGAACTTTGCGGAAGGTTGATCTTAAACCCGCCGGTGTCCGGCGCGGTCATCTGAATATAGCCCTTGCGGGAGGCCATCAGAAAAGCGAGTCCGAAAATCACCCCGGCGATCACCCAGAGAAACAGCGCATCCAACACCACCGCGCTGATCCGGCGCACAATGCCGACGTTCTTCGGCTGCGCCGTCTGGGAGAGCGCGCTGCTCTGCTCCTGGGTGTCGTCATGTTTGGCGGCGGCGAACACCAGATCCCAGCCTTTGAGTTCGGCGGCGGCGGCTTTGGCCGCGGCCAGCGAACCATCCGGGTCGCGCATCTTCTCCACCCGGGCGATGGTCTCCTTGAAACCCGGAAAATCCTTGATGGTCCGGTACTCCTTCAAAAGCGCGTTGCGGATGGCCGTCTCTTCGGTGATGACCCCGTCCTCAATGCCGCGTTCGATCGTCTTCTGATCGACCGGACCGACCTGATTCCCCTCACTGTCAATGTAAACGAATTTCATAACTTACGATCCGTCTCTGAAGCATTTCTGAAATCGCGATAATGTAAATCCAAAAATTGCCAAAGTCAAGTTCCGGGCTGCAAAAAGGCCGCCGCCACGCTATCCCAGAACCGCAGCCCCAGCGGCGTCAGGGCGATCCGCTCCGGCGAGCAGTGCCAGCAGCCCGGGAGTCCGGCGGCGGCTTTTCGACTCTCCCGGAGCAGCCAGTTCCAGTTGTACGGTTCGCGATCCGGCACCGCGATTGCCTCGAAGAGTTCCGGCGTCCACCCCGCCGCGGTCCGGAGCCCCACCACGGCGATCTCCCGGCAGCGCGCCTCCGGCGGCAGCGGATCCGTTTCGGGCGGGTCTCCGCGCAACCAGCCGGACAGCGACTCGACCTCCCGCCACCGCAGTCCCCGTTCAAACGAGGCCGCCGCCGGACCGAAGCCGCGCAGCTCGCCGCCGTGCCAGACCGCCAGATTGTGGCGACATTCGGCCCCGAGCCGGGCGTAGTTGGAAATTTCGTAACGAGGCAGACCTGAAACGTCGACGATCCGTTCGTAGGCCGCGGCGGCCAGGTCGTCATCCACCGCGATTCCGGCCAGGTGGGTCCCCTCCTCCGGAGTCAGCGCGTAGCAGGAGAGGTGGTCCGCCCCGGTCGCGCGCGCCCGCTCCAGATCGCGCTCCCAGCGTTCGAGCCGCTCCCCCGGCAGCCCGTAAATCAGATCGCAGTTGAAGTGCGGGAACCGGGCCTCGGCGATCCAGTTCAGCGCCCGCTCCAGCGCCGGATCGGAACAATCTCGCTGCAGCAGCCTCCGGCGCTCCGCGGAAAAGGACTGGACGCCGAGACTCAGCCGGGTGACGAAGGACCGGATCAGTTCCACCTTGGCGGCACTCAGCGTCTCGGGATTACACTCCATCGAGATCTCCGCCCCCGCCGCCAGCGGCAGTCTCCGACGCAACAGGGTGAACAGGTGCTCCAGCTCCGTCTCCGTCAGCAGCGAGGGCGTGCCCCCGCCGAGATAGAGCGTCTCCACCCGCTGCTCCGACCAGTCGGCGGCGGCCAGATCGCGTTCGAGCTTAGCCAGATACCGCGTCCGCCACGCCGCCGGCGCCGCCGCTTCGGAGTAAAAGGCGCAATATCCGCATTTGCTCCGGCAGAAGGGA
This sequence comes from uncultured bacterium, assembly GCA_949297015.1. Taxonomy (GTDB): domain Bacteria; phylum Verrucomicrobiota; class Lentisphaeria; order Victivallales; family Victivallaceae; genus CASFRF01. Next base: position 32,635 of record CASFRF010000038.1, read on the forward strand.
ATGTGGCAGTAGACGTTCACCCGCGCAGCACCAGCAACGCCAGCTCCACCAGGTAACGCACCCCCGCCGCCAGCGCCCGGTCGTTGAAGTCGTAGTCCACCGCGTGCAGCGCCGGGCTGTTTTCCCCCATGCCGAGCCAGGCGTAGACACCCGGGTAGCGTTGCAGATAGAACGAGAAATCCTCCGCCGCCAGCGCCGATTCGGGCGCTTCCAGAAACGGCACGCCGGCCCGCTCTGCCGCTTGCCGGGCCAGCGCAAAGCCCGCCGGCGGATTGATGGTTGGGGCATACCGCTGCTCAAATTCCACGGTCATTGCAGTGCCGGTGGCGGCGGCGATGCCCGCGGCAATCTCCTGCACCGCCGTCCGGATGCGCGCCCCCACCGCGGCGTCCAGAAATCGGAGGGTTCCGGCAAGTTCCGCCGTGCCCGGCAGAATGTTGGCGTTGGTTCCGCCGTGAAAACTGCATACGCTCAGCACCGCGGGCTCCTGCGCCGCGACCCGGCGTGAGACCACGCTCTGCAGCGCGTTGATCAGCAATGCTCCGGCATAAATGACGTCCGTGCCTTTTTCCGGCGTGCTGCCGTGTCCGCCGCGGCCGCTGATTCGCACCGTAAAATCATTGCAGGCGGCCATGATCGCCCCCGGCCGGGTGACGATCGCCCCCACCGGCCAGCCCGGCCAGCCGTGCAGCGCCGCCACCAGCGCCGGAGCCGGCTGCTCCAGCGCGCCGGAGTCCACCAGATCGTGACCCAACGCCGTGACCTCCTCGCCGGGCTGCCAGACCAGCCGCACGGAGCCCGGAAATTGTTCCCGGAGTTCGCTGAGCACCAGCGCCGCCCCGACCAGCATGGCGCAGTGACCGTCGTGTCCGCAGCCGTGCATCCGGTTTTCGTGGGTGGAGCGATAGGTCGGTCCGGGGATGGCCTCGCACAGCGGCAGGGCGTCGAGATCGGCGCGCAGCGTCACGTTCGGCCCCGGCCCCCGCCCGGCGAGCAACGCCGTCAGATCGGTGCCGAGCCGGGGAGCCTCCCAGCGCAGCGGACACGCCGCCAGCTCCGCCCGGATGGCGGCGCCGGTCTCCACTTCGGTTCCCGACAGTTCGGGGCTTTGATGCAGCCGGTGCCGCAGAGCCGTGATTCGCGGCAGCAGCCGTTCTACCCGCTCCCCCGTGTCCATGACGCTACTCCAGCGTGTTGAATACGAACTGGCCGCCGACCACGGTGGCCCGCGGCCGCCCCCGCAGCGTCATGCCGTGGAACGGAGTGTTGCGCCCGAGCGACTGGAACTTTTCGGCATCCACCACCCACTCCTGATCGGGGGCGAAAATGGTCAGGTCCGCCGGATGGCCCGGCGCCAGCGAGTAATCATTCATGCCCAGCACGGCGGCCGGTCCGGTGGTGAACTTGGCGACCAGCCGGTCCAGCGGCATTATCCCGGTGGCGTAGAGTTTGGTCAGCACCACGCCGAGCGCGGTTTCCAACCCGACGATGCCGAACGGAGCATTGTCGAATTCCACAAGTTTGGCCGTGCGGGTGTGAGGGGCGTGATCGGTGGCGATCACGGTCAGGGTGTCATCGACCAGTCCGGCGATCAGCGCCTGCCGGTCGGCCTCGGAGCGCAACGGCGGATTCATCTTGTAGTTGGTGTCGTAACTTTTGATGCACTCATCGGTCAGCGCCAGATGGTGCGGCGTCACTTCGCCGGTGACCGGAAGACCTCCGGCCCGGGCCTGCCGGATCAGTTCGACACTGCCGCCCGAGCTGACATGCTGGATGTGAATCCGGCCGCCGGTGAGCCGGGCCAGCATCACATCGCGCGCCACCATCAGCTCCTCGCTCATCGCCGGGATTCCCTCCATGCCCAGCAGCACCGACCACTTGCCCTCATGCATCACGCCGGAGGCCTTCAGCGTATTCTCCTCGCAGTGATCCAGGATCGGCAAGCCGAAACTGGAGGCGTACTCCACCACATGGCGCATCAACGCGTGGTCCTGAATACAGCGTCCGTCATCGCTGAGCGCCACCACACCGGCACTCTTGAGTCCGCCGATCCCGGCCATCTCCGCGCCCGCATAGTTCTTGGTCATGCAGCCACAGGGCAGCACCCGGACCACGCCTTTGCGGGCGGCGGTCTGACGCAGATATTCAATCGCTCCGGCGGTATCGGCGGCCGGATTGGTGTTAGGCATCGCCACCACCGCGGTAAAACCTCCGGCCGCGGCCGCGCGGGTCCCGCTGGCGATAGTCTCCGCTCCGGTGTTGCCCGGCTGCCGTAAGTGGACGTGCAGATCGATGAACCCCGGGGTTACCACCAGCCCGCCGAGCTCCACCACCTCCGGATCCGGGACCTGTCCGGGGTCGACCATCCGCCCGTCCAGAACGCCCAGATCCATGATCTGGTCCACGCCGCGCGCCGGATCGATCACCCGGCCGCCCTTCAACAGAAAATTCTTTTTCATCGCACACACCCCGCCACCAGAAACAACACCGCCATGCGCACCGCCAACCCGTTGGTGACCTGTTCCAGAATCACCGACTGCGGGCCGTCGGCCAGCGCCGAGGCCAGTTCCACATCCCGGTTGATCGGCCCCGGATGCATAATCAACGCATCCGGTTTCAGGTATTTGACCGTCTCCATGTTCAGCCCGAAGAATTTGGCGTACTCCCCGGTACTCGGGAAAAAGCCGGCGGTCTGCCGCTCGTGCTGAATCCGCAGTAGATTGACCACGTCGGCGTTCTCCAGCCCGGAACGCAGATCGTGACAGACCCGCACTCCGATCGACTCGAATTCGCGCGGCACCAGCGTGGCCGGGCCGCAGAGCGTGACCTCGGCGCCGAGCTTCAACAGCCCCCAGAGATCGCCGCGCGCCACCCGACTGTGCAGAATATCCCCCAGAATGGTCACCTTGAGTCCTTTGAACGAACCCTTCTTCTCGCGGATGGTGAACAAGTCCAGCAGCGCCTGGGTCGGATGGCTGTGGGCCCCGTCTCCGGCGTTGATGACGCCGCAGCGGACATGACGCGCGATGAAGTCCTGCGCCCCCGGCGCGGAGTGGCGCATCACGATCAGATCCACCTGCAACGCTTCGATGTTCTTGACCGTATCCAGCAGCGTCTCGCCTTTGCGCAGGCTGCTGGAGTCGGCCGCCATGTTGACGATGTCGGCGCTGAGCCGCTGCTCCGCCAGCTCAAAGGAGACCCGGGTCCGGGTCGAGGGTTCGACGAAGAAGTTGACCACCGTTTTGCCCCGGAGCGCGGGGACTTTCTTGACCCGGCGCTCGGAGACTTTCTTGAATTCCGCCGCGGTGTCCAGAATGAAGGTGATCTCCTCCGCGGAGAGATCGTAAAGACAGAGGAGATCCTTCCGGTTCCAGCTCAGTTCCATAAACTCATTTCCTCCGGTCAAAGGTGCGGCGCCATTCGGCGCTGTAAATCCGGTCCGCCCCGTCGGTTTCGGCAAACTCCACCACCACCTTGCGCGCAGGATCCTCCGAACAGGTCAAGCCGACGTAATCGGCGCGGATCGGGTACTCGGGATTGCAGCGATCGACCAGCACCGCCAGCCGGATCAGACCGGGGCGGCCGTAGTCGGTCAGCGCGTCGAGTGCGGCGCGGATGGTGCGCCCGGTGGAAAGCACGTCATCCACCAGAATCACCCGGGCGTTCTCCATCGGGAACGGCATCCGGGTCTCGCTGATCAGCGGCAGCGCGCTGCGCAAGCCGACGTCGTCCCGGTACATGGAAATATCCAGTTCTCCCAGCACCGGGCGCAATGAGGTGTGTTCTTCCAGCTCACGCTTGATCCGCTCGGCCAGCGGTACGCCCTGTTTGTAGAGTCCGACCAGCGCGAATTCCCCGTCTCCGCTGGTCACCGCCTGGTCCGCGGCGATGGCGCGCGCGATCCCGGCGATGGCGGAGCGCACTTCGGCAGCTCCGGCGATTTCCTTGATGGCAGTCATAAACAGCAATCTCCTTCCGGAGTTTTAAAATACCACCGGAACCCCTTTTTTTCCAGTCTCCCGCCGTTTTTTTCTTGCATTCCGACAGGTCGGTACTATAGTTCTCCTCCAACCACTCAAAGATGGAGTTGTCCATGGATTTCTCGGTGAACTATGAAGTGGCGGTGGCGGGGGGCGGCATCGCCGGAATCGCGGCGGCAATCCGGGCCGCCCGCAGCGGCAAACGTACGGTTCTGCTGGAAAAAACGCTGCTGCCCGGCGGACTGGCCACCTCCGGACTGGTCTACATTTATCTGCCGCTCTGCGACGGGCGGGGGCGGCAACTGACCTTCGGGCTGGCCGAAGAGCTGCTGCGGAGCAGCCTGACCTACGGGCCCGGCGAAATTCCGCCACCTTGGAATGGGGCGACTCCGCCCGCCGGAGCCCCTCCGGCCCGGTTCCGCTGCGTCTTTTCGCCTGCCGCGTACATGCTGGCGCTGGATGAGCTGCTGGAGGACGCCGGAGTGGACTGCTGGTTCGACACGCTGGTCTGTGGCGTGGAGCAGGAGTCCGGCCGGCTCCGGGCGCTGGTGGTGGAAAACGAGAGCGGCCGGGGCCGGATCGAAGCCGATGCCTTCATCGATGCCACCGGCAGCTGCGCCGTATGCCGCCGGGCGGGCGTGCCTTGTCACGACGAGCGCAACGCGCTGACCATGTGGGCGCTGGAATATCGCTCCGGGGCTCCGAACGGCGATCTCGGGCCCGAGCTGGCGCTGCGGAGTTTCACCCCCTTCCCCGAGGATTGGAGCCGGGTTCCGGAGTCGGAAATTTACCGGGGACTCTCCGGCAAGCTGGTCTCCCGCTTTGCGCTGGAGTCCCGCCGGGTACTCCGCGAACACTATCGTGAAGTCCACCGCTCCGGTCGCCGCAGCCGCCGCGACAACTTCGCGCTGAAGTTGCCGCTCCAGCCGCAGTTCCGCAAGCTCTACGCCATCGCTGCGCGCTACGTCCTCGATTCCGGCGAAGACGGCCGCTATGTGGAGGACTCGATCGGTCTGGTCGGCGACTGGCGGCGGCCCGGCCCGGTCTGGGAGCTGCCCTGGCGGATTCTGCAACCGGCCGCAGGACCGGTCAATCTGCTGGCGGCGGGGCGCAACGTCGGCGCCCGCAACGACGCCTGGGAGATCACCCGGGTCATTCCCTCGGCGGCGCTGACCGGAGAGGTCGCCGGCCTGGCGGCGGCGCTGGCAGTGGAGCTCGGGATTCCGGTGTCGGAGCTGCCGGTGGCGCGCTTGCAGCAAAAACTCCGGGAGTTGGGATTCAAACTTCACGCCGGAGAGCTGGCCCCGTCCGCCGCTCCGGAAAACGCCGAAGGGTAACTTCCATGAAATTTGCCAGTTCCATCGCTCCGGATTACCGGAGAATCGTCGCAGCGGCCCGCAACCGCAAGCCCGAGGTGATGCCGATTTACGAGCACCTCGTTTCGTACGAAGTCATCGGCGAACTCACCAATACGCCGCTGCCCGAACTGATGCAGGATCCGCATCCGGATGAGGGCTTCCGGATCTATGACGACTTTTTCCGCCGGGCCGGTTACGACACCGTCTCCTGCGAAGAGTGTCTGACCGGAACGCTGGGCGCCGGCGCCCTGATGGGCGGCCGCGGCCCGGTGCAGAGCCGCGCCGATCTCGATGCCGTGCCCTGGTCGGAACTGCCCGGCCGCTGGTACGATCAGGCCGCGCCGCGACTGGAGTTGATGGGCCGTCATCTGGCTCCGGGCATGAAGGCGGTCGGTGGGGTGGGCAACGGCGCGTTTGAGATCGCCGAGCATCTGGTCGGGCTGGAGTATCTGCCGTTTCTGGAGGCGGACGATCCGGCGGCCTACGCGGACTTGTTCTGCCGGATCGGTGATCTGATGGCGGCCTGCTGGGAGCTGCTGCTCCGGGAGTTCGGGGAGTTCTTCTGCGTCTGCCGGTTCGGCGACGATCTCGGGTTCCGGAACTCGCTGCTGACCACGCCGGGAACCGTCCGGAACCAGCTGATTCCGCAGTATCGCCGGGTGATCGAGCTGGTCCACGCCGCCGGCAAGCCGTTTCTGCTGCACAGCTGCGGCTGCATCTTTGAGGTGATGGATGACCTGATCGCCGCCGGAATCGACGCCAAACACTCCAACGAGGACGCCATCGCCCCCTTCGCCCGCTGGATCGAGCGCTATTCGGACCGGATCGGCCTCTTCGGCGGAATCGACATGGACTTCATCGTCCGGCAGACGCCGGAAAAGATCCGGGACCTGGTGTTGACCCGGGCCCCGGAATTCCGGGCGGCGGCCGGCGGCTTCGCGCTGGGGACGGGGAACTCCATTCCCGCCTACGTCCCCGCCGCCAACTATCTGGCGCTGCTCGAAGCCGCCGAGGAACTCCGTCGCGCCGAGCTCACCGGGGGAGCGGTGTAACGCCCTTTTTCAGAAGGATGTTGCCGTATTTGGCGGTCTCGCCGGTGAGCACGATGGCATAGGCGCTCTTCGTCCGCTCGTAGAAGGCGAAACGGTCGATCCGGGCGATCGGCGGAGTCGCCGGCGCATGGCGGTCCACCGCCGCCCGGTAGGCCTGCTCCACCGCCGGATCCAGTTCGTCGCCGGGAACCGGCGCCATCATGATCAGGGGGGAGTCGACATAGGCGTCGAGTTCAAAGAGCGGCAGCAGCGCATCCAGCAGCTCGGCCACCTTCAGCCCGTCGGCCCGCAGCACCTGCGGCCCCAGCGAGTGCGCGGGAAAATGCGCATCGGAAAAGACGATTTCATCGCCGTGCCCCATTTCGGAGAGCACTTTCAACAGTTCCGGCGACAACAACGGCGAGATCCCTTTCAGCATAAGTCAACTCCTTTGCTTTATTGGTTTTCAGGCTCCATGTGAATGGTGGCGAAAATCTGATAGCGGTCGCGCAGCAGCCGCTCGATGGTCACCGTGCAGCGGTGCGCCTCCTCCAGCGACACTCCGGGTTGCCGGATGGTCAAATGGAAGGTCAGCTCGGTGTGCGACCCGTACTGGTGCAGATGAAAATGATGCTCCTCGATCGGGAACGGCGCCGCTTCGCGGCAGACCGCCTTGACCTGTTCAATCAGCTCCGGTGAGGGCTCCTCGCCCAGCAGCGGCATGACCGCCCCCCGGAGAATCGACCAGGAGACCTGGAACAGAATCGCCGCGATGGCCAGCCCCAGCACCCCGTCGATCCACCACCAGCGGCCACCCAGCAGGATTCCCGCCAGCACCACCACCGAGCTGATCGCGTCGCTGCGGTGGTGCCAGCCGTCGGCCCGGACCGAACGCAGTCCGGTCTTCCGGGCCACCGCAAAGGCGTAGAGCGCCATCGCCTCCTTGGCCACGATGCTGAACACCGTAACCCAGATGGCCAGTTGTCCGTAGTCGCCGCCCTCCCCCCGGCAGAGCCGCTCGATCGCGCCGATGGCGAACTCCAGCGCCACCAGTCCGAGCATCATGCCGATCAGCAGCGTGGTGATCAATTCCGCCCGGCCGTGGCCGAAGGGGTGTTCCCGATCCCCCGGACGCCGCGCGATGCGCACGCCGATCAACAGCGCCACCGAGGAGAGGGAATCGGACAAGGTGTGCACCGCGTCGGCCATCAGCGCCACCGAATGGGAGACGACCCCGGTATAAAATTTCAGTCCGAACAACAGGGTGTTGCCGAGAATCGAGACCCAGCCCTCCCGATCAGCCGAACGCTGATCCCGGGGTTGGACTGCACCGGAAAGTTCCGTCATTTCAGGCTCCTCCAGGCAGCGCCAGCGCCAGCAGCAGCGGCAGCGTGCCCAATGATAGAATGGTGGTCCAGAAAATAACCTGCCCGGCGAACTCCTCGGAGCCGCCCGATTGCCGGGCCACCAGCACCGAGCTGGAAGCCGCAGGCATGATCGCCACCACCACCGCCACCTTGTACATCTCCGGCGGCAGCGGCAGCAGCCACAGCAACAGAATCGTCAGCAGCGGCAGCAGCAGCAGCCGGAGCACCGAAATCAACGCCAGATCGAAGAGCCCGTGTCCCATCCGTTTGGCGAACTGGGCCAGCGCCACGCCCACCAGCACCAGCATGAACGGCACCGCCACCCCGCCCAGACTGTCCATGGCCGCGAGCAGCGAATCGGCAATCATCCCCGGCAGTTTCACCGGCGAGAGCGCCGCCAGCAGCGCGGCCGCCACCGCCAGCACGTTGGGGGACAGCAGAATGCGCAGCACGGTCCGGGAGAATTTTTCCTCGTTTTTGCCGCCGAAGGCGAGGATGCCGATGGTCCAGAAGCCGACGGTGGATCCGACGCTTAGAATCAGCAGCAGCGCCAACTCCCGGTCACCCCACAGATTGTCGATTACGATCAGCGGCAGAAAGAGGTAGTTGTTGATCGCGCAGAGGTGGACAAAGGTTCCGCGCCGTCCCCGGCCCGGATCGCGGAGCAGTCCCCGAAACGGCAGTCCGGCCACCCAGCCCAGCACCATAATGCCCAGTCCCAGCAGCGGCATGATCCAGAACTCGTTCAGCCGGGCGGGGTCGAAATTCCGGAAGACCGTGACGAAAGTCAACAGCGGGAAAAAGACATCCAGTGTCACATGCGTCAATTTGTTCAGATCGGCCGGCTCCACCCACTTCAAGCGCCAGACCAGCGCCCCGACCCCGAAGATGATGAAGGTCTCCAGCACCGACAGAAAGACCTGATAGATCATGCCTTCACACCCTCAAGATAGGGTTTAAGGTAGCGTCCGGTATGCGATTCCGGCACCTGCGCCACCTCCTCCGGCGTACCGCAGGCCACCAGTCTGCCGCCGCCGTCGCCGCCCTCCGGCCCCAAGTCGATCAGATAATCGGCGCACTTGATCACATCCAGATTGTGCTCGATCACGATCACGGTATTGCCCAGTTCGCGCAGCCGGAACAGCACCTTGAGCAGCTGGTCGACGTCGGCCAAATGCAGCCCGGTGGTCGGTTCGTCGAGAATGTAGACGGTGTGGCCGCGCGGCACCCGCGCCAGTTCGGTGGCCAGCTTGACCCGTTGCGCCTCGCCGCCGGAAAGCGTGGTCGCCGGTTGTCCCAACTGCAGATAGCCCAGCCCCACCTCCTGCAGCGTCTGCAGCTTGCGCTTGAGCGGGGGAACCGCCTCGAAGAACTCCAGCGCCTGATCCACCGTCAGGTCGAGCACCTCGGCGATGTTGTGTTTCTTGTACTTGACGGTCAGCGTCTCGTGGTTGAAGCGCCGTCCGTTGCAGGCGGAGCACTCCACATAGACGTCCGACAGAAACTGCATTTCAATCTTTTTGATGCCGTCGCCGCGGCACTCCTCGCAGCGGCCCCCTTTCAGGTTGAAGCTGAAGCGGCCGGGGGTGTAGCCCCGCATCCGGCTTTCCGGCAGTTCCGCGAAGAGTTTGCGGATGTCGCCGAAGGCGTCGGTGTAGGTCGCGGCGTTGGAGCGCGGCGTCCGGCCGATCGGACTCTGATCGATCACGATGGCCTTGTCCACGAACTCCAGCCCGTCAATGCCGTCGCACGCGCCCGGCGGAGCGTCCTGAATCTTCTGTTTCCGGTTCAGGGCCCGGACCAGAATTTCGTTGATCAGCGAGCTCTTGCCGGAGCCGGAGACGCCGGTCACGCAGCAGAACGTGCCCAGCGGAATTTCAACGTCCAGATTCTTCAAATTGTGCTGCCGGGCGCCGCGGATTTTCAGCTTCCGGCCATTGCCCGGCGCCCGGGACTCCGGAACGGCGATCACCCGGCGTCCGGTCAGGTAATCCCCGGTCAGGGAGCGCGGAAAGTTGCCGATCTCCGCCGGCGTTCCCGCCGCCACCAGTTCGCCACCGTGCACACCGGCCCGGGGGCCGAGATCGAGCACATAATCGGCCCGCCGGATGGTATCCAGATCGTGCTCCACCACCAGCACGGTGTTGCCCAGATCCCGCAGACGGGCCAGCGTGTCCAGCAGTCGGTCGTTGTCGCGCTGATGCAGTCCGATGCTCGGTTCGTCCAGAATATAGAGCACGCCCACCAGGCCGCAGCCCAGCTGCGTCGCCAGCCGGATGCGCTGGGCTTCGCCGCCGGAGAGGGTGTGGCTGACCCGGTCCAGCGTCAGGTATTCGAGCCCCACATCACTCAGGAAGCGGAGCCTGCTGCGGATTTCCTTGAGCACATCCGCGGCGATCACCGCCGCCTCGCCTTCGAGCTTCAAATTCTCCATGAATTTGAGCGCTTCGGAGACCGGCAGCGCATTGAACTCATGGATGGCCAGCCCCCCCACGGTCACCGCCAGACTCACCGGATTCAGCCGCGCCCCGCGACAGGCCGGACAGAGTACCGGACTCAGATAGCTGCGCAGCCGTTCCCGCACAAAATCGGAATCGGTCTCCACCATTCTCCGGCGCAGATTCTCCAGCACGCCCTCGAAGGGTTTGCTCCAGCGGTATTTTTTTCCGTGCATGCGGTAATCGAACTCCAGCGGCTCCTCGCCGCTGCCGTAGAGAATGACCTGACGAATCCGTTCCGGCAGCTCGCGGAACGGTGTCGTCAACATCTCCGGATAGTGATAGGCTTCGGCCAGTTTCCGCAGCAGCAGATTGTAGTACATGATCAGGTGACGCGGTCCGCGCCGCCAGCCGGGGATCGCGCCGTTGCGGATGGAGAGCGAATCGTCTGGAATCACCAGCGCCGGATCCATCTTCTGCAACACCCCCAGCCCGTTGCACTCCGGGCAGGCGCCGTAGGGGGAGTTGAAGGAGAAGTTGCGCGGCAGCAGTTCGCCGAAACTGACGCCGCAATGGAGGCAGGCCAGCTTTTCGCTGTGCTTCTCCTCCAGATACTCCGGACCGGAGGGGTCGGAGTTCTGCACCAGTACTGTCACGACCCCCTCACCGTGGCGCAGCGCGGTCTCCACCGAGTCGGTCAGCCGGGTCCGGTCGATCGAACCGGTGACCAGACGGTCCACCACCGCCTCGATGGTGTGGCGCTGCTGTTTGTTCAGCGGCTTGAGTTCGTCCTCGAGCGTCGCAAAGCGGCCGTCGATCCGCACCCGGACAAAGCCCTCCGAGCGCAGATCGTCGAGCACCTCCCGGTGTTCCCCCTTGCGTCCGGCCACCACCGGCGCCAGCAGCATCAGGCGCTTTCCCGGCTCCAAGGCCAGAATGGTTTCGGCGATCTTCTCCGCCGACTGCGACTGCAGCAGCCGCCCGCACTGCGGACAGTGGGGGATCCCGGCGTGCGCATAGAGCAGCCGCAGATAGTCGTAAATTTCCGTGACCGTCGCCACCGTGGACCGGGGCGTCCCGCCGGCGGTTCGCTGTTCGATGGCGATGGCCGGGGAGAGTCCCTCGATGTGTTCGACCTTCGGCTTCTGCAACCGGTCTAGGAACTGCCGGGCGTAGGCGGAGAGACTCTCCACATAGCGCCGCTGCCCCTCGGCGTACAGGGTGTCGAAGGCCAGGGACGACTTGCCGGAACCGCTCAGCCCGGTGATCACCACCAGTTGGTTGCGCGGAATCACGGCGTTGACGTTCTTCAAATTGTGCTGGGTCGCACCGACCACTTTAATCTGTTCGATCATCGCTTCCAGGGCAGAGTCAGAACCCGTTCCAGCTCCGCAATCAGATTGGGCGTGAAACTCTGTTGATTCACCGGGTCGCGCAACTCCTCACGCCGCCAGAAGCGCACCTCGTCAATCTCCTCCGGAGCAAAGGGAAAGGGACCGGGCCAGACCGCACCGAAGACCCGAACGTCCTCCGACTCGATCGCGTTGCGGATCTTCGTATCGAAGAGCACAAAGAGCTCCACCTCCTCCGGCAGTCCGATCTCCTCGCGGGCCTCCCGCCGGGCCGCCGTCAGATAGTCTTCGCCGGGGTCCAGATGCCCGCCGACGGCAGTGTCCCAGCGCCCCGGCTGAATATCCTTGAGCCGCGAGCGTTTCTGCAACAGCAGCCGTTCGCCGTCCGGATGAAACACTACCACATGGCTGGTCCGGTGGATCAGCTCCGGATTGCCGTGACACTCGGATCGAGGGCGAAGTCCGAGACTGCGCCCTGCCGCGTCGTAGACCTCCAGCAGTTCCATGAACAACTCACTCCGTCTCCGGCAGGAAACGCAGCGTCTGGTGGTCCAGAATCACCTTGACCCCGGTGGCGTGATCCATGGTTCCCCGCAGCAGCTCTTCGGCCAGCGGATCCTCGATCAACCGCTCCACCGCCCGGCGCAGCGGTCTGGCGCCATACTCTGGCGCATACCCCTTGCTGATGATGAACTCCTTGACCTCGTCGTCGAGCTCCAGCCGGAGTTTGCGCAGGGCCAGACGCTCGCGGAGCTGGCCGAGTTCGATATCGATGATCGACTTCAGATCCGCCGGCGTCAACCGCCGGAAGACGATCAGATCATCCACCCGGTTGACGAATTCGGGCTTGAAGAACTTCCGGGCATTCTCCAGCAACCGTTCGCGCACCTTGTCCGAATCCGATCCGGCCGCACCGCTGAAGCCGAGCACGCCGCCCCGGCCCGCCTGCTCCGCCCCGACGTTGCTGGTCATGATGATGATGGTGTTGCGGAAGTCGATCCGCCGCCCCAGCGTATCGGTGATCCGCCCCTCCTCCAGAATCTGGAGCAGCAGATGGGAGACATCGGGATGGGCTTTCTCGATTTCATCGAACAGCACCACCGCGTAGGGACGGCGGCGGACCCGCTCGGTCAGCTCTCCGCCCTCGCCGTAGCCGACGTAGCCCGGCGGCGAACCGACCAGCCGCGAGACGTTGAATTTCTCCATGTATTCGGACATATCCACCTGGATCAGCGCCTCGGCGTCGCCGAACATGAATTCCGCCAGCGCCTTGGCCAGGAGCGTCTTGCCCACGCCGGTCGGCCCCAGGAAGATGAAGGAGCCGATCGGCCGCGCCGGATCCTTGAGCTCCGCCCGCGACCGGCGCAGCGCCCGGGAGATGACGCCGATCGCCTCGTCCTGACCGATCACCACCTTTTTCAGCGCCTCCTCCATCTGCAGCAGTTTCCGGCTTTCGCCCTCTTCCAGCTGCCGGACCGGCACTCCGGTCAGTTTGGCCACCACTTCGGCCATCTCCTCCCGGT
>CASFRF010000039.1 GCA_949297015.1 uncultured bacterium
CTGGTTCCGGCTGGCGGCCCGGATGCTGCCGACGAGGCACGGCGAACGCAGCCGGTGCGGACGGCTGCGCCGGGCGCTGCTGGCGGCGGCGGCTCCGGCGGAGCGCCGCTATTTTCAACTGCTGGACCGGTGTTGTCCGGACTTGAAACAGGAGCTCTGGCGTCCGGAGTCACGCGACGCGGCGGAGCAACTGCTCCGGCCGGTCCCGACCGCCACCGACCCGACCGAACGGCTGCTGGAGCTCGATTTGCAGACCTATCTGCCCAACGACATTCTGGTCAAAGTGGACATCGCCGCCATGGCCTCCTCGCTGGAGGTGCGCTGTCCGTTTCTGGATCAGGAAGTGGTGGAGTTCGCCGCCCGGCTGCCGTTCAAATTCAAACTGCGCGGCCGGGACCGGAAACATCTGCTGAAGCTGGCCTTCCCGGAGCTCCTTCCGCCGGAGAGCGCAACCGCCCCCAAGCGGGGGTTCGGCGTCCCGCTCGGCCGCTGGCTGCGCGGCGCGTGGCGCGAGGAGACCGCAACCCGGCTGCTGGAGGGCGAACTCCGCCGCCGCGACCTGATCGCCCCCGCCGCGCTGGAGCGCACGCTCGCCGAGCACCTCGCCGGAGGCTGCGATCACAGCTACGTGCTGTTCAACCTGCTGGTACTGGAGCTGTTTCTGGAGTTCGACGCCGGACTCACTTGCCGAGCAGTCTGAGTCCGACAATCCCGCAGACGATCAACCCCAGACAGAGCAGCCGGGGCCACGCCGCCGACTCCTGAAACACCAGAATGCCGACTGCGGCGGTCCCCACCGTGCCGATTCCGGTCCACACCGCGTAGCCGGTGCCCAGCGGCACCCCGCGAAGCGCCAGCGCCAGCAGCCCCACGCTGAGCGCCATCGCCACGAGGGTTCCGGCCGCGTACCCCCACCGGGTGAAACCCGCAGATTGCTTGAGCCCGACCGCCCAGACCACTTCCAAAATCCCGGCGATCACCAGATAGATCCAACTCATCCGGGCAGGCCTCAGAACCGGAAGTCGCGCTTACCGTCGTGGAGTTCGACCAGATGCTCCCGGGCGATCGCCCGGACCTTCTCGTTGGGGATATGCTCCAGCTCCCGGGCGATCATCTTCTCGCCCAGCGCCCGGGTCTCCGGCGAAGCGTAATCCTCCAGATACTCCTTGAGCGTCATCAGGGCGTTGGGCAAGCAGCAGTTGGCGATCTGGCCGGATTTGACCAGCTTCATGAAGCGGTCGCCGGTCCGTCCCTCCCGGTAGCAGGCGGTGCAGAAGCTCGGGATGTAGCCGAGTCCGAGCAGCCAGTTGACCACCTGGTCCAGGGTCCGGGTGTCGCTCACCTCGAACTGGGCGGAGTCCTCCTCCTCGCCGCCGTCGGCGTAACCGCCGACGCTGGTGCGCGAACCGCCGGAGATCTGCGACACGCCGAGCTGCAGCACCCGTTCGCGGGCCGCCTGGGATTCGCGGGTCGAAATGATGATCCCGGTGTAGGGCACCGCGATGCGCAGCACCGCCACGATCCGGGCGAAGGTGTCGTCGTCGATCGCATTGGAGAAGGTGCTCGGATCGATGTCATCCGCGGCGCGGATGCGCGGCACGCTGATGGTGTGCGGCCCCACGCCTTTGGCCGCCTCCAGGTGTTCGGCGTGCATCAGCAGCCCCACGAAGTCGTAGCGGTAGAGATTGAGCCCGAACAGGACGCCGCAGCCGACGTCGTCGATTCCGCCCTCCATGGCCCGGTCCATCGCCTCGGTGTGCCAGGCGTAGTCGTGCTTGGGCCCGGTGGGGTGCAGCTCCTCGTAGGTCGGCCGGTGATAGGTCTCCTGGAACAGGATGTAGGTGCCGATCCCGGCCTCCTTGAGCTTGCGGTAGTTCTCCACCGTAGTCGCGGCGATGTTGACGTTGACCCGCCGGATCGCCCCGTTCTTGTGTTTGATCGAGTAGATGGTCCGGATGCTTTCGAGCACATACTCCAGCGGATTGTTGACCGGATCCTCGCCGGTCTCCAGTGCCAGGCGCTTGTGGCCCATATCCTGAAGCGCGATCACCTCGCGCCGGATCTCCTCCTGGGTGAGCTTCTTGCGCGCGATGTGCCGGTTCTTCGCGTGATACGGGCAGTAGACGCAGCCGTTGACGCAATAATTGGACAAATACAGCGGCGCGAACATCACGATCCGGTTGCCGTAGAGCTTCTGCTTGAGCTCCCGGGCCAGCTGGAAGATCTGCTCGTTCTCCTCGGGCAAGCGGCATTCGAGCAGCACCGCCGCCTCGCGGTGACTCAGCCCGCGGCCGAGCCGCGCCTTTTCCAGAATCTTCTGAATCTCCGCCCGATCGTCCCGGTGGGCCGCGGCATAGCGGAGCGTCTCCTGAATTTCGCCATCATCGATGAAATCGGCGGCATGGGGGGATTTGGGATCGTACATGATTCGCCTCTGTGCTGATTTATTGTTTGGAATAGATGGTTTTGACGTTGACGCCGTCGAGCATGCCGAGCTTCCCGGCCAGCGAACTGGTGACCGGTTGCGGCGCATCGAGCACCACGCTGATGATCGCCACCTGCTGCGGCCGGTAGGGAATCCCCATGCGCCCGACGATATAATCCCGGTATTCGTGCAGAATCCGGTTCAACGCCCCGGTGGACTCGAGATTCTCGATCACGATGCCGATCAAGGCAATTCGATTTTCCATAAAAAACCTCCGTCTTCCGACCACGAAAGCCGGAAAACGGAGGACTCGCTTCAAATCACCCGCCCCGCGCCTTCCCGATCGGGCTCACCCTTCCGGTTCAGAACGCTGCCGAAAAAAATTTCTCCCCGGCGCCGGCCGCAGCCAGTCGCCTCGGATCACCATTCAATATATCCTGTTTTGCCGCAAAATCAAGGAATCATTCCTGATTCCGGGGAAAATTTCACGCCAGCGCTTGACAAGCCGGAGGCCGGATATAGGTTATTTGCGGAAGTTGACAGCTACCTACATCACCCAAAGGAAAGGATCGTCTGATGAAAAAATTCCGAATCTGGATGGGCGGACTGCTGGGAGCCGGACTGCTGCTCGGCGCCGGCTGTCGGCAACTGAGCGCCCCCGAACCCACCGCGGAGCAGCTGGCCCCGAGCCGGATCTTCTCCAGCCACATGGTGCTGCAGCGGGAGCGGCCGATCGTCATTTTCGGCGGCGCGGAGCCGGGCGGAACCGTCCGGGTGAGTCTTGACGGCCGCGGCCAGCTGGTCACGACCGGGCCGGACGGGCGCTGGCGCGCCGAGTTTCCGGCCCGACCCGCCGGCGGCCCCCTGACCTTGGAAATCAGCGGCAGAAACCAGACCGAACGCTATGACGACGTGATGGTCGGCGACGTCTGGTTCTGCAGCGGCCAGTCCAACATGGAGATGTCGGTGAGCGGCGTCCGCAACGCGGCCGAGGAGATCGCCGCCGCCGATCACCCCGGGCTGCGGATCATGACCGTGGAAAAGGACGCCACCCCGATCGCGCTGGACGAGCCGCTCCGGGTCCGGCAGTGGGAGCGGGTATCGCCCGAGACGCTGCGCGGCTTTTCCGCTACCGCGTACTTCTTCGGCCGCGACCTGCAGCAGAAGCTGAACATCCCCATCGGGTTGATCCACTCCTCTTGGAGCGGGTCGCCGATCGAGACCTGGCTGCCGCTGACCGGCGCGGACCAGGCCACGCCGCAGGAGCGCGCCGCGGTGGAGCAGTACCGCCGCGACTGCGAGCAGTATGTGACCGGCCGCCGGGCGGCGCTCAAGCGGTTGTTCGAGCTGGAGCGCGAGGTCAATCAGCCGGAACTCGCCGCGCTGGCCGCGCCGGACGCCGACAGCTCCGGCTTGCGCGACGTGGAGATCCCCTGCCAGTGGGAGAAGACCATTCTGCCGGGGCTCGACGGCATGGTTGAATTCCGGCGCGAGCTGACGCTGCCCGCCTCCTGGGCCGGGCGCGAGCTGGAGCTGGAACTCGGCGCCATCGACGAGGTGGACCGCACCTACTTCAACGGCGTGGAGATCGCCCGGCGCGGCAACTCCGAAACCGGCGAGACCGGCTACTGGCGGCGGCCGCGCTTCTACCGGGTGCCGGGCAAGCTGGTCCGGCCGGGCCGCAACGTGATCACCGTCTTCGTCTCCGATCTGGCGGGCGAAGGCGGACTCTGGGGACAGGCGCCGATGCGGATCAATCCGCTGAACGATCCCGACGCGGCCATTGCGCTGGAAGGAACCTGGCAGTATCAGGTGGTGGTCCGCGTGCCCGAAGCGCCCAAGCTGCAGGGCCAGTCGCGGACGGTGGCCTACAATGCGATGGTGGTCCCCTTCTTCCCGTTCCCGATCAAAGGCGCCATCTGGTATCAGGGGGAGTCGAACGCCGCCAACGCCGCGCGTTACCGGCAGCAGCTGCCGCAGATGATCGCCGACTGGCGGAAGAACTGGGGCGAGGATTTCCCCTTCTATCTGGTACAGCTGGCCAACTTCACCAACCAGCGCCGGGCGGAACCGCGCTCCGAATGGGCGGAACTCCGCGAGGCTCAGCGCCTGACCGCGGAGACGGTCCCGGGGACCGGTATGGCGGTGATCATCGACATCGGCGAGGCCAACGACATCCATCCCAAAAACAAGCAGGATGTGGGTCACCGCCTGGCGCTGCAGGCGCTGGCCAAAACCTACGGCTTCAAGGATCTGGTCTGCGCCGGACCGGAATTCGACCGGGCCGAGTTCCGCGGAGCTCAGGCGGTGGTGCACTTCAAACCCGCCGCTTCGCCGCTGCGCCCGGCCGCGCCGCTGCTCGGCTTTGAGCTGGCGGGCAAGGATGGAAAGTTCCATCCGGCTCAGGCCGAGATCGTCGGCGACACGGTGATCGTAACCGCGCCCGAAGTGCCCGCGCCGACCACGGTGCGCTACGCCTGGGCGAACAATCCGGAATGCAATCTGTTCAATCAGGCCGGACTCCCGGCCTCGCCCTTCACCTCCGGGAAGATCTTCCCGGAGCCGTAAACCGCAATCGTGCCCGCCCCGGCCGCCGGAAGGCGGTCGGGGCGGAGCGGAACCACCCTTTCGGGTACAAGGATATGGCATGAACGTTTTCACGCTGTTGGGTCCGGCGCTGGCCGGAATGGGACTTCTGCTGTGGACGGGCTGCGCCTCCCACCCCGTCGTCGAGGCGGTGGCGCTGGCCGATGAATTCACGCCGAGCCGGATTTTCTCGGATCATCTGGTGCTGCAACGGGACCGGCCGATCGTCATTTTCGGGGAGGCCACCCCCGGCTGCGCCCTGGAGCTCACCTTTGACCGCGAGACCCGGGTTGCGGTTGCCGGGCCGGACGGGCGCTGGCGCGCCGAATTTTCCCCCCGGCCGGCAGGCGGTCCGTACACGCTGGAGATCCGGGGGCGGAACCGCACCGAGCGTTATCTGGATGTGATGGTCGGTGAAGTCTGGTTCTGCTCCGGCCAATCCAACATGGGCATGCACGTGGGATCGGCCGCCAACGCCGAAACGGAGGTGCGCAACAGCACCAATCCGAACCTGCGGCTGTTCACCGCGGACCGGCTCATCAGTCCCCTGCCGCACACCGAGCTGATGCGGATTCCGAGCTGGAAACCGGCCACGCCAAGCAGCGTCTACGGCTTTTCGGCCACCGGCTACTTCTTCGGGCGGGAGCTGCAGCGGGCGCTCGGCGTACCGGTGGGCATCATCAACTCCTCCTGGGGCGGAACCGCCATCGAGACCTGGCTGCCGCCGGAGTTGCCGACCAATGCCGCTCCGGCCGCGCTGGCCGCCTACCGGGAGCAGTCGGAGACCTACCTTCGCGAGTTCCGCGCCGCGCTCAAGCGGATGTTCGAACTGGAGCGCGAGGTCAACCACCCGGAGCTCGCCGCGCTGGCCGCGCCCGGACTCGACGACCGCGACTGGAAGACCGCCCGCCTCCCCGGCCAGTGGGAGAAGAGCATCCTGCCCGGCTTTGACGGCATGGTCGCCTTCCGTCGGCCGCTGGAGCTGCCCGCCGACTGGGCGGGGCGCGAGCTGGAGCTGGAACTCGGCGCCATCGACGAGGTGGACCGCACCTACTTCAACGGCGTGGAGATCGCCCGGCGCGGCAGCTCCGAACGCTCCGAAGTGGACTACTGGAACCGGCCGCGCTACTACCGGGTGCCGGGCGAACTGGTCCGGGCGGGACGCAACGTGATCACCGTCTTCGTCTCCGACCTGACCGGAGAGGGCGGACTCTGGGGACAGGCTCCGATGCGGATCAATCCCTTCGGAGCTCCGGGCATGACGC
The DNA here is from genome assembly GCA_949297015.1 of uncultured bacterium. Classification (GTDB taxonomy): domain Bacteria; phylum Verrucomicrobiota; class Lentisphaeria; order Victivallales; family Victivallaceae; genus CASFRF01. The sequence continues at coordinate 6,277 of CASFRF010000039.1, forward strand.
TGGCGCTCGAGGGCGACTGGAAGTATCAGGTGGTGGTCCAGGTACCCGAGCTACCCACCCTGAACGGCAAAACCTTCGCCACCGCCTACAACGGCATGGTCACGCCGTTCTTTGAATTTCCGGTCCGCGGCTGCGTCTGGTATCAGGGCGAAAGCAACACGCAACGGGCCCGCACCTACGCCCGGCAACTGCCGCAGTTGATTGCCGACTGGCGGGAACACTGGGGAGAACCGGAACTGCCGTTCCTCATCGTCCAGCTGCCGAACTACACCCGGCAGCGCCGGGCCGAAGGCCCCTCCCCCTGGGCGGAGTTCCGCGAGGTCCAGCGCCGCGTGACGGCCGCGACGCCCGGAGCCGAGCTGGTCGTGACCATCGACATCGGCGAAGCCGACGACATTCACCCCAAAAACAAGCAGGAACTGGGCCGTCGGCTGGCGCTGCTGGCCCGGAACAAGGTCTACGGCCGCCCGGTGGTGGCCGAGGGTCCGCGTGCGACCGGCGCGGAGTTCAAGGGCGACCGGGTGGTGATCTCCTTCCAGCCCTCGGCTTCGCCGCTGCGGGCGGTCTCGCCGCTGCTCGGCTTTGAGCTGGCGGGCAAGGATGGGAAATTCCATCCCGCGCACGCCGAGATCGCCGGGGCGCAAGTGGTGGTGACCGCGCCCGAAGTGCCCGCGCCGACCGCGGTCCGGTACGCCTGGGCGGAGAATCCGGAGTGCAATCTCACCAATCAGGCGGGCCTCCCCACCGCGCCCTTCCGCTTCCCGGAGCAACCGTAACCGCGCCGCCGCGCTGGTGATGAAAAAGACAGCGGAGCCGGAGGTTATTGACCTCCGGCTCCGCGTTCCTTTCCGCTTCGGGGAACCGCCCTAGGGAGCCAGCGTCAGCTCCGTCCAGCGATTGGGACTGAGCTTGGACTCCATCGGCAGGTCGCTGACCAGATTGGTGTCGAAGTTCGCGTAATAGACCCGCGCGGTGTTGATCATACCCGATTCATCCGACAGGATGAAACCGGCGTCGCCGCGCAGTTTCTGCCCGGCCTTGACCGTCACTCCGAGCGCCGTCCACGGCACCTCCAGCTCCACGGTGTAGTCACTCGCGCCCCGGCGCAGCTGAATCTTCGCCTCGGGCACGATCTTCACCTGATCGAAGACCATGGTGGTCACCGGCGATTGATAGTGAGCCCGCTCCGACTCGGGGGCCCCCTTGGCCACCGGCTTCATCAGCACCGCGGTGGGCCGTCCGTTGAACGGAGCCACCAGCAGCCGGAAGTCGCCCGCCACCGGATTGCGTCCGGAGTTGGCCGAAGGACTCAGCTGCAGATCGACACAGTCCCCGGTCTTGAACAGCTGCCGGAAATCCACCCCGCCGTTCTTCCACGGTGAAGGATCGCGCACCACGAACCGGACGTACAGCGTCCGGTCATTCCAGGCAAGTCGGCACTCCCCGGTCACGGGCTGCCCTTCACGGACAATCTTCAGCGCGGGGATCCGGTTCCAGTCGGGCTTCGACTCCGAGCGGACCACGGTGTAGGGCTCGACCCGGGTCCGGGCGGCCAGCCGGGCCGCGTTGTCGCGGTCGGCCTCGACCAGCCGGGCCGCGTCGACGGTGATGGCCGGGGCGGTGAACCGCCGGATGGAGTCGAGTCCGCGCACCGTCAGGACCGTGCTCGCCGTCCCGGCGTTGCCGCAGGTCAGGCGAACCACGCCGTCGTCCTGGCGACCGATCCAGCCGTTAAACGGCTCGGAGCCCATGGTGAAGAGTTCATAGGGCATTTTGCGCAGCTGCTCCTCGCTGGCCGGGAGGACCGCCCCGGGGAGTCGGCAATCGCGGAACATGCTGCCGACAAACAGGCCGTCGCTGGTCAAATAGAAGTCCTGCCCCAGATTGCCGCGGAGCATGAAGACGTTCCCGCCCTCGCCGCAATCGGAGACCACCCCGGCCACTTTGAGCGGTCCGATCAGCAGCCCCGGCTTGGGCATGGTCGCGCGGTGCGAACCGTGAACGCCATGATAGAAACTCGGATAACTCCAGTTGATCTTTCCGGTCTCCGGATTCAACCCGACGTAACGCACCGCCTCTCCGGGCGGAGTCACCGAAACAATGAGCTCGTTCTCCCCCGGAACCGGCACCACTTCCCGCCCGCGGATTCCCGCGAGATACTTGAATCCGGCCTTGCCGTACACCGGTGCGCCGTCGGGCAGAAAACCGGTCGGCAAATAACGCCCGACCCCCTGGTCATCGCTGCCGAAGATCGCCAGCGTGGCGGCATCCATGCGCTGCCCCCAGCCGCCCTCGAGCGGAACGCCGGGAACTCCGATACGCCGCGCGGTGGTCGCCTTCCGGGCGGGCACGATCTCGCACTCGGCACGTTGCACCCGGCCGTCGCCATTCCGATCGCTCCAGATCGCCACGTCGTAGGGATCACAACCGGTGAACTCGGGGAGCACCTCGCCGGTCACTTTGCCGTGCTGACCGAGGATGCCCGAAAGCTGCCCCACCGGCACGATCGCCGCCACCGGACGCCAGGCTCCCTGATCGTTCTTCATCAGCAGACGATGGCCGATCCAGTAGTAGTAGGGCGGCACATAGTAGTACTCGCGCTCGCGGCCGGAGGCCTTGCTTTTGAAGATGTGGCCCATGGCGTGCGTACTGGGGTCCAGGGTAAAGGTGAGCCCCGACCCCGGTTCCGGATTCCACAGCACCCGGGTCATCCACCAGCTCAGCCGGTCGAAGTCGAGCTTCATCTCGTTCGGGCCGAAAAACGCGCGTCCCGCCTCGGTATCGTGCAAAAAGCCGCCGCTCCCGGCATACCCGGTATTGCCGACGTACTCCCGCGAAAGTTTGCCGTCCTTACCCCAGACCGAAACCCGCCGGGGGAAATCGGTGTATTCCGCCGTCCAGACCCGGCCGTCATGACCGACCGCCACCGAGCTCATCTCCCGCATGGCGTCGCGGTCGAACTCCCCCATCCGGGCGCGGCCGCCGCGACGGCCGTACCGGGCCAGCAACCGGCCGTTGCGATCGTATTTCTTCAGCTGCATATCCGGTCCCTGATCGGCCAGCACCAGATTGCCGTCGTCGTCGAGCGCCAGCGCCGTGGGCAGCTGCGGGGCCGGATCCAGGGCAATGGTCCGGCAGGAACCGTCGGCCACCTTGAGCGCGGTCAACTGATTTCCAACAAAAAAGAAGGCCTCTTCGCCGTTGTAAGCCAGCGGGATGCGTTCGTCGCCATCCGGCGCCTTGGGCAGTCCGGAACTGGCGTCACGCGCGATGATACCGGGCTGGAAGCCCTGCACTTTCACCGGAAATTCGCGCTTGAGTTCGGCGCTTTCACCGTCGAACAAGGCCAGCGTCCCGGTGTTGAGCACCGCCATGAAATCCCGGGGTCCGGCGGCCAGCACCCGGGTGTAGCGGTCGTCCCCCAGAAGCTCCTTCTGCGGCAGCGGCAACGGTCGCTCCTTCCCGTTCAACGTGAACGGGGCGTACTTCCCGGTCCGGGCGTCAAAGCGCATCAGATAACGATTCCGGTCGGTCCAGTGGTTGGGATCGGTGTAGACGTATTGGTCATTGGCGGTCATGGCATTGGTCGCGCGCTGTGCGCTCCAGAGCTTTTTCCCGTCGGGACCGACCGCAAAGAGTCCGACGCCGCCTTCGACCACCCGGCAGGAGATCACCATCCGGTCGCCGGAGCGCGCCAGAAACTCCGGCCGGGTGTGATCGGCGGCCCAGCCGCCCTTCCCGTCGGGCGTGGCCCACGGCGGGGTTCCCGGGCTGTAAAAACTCATCACATAGTCGGCGCCGAGCTTACCGGCGGTGAGTCCCCGCACCCGGTAGGCCCCCGGCTTCACCAGTTTACCGTAATCGTCGAGTCCGTCCCATTGGACCTCCACGGTCCGGGTTCCCTCGTGATTCGCCACGGTGAAGTCGGAGGCGGCGAATGCCCCGGCCAGATTGCGCACCCGGTTCCCCCCCTCGTCCTCCAAAACCAGCGTGAAGTTTTCGGCGTCGGCCGGAATTTCGGCGCGCACCGGAATCACGCCCGGCAGCCGCGACGAGGCCGCCACATAGCTGCGGGGCTTCGCCGAGCCGCTCGCGCCCAGCAGCAGCTCGCCCCAGGCGCCGACCGAGGACCAGTAGAACTCGCGCTTGGTCTCGCCCCGGGCCATGTTGTCCACATAGCGGTGCAGCGGCCAGGCCTTGCCGGTCACGTCGCCCCAGATGAACTCCATGCCGAGCTTGATCTTGTCGCCGACGCGCATCTTCCGGTCGGCCCGGAACATCACCTGCCAAGGGATTTTCAGCTCGTGGACAAAACCGGCCCCGTCCTCCAGCTTGCGATAACTCGATTCGATGCCGTCTCCCAGCTCCGCGGAGCCGACCTTCCCCTTGTACAGCTTTTCGACCATCTTACCGGGCTTGTCCTTGAACTCCCAGTAATCGATGTGAAAATTCGCCTTGCCCTGAAACTCCCAGACCGTGATCCAGCTCACCTGATCCCCCGCCTGACAGCGCAGCTGCACCGCATCGGCCCGCCAGCCGTTGCGGTGGTCGAAGTCGGGATCCACCGAACTGTTCAGCGGCATCGGGTCCCGCCAGCGAAACGAGAGGTAGAGGTTGTCCGCATCCCACATGGCGGCGCTCCGCACCGAAAAGTTGTCGCGGACCTCGACATCGGCAAAGCTCCAGATCTCTCCGGTAAGATCCCACTCATCCAGCTTTCCATCCACCCGCACCGGCTCCTTCACCGGCAACGCCGTCACCCCCTCGTTCTGCGTCTGCCGCCCCAGCATCGCCGACTCCGGCTCCGCACCTCCCGCCGCCAGCGCCAGCATCGTTGCCGCCAGCACCGGAAGCCATCGTTCCTGCACGTTCATGCCACCTCCTGAAGTTGATTCGGTCGTTTCGTCCTCAATTACTCTACACTATCATAACACATAAATATATCAAATGCAACCCGGACATTCATTTTTCTTTTCCCAGACCATCAACTTCAGAGTCCGAACCGGGCGCACAGCGCGTCAAAGCGGGCCACGGAATCGGCGCCGAACCGGGCCAGCTGCCGACGGATACGCTCCGGCGACAGCTCCCTGCGATCCCCGGATTTGGAGTAGAACTTGTCCGCCAGACAGATCAGCTGCTCTTCCGGGGTCTCCGGCAGATAGTCCCGGACCGGCAGCGGCAGCCGGTGCTTGCGGATCGCCGCGGCGGTGATGCCGCTGCCGGTGTGACGTTCGCAGATCCGGGCGCAGGGCTCGAGCTCCTGCTCCAGACCGTGGGTCCGCCCGTATTCGCGCAACATCCGGGCTCCGATCACGCCGTGGGCCAGATAGGGTTCCGTCCCCAGACAGCCGATGCCCGGCGCATGGCAGCGGCCGATGCCGAGATCGTGCAGCAACGCGCCGGCCACCACCACCCGGCGCTCGGGAAGCGGCTCCGTGGCGGGAGCGGCCGCCAGCAGCGCCAGTGCCTTGTCCCGGACCTGACCGCTGTGTTCGAGCAGCAGTCGGCGCAGCGGCGTATCCTCCGGATAGAAGAATTCCAGAATGGCCAGCGGGTCAAAATCACGCATTCGATTCCACCTTGCGTTGCCTCGCGCCCGCGGGCGCGACATCATGATCATTTCGGGTTACTATACCGCTTTTCCGGCGACCAGTCAAGCCGCGCCCGGGTTCTCAACTCCGGGTGATGTTCCGCACCCATTGGTACCGGCGATAGTGCAACATCACCCACGGCACTTTACCGACTTCATCCACACAGGTACAGGCGTAGACCGCCAGCACCGGCAGCTGCAGCCAGAACGCGCCCAGAAAGGCGCAGGGCAAGGCGATTCCCCACATGCAGACCGCCAGACTGTAGACGTCGAACAGCGTATCGCCGCCGGAGGAGAAGATCCCGTTGATCACCACGGTGCAGACGCAGCGCCCGATCATATAGACGGAAAGGATCAGGAACATGCCGACCATGTAGTACTGCGCCCGCTCGGTGAGTTCCAGATAATGCGAGACCAGCGGGATCGAACCGAGAATCACCAGCGTGGAGAGAAAGCCGATGAGGAAGGAGAGGATCATCGCCCGTTCACCGTAGCGCCTGCCCCGGATCAGGTCACCGGCCCCCAGTTCGTTGCCGATCAGGATGCCGGCACCGGCGGCGATGCCGTTGCACAGGCAGCACATCAGATCGCGCACCACGGCGGCCACGGCGTTGGCCGCTGCCGCGTCCGGGCCCAGATGGCCCATGATGGCGGTGTACGAAGTAAAGCCGATTCCCCAGAGCAGGAAACTGCCGAGCACCGGGAGCGTATAGCGCCAGAAATCGAGGAACAGGATCCGGTCAAAATGAAACAGGGCTTTGAGTTTCAAGGGGATGAAGGTTTTTTCGTAGCTGGAGAAGACACACCAGCCAAGCTCGATGATCCGGGCGATCACCGTAGCCAGCGCCGCGCCGCGCACGCCCATGGCGGGAAGTCCGAAGGCGCCGAAAATGAAGATCGCGTTCAAGATGATGTTCAACACCACCGCGCCGGAGCTGATCCAGGCCGAGCGGGAGGCGTGTTCACTGACCCGCATCATCGCCAGATAGCACTGGGAGACGCCGGTCAGCAGATAGGACCAGCCGGCGACCCGCAAATACTCCGCTCCGATGGTCACCAGTTCGGGATCGTGGGCGAAGAGGAGCATCAACTTTTCCGGGATCAGCAGACAGCCGAGGAAGAAGGCCAGCGAGACGAGCACCGCCTCGTGGATGCTCAACGCGAAGATGTCGCCCATTTTAGCGATGTCCCGTTTACCCCAGTACTGGGCGCCGAGAATGCCGACACCGCAGACGATCGCGCCCAGCAGCATGTTCTGGATGAACTGGATCTGGGTGGCCAGCGAGACTGCGGCCATGGCGTTCTGGCTGACCCGTCCGAGCATGATCGCATCGGCCGCCGCGACCAGGGCGAGCATCAGGTTCTGCAGGGTGATCGGGAAGGCCAGCGAGAGCAGTTTCTGGTTGAAGACCCGATCTCCGAACAGTTCACGCACATTCATCAATTGAACATCTTTGGTTGTGAGGTTTTCAGCTGCTTCGTTCCACCCGGAACGAAAGATTGGTCGGAGACAATACACCGGGTTTTTGTTTTTTCAAGTCGGTCCCGCGGTTTTCGCCCGGCGGGAGCCACGGCGCCGGCAGAGCGCGGCAGGGTTCCGCTGTTCACGGATAAGTTTTCCTCCATCAAGCAGATACTACCAACCGTGGCAGAAATCTTTGAGGCCTTTCCGGACAAAGTTACCGCCGCCGACGGTTCGGAGATTCTGATTAAAAACCCGGAGAGAGGCTCCCTCGCAAAGCGGCTGCTCCACTTGATTGCGTCGGAGGACAGCGACGGAAAGCGCAGCAACTTCGGGATCGCAAACAAGATCGCGTGGCTGCCCCGTATCGTGGAAACCTTGGAAAACGCACAAGCAAAAATCCGGGACCCGAAAAGTGGAAACCCTGTCTTTGTGCGCTCTTATCAGGAGGGCGCGATTCATTCGGTCGTAGTATCGAAGGATGGAGTTTTTCTCGATTCGGAAACCTTTGACCACGGGCTGATTACCCAGTTTGCGGAGAGGTACGCAGGGCGGAGAGACTCTTTTATCGTAGAGTGGGAAAAGGCAAGTAGGGGTCAGCAGTCGACCCAAACTGCGTCAACCGAAGTATCAAACGGGGACGCTCCCTACACTCCGGCGGCAGAGAATAATGTATCACA